>NZ_BORF01000002.1:0-368250 GCF_018333035.1 Bacillus sp. J41TS8
CACCTAGCGAAGCTAGGCTAGGGGTGTGGGAGGACTTTTTCTATTTCTTTTATAAAGATGACAAAACACATCAAAACCATTTAAAACAAAAAAGCTTGTAGAAAAACATAGGTTTCTCTACAAGCTGAGGAAGCTGCCAAAAGGCAGCTTCCTATTCTTTTTTATTCAAGTTTTCCTGGCCGATCGGCAGGATGAGGATTTCAACGCGTCTGTTTTTCCTTCTTCCTTCTTCGGTGTCATTTGAAGCGATCGGTTTAAATTCTCCGTAGCCTTTCGCGCTGAATATCTTGGCGTCAAGCTTGGGATTTTCGATTAAAAGCCCCATGAAATTGACTGCCCGCATCACGCTTAAATGCCAATTTGATTTAAATTGAGAATTTCGAATCGGCACATTGTCCGTATGTCCGCTGATTACGATATTGCGGGGCGGATTCAAGACGAGAAGGTCGGATACTTCCTTGGCCAGCGGAATGTCCTGCTGGCGGATCTCCGCTTTTCCGGAATCAAAAAAGATATTATCCTCGATGGAAAGGAGGAGGCCTTCGTCTGTCAGCTTCGTATTGACCTGTTTTTCAAGACTTTTCTCTTTAATAAACCGGTTGACCTGCTCCTGAATTTTTTTCAGCGACTGCTTGTCTTTTTCTTTTTGATCTTGAGAGAGATCTTTTGCTTGGTCAGGGCTTTTTCCATCTTCGGTTGTGCTCGTTTTCGGCTCGGTGAAGCTGGAATAATCCATCATTCCTGTTCCGCCGGTAAATACGGCATTGAATGATTTAGACAGCATATCAAACTTCTTGGCGTCGATCGAGCTCATGGCAAACAGTACGATGAACAAGGCCAAAAGCAGTGTCAGCAGGTCGGCATATGGGATGAGCCAAGACTCATCCACGTGTTCTTCATGGTCTTTTTTGTGCTTCTTTTTTCTAGCCATTGCTGCTGTCTCCTTTGTCTCCTTCTGGGATGACGATGCTGGAGCGTTCGCTTGGAGAGACATACATCAAAAGCTTTTGTTCAATGACTTTTGGCGCTTGGCCTTCCAAGATCGAAAGGATGCCTTCAATCATGACTTCGCGGACTTTGACTTCCTGTTTGGATTTCCGCTTTAATTTATTGGCAAAAGGATGCCATAGTACATATCCGGTGAAGATCCCGAGAAGGGTCGCGACAAAAGCGGCGCTGATCGCATGTCCAAGCGCTTCAGTGTCGCTCATATCCGCAAGCGCTGCGATCAGTCCGACAACAGCGCCCAAAACGCCGAGTGTCGGCGCGTATGTGCCCGCCTGGGTAAAAATGCCCGCTCCGACTTGATGTCTTTCTTCCATTGCTTCAACTTCTTCAGTTAAAACGTCCCTGATAAATTCGGCACTTTGGCCGTCTACTGCCATGCTCATGCCGTTTTTCAAAAATTCATCATCGATCTCATTCAAATTTGCTTCCAAAGCGAGAAGTCCTTCACGTCTTGCGATTTGCGCCCACTCGGAAAACATCGGGATCAATTCGTTGATTTCGATCATCTTCTTCTCTTTGAACAAGATGCCGAAGAGTTTGGGAACCTTTTTGATCTCGCGGATTGGAAAAGCGATCACAACTGCTGCGATTGTCCCGACAAGGATGATCAGCCATGCCGCGGGATTGACGAGAACGGAAGGGCTGACACCTTTCATGACCATGCCGACACCTACTCCGATGATAGCTAAGATGATTCCAATTAACGATGTTTTGTCCATTTTTTCACCAATTCCTTTAACTAACTTTTCTATCGTTAATATCGGTGTTGCGTGATAGGAACTTTAGGGTGTTTCTTAAATTGTTTCAAAATCATGGTGAAAAGGGACTTTAGGGTTATTTAATGTTAAAAAATAGAATTTTTGTGATCCTTACGTTGTATGTAAAGCGGCCTCCGCAATCGGAGGCCGTTATGTGTGTTATGCGGTTGGTTTCACCAAGATTTCATCGTTTTCAACGATAACCGCAAAACCGTTGATATGTTCTTCTTCAAGCAGCAGATCGGTCATTTGATCTTCGACTGCTGTTTGAATGGTTCGTCTTAATGGGCGGGCGCCGAAGGCCGGATGGTATCCGATTTCAGCAATTTTTTCTTTTGCTTCATCTGAAACTTCAAGCGTCATGTTTTGCTCTTTTAACGTTTCTTCAAGCTCTTCCAGCAAGAGAGTGACGATCTTGACCAGATCTTCTTTTTCGAGCGGCTGGAACTCGATGATGCTGTCAAATCTGTTCAGGAATTCCGGCTTAAAGTAGCTGCTTAGGGAATCGATCATTGATTGTTCGCCCATTACTTGTTCTTCCCGGTTAAAACCGACGGTTGTCCGCTTTTCAGATACTCCGGCATTGCTTGTCATAATGATGACGGTATCTTTAAAGCTGACCGTCCGTCCCTGGCTGTCTGTCAGACGTCCGTCTTCCATGATTTGCAGGAACATGTGCTGAACATCGGGATGGGCTTTTTCGATTTCATCAAGCAAAACGATGCTGTACGGGTTCCTCCGGACTTTTTCGGTGAGCTGTCCGGCTTCTTCGTGGCCGACATATCCAGGAGGTGAACCGATCAGCTTCGATACGGCGTGTTTTTCCATGTATTCGCTCATATCGAGGCGGATGACGGCATCCTTCGTGCCGAACAGTTCTTCCGCAAGCCTTTTAGAAAGTTCTGTTTTACCGACACCTGTCGGGCCGACGAACAGGAATGAACCGACTGGCCTGTTTTTTGATTTCAGGCCGGCGCGGCTTCTTTTGACGGCTTTTGCCACTTTTTTTACCGCTTCTTTTTGACCGATCACGCGGCTTGAAAGGTTTGCTTCAAGCTCTTTCATTTTCTTCTGATCGTCGTGCTGAAGCTTGCCGACCGGAATGCCGGTTTTTTGTTCGATGATCGCTTGAATGTCTTCAGCTTTAACGGTTGCCCGTTTTTCTTCCGCATGGTTTTCCATTTTTTTGTGCAGTGCTTCTTCTTCATCGCGGAGCTTTGCTGCAAGCTCATAGTTTTCTTCCTGCAGCGCTTTAGCTTTTTCCGCTTCGATTTCTTTCAGGCGTTGGGAAGCTTGTTCACCGCTGACCGTGTCGATTTTCAAGTTCGCTTTTGAACCGGCTTCATCCAAAAGGTCGATCGCCTTATCGGGAAGATGACGGTCCTGAATATAGCGGCTAGACAGAACGACGCAGGCTTTGATCGCTTCATCCGTGTAAGTTACATCATGATACGCTTCGTATTTTTCTTTCAGCCCGTTTAAAATCGCCGCGGTCTGCTCAATTGTCGGTTCATGCACCATGATCGGCTGGAAGCGCCGCTCTAATGCTGCATCTTTTTCGATTTGGCGATATTCTTTCAACGTCGTCGCGCCGATGACTTGCAGTTCGCCTCTGGCAAGCGCAGGTTTTAAAATGTTGCCGGCGTCCATGGAGCCTTCGGCAGAGCCTGCTCCGACAAGAAGGTGAATTTCGTCAATAAACAAGACCGCGTTTTTGCGTTCTTTCAGCTCTTTCATCAGCTGTTTCATTCTTTCTTCAAATTGTCCTCTGATGCCGGTGTTTGCTACGAGGGAAGCGACATCAAGCAGGTAGAGTTCTTTGTTTTTCAATTTATTTGGAACATCGCCTTCGGCGATTTTGAGAGCAAGTCCTTCAGCAACGGCTGTTTTACCAACGCCCGGTTCACCGATTAAGACAGGGTTGTTTTTATTTCTGCGGTTTAAGATCTCGATTACACGGGCCACTTCATCATCGCGGCCGATCACCGGATCGAGCAAGCCTGTCTTTGCGGCATTCGTTAAGTTGACGGCAAGTTCATCGAGCAAGCCTTTTTTGGCAGCGGTTTGCGTCTGCGCTTGTGATGGCTGGCTGAAGAAAGAACCTCCTCCGCCAAAAAAATGATTTCCTGAAAACATAGAAGGCTGAGTCAGCTCTTTATAGCAGTCTTCACATAAATCCATTTGCTTTTTTGTAAAGTTGATTTGCATGTTCAGGCGAATCGTCGCCTCATTTTTTTGACAATGTTGACAACGCATTTGCCAAAACCCCCTTTATTGAATTTGACCTTTTTTGACCAATTGACTTTGAAAAAATGGTCTGTAGTTTGACCATTTCTGACTATTAGTATACATTGACCTTCTTTGACTTTCAAGTTCTATGCTTTTTTCTTTTTGTTCCTGAATGAGAAGTTGTCCTTCTTTTTAAAGGACATGGCTCATATGGTGTAGAAAGGGAATTCGTTTACGGAGGAGTCGTATGAGTCAATCACATGGATCAGCCTTTCAGCTGGCATTTGTTTATGTAGGAACGGTCGTCGGAGCCGGATTTGCAACTGGAAGAGAAATCGTCGAGTTTTTTTTAAGATTCGGCTGGCCGGGGTTAGCCGGAATTTTGATCAGCGGACTGATGTTTACATTTCTCGGCGCAAAAATGATGCTGATTGCGGTCAGAATCAATGCCAAATCTTATCAGGAGCTGAATCAATATTTATTCGGCCATACGCTCGGGAAATTTGTCAATGTCTTCATGCTCGTGATTTTGCTCGGCGTGACGTCTGTTATGCTGTCCGGAGCGGGGGCGATATTTGAGGAACAGCTCGGCTTTTCAAACCAAGCGGGGATGATTGCGACGATTGCCTTGAGTCTGTTTGTCATGATGAAGGGCGTTAAAGGGATATTCGGCGTCAATGTCATTGTCGTTCCGCTGCTGCTTCTGTTCACAGTCATCGTCCTGTTCGATTCGTTTATTTTCAGAGGGCCGGAGATCCACAATTTGGCGGCATTCTCGGCGGCAAAACCCGATTGGATTTTATCCGCTGTTTCGTACGGCGCTTTTAATTTGTCGCTCGCACAGGCGGTTCTCGTGCCGATCGCTTCTGAACTGAAATCTGAACGGCTCATTATAAAAGGAGCATTAATCGGAGGGTGTCTGCTTACCCTTGTGTTGATCGCGAGCTTTCTGTCTCTTTCAACATTGCCTGATGTCCTGTTATACGAAGTTCCGATGGCACAGGTTGTATTCATTGTCCAACATTCTGTCCATATCATCTATCTGTTTATCATTTTCGGGGAAGTCTTCACATCGGTCATCGGCAATTTATATGGTCTTGAAAAGCAGATTAATGAATATCTTCATATGAAAAGCCTGTATGTATTTATGTTCATCCTGCTGACAATCTACTTGACGGGACAAATCGGCTACGGAAAACTGATATCGACCATTTATCCTTTGTTCGGCCAGCTGAGCCTCGTCTTTATATTCTTTTTGATCGTCAAAAGGGTGCCTGAGCGTTGAATGGCAGGCATTGCACTTGGCGAAACATGCGATTTGTGATAAGATGGCGAAGGAAAATTGAAACAAAATCCGCTTGAAACTGCGGGAGAGGTTCTAGCAAAACCCTCTATAAAAAACTAAGGAAAGCTGTATCCTTGGGGTATGGCCTTTTTTATTGTTTTTTTGCTAGAACACTTTTCTCACAGAGAAAGGTGTTTTTTCGTTTAGATATCAGTGAATCTCTTCTTTTATGAAATACTGACGGAAAGCGGAGAAGGAGGAATTATGAAACAGGAAAAAGCGATCGTCGTATTCAGCGGCGGTCAGGACAGTACGACTTGCCTTTTGTGGGCGCTTCGGCAATTTCAGGAGGTGGAAGCGGTCACCTTCCAATATAATCAGCGGCACCGAGAGGAAATCGAAGTCGCGAAAAAGATCGCTGAAAAGCTTGGCGTCAAGCATCACCTTCTTGATATGGAACTGTTAAATCAGCTCGCGCCGAATGCTTTGACAAGGGATGATATCGAGATTGAGGCGAAAGAAGGCGAACTTCCGTCCACTTTTGTTCCGGGACGCAACCTCGTGTTTTTATCGTTCGCTTCGATCCTCGCCTACCAGGTCGGCGCGCGGCACATCATAACAGGTGTATGCGAGACGGATTTCAGCGGCTATCCGGATTGCCGGGATGAGTTCGTCAAATCCTGCAATGTCACTGTCAACTTGGCGATGGAGCGCCCGTTTGTCATCCACACGCCGCTGATGTGGCTGAACAAGGCGGAAACGTGGGAGCTCGCCGATGAGCTTGATGCGCTTGATTTCGTGAAAAACGAGACGCTGACGTGCTACAACGGAATCATTGCCGACGGCTGCGGCGAATGCCCGGCCTGCAAGCTTCGGGCGAATGGCTACAATGAATATATGAAAATGAAAAAGGAGCGAGCTTAACAGTGCTTACACAAATTTACCCGCAACCAAGCCATCCTTACTCTTTTGAACTAAATAAAGATATGCAGATGTCAGCCGCGCATTTTATTCCGAGAGAGGATGCGGGCGCATGCAGCAGAGTCCACGGCCATACGTATACAATCAATATCACGATTGCCGGGGATGAATTGAATGAATCAGGATTCCTTGTCAACTTCAGCACCATTAAAAAATTGATCCACGGGGAATACGATCATACGCTTTTAAATGACCATCAGGAATTTTCGGGTGAAAGCGCGGATCGGATCCCTTCGACAGAAGTGGTGGCGAAAACGATTTACGATAAAACAGAGGCTTATTTGAAAGATCTCAAAAACCGTCCGCATTGCGTTCAGGTGTTTGTCAGGGAAACGCCGACAAGCTATGTCGTCTACCGTCCGAAACCGGGTGTTCACAATGGCTAAGCCGATTCCCGTACTTGAAATTTTCGGTCCGACGGTTCAGGGAGAGGGGATGGTCATCGGGCAAAAAACGATGTTTGTCAGAACAGCCGGCTGCGACTATTCGTGCAGCTGGTGCGATTCAGCTTTTACCTGGGACGGTTCGGCGAAAAAAGACATCAAATGGATGACCGCGGAAGAAGTATACGAATCTCTTAAAGACATCGGCGGAAACGCCTTCTCGCACGTTACGATTTCAGGAGGCAACCCGGCGCTTTTAAAACAGCTGGACGGACTGATTTCCCTTTTAAAAGAAAACGGTATACGGACAGCGCTTGAGACGCAAGGGACGTTTTATCAAGACTGGTTTGCCGGAATCGATGATTTAACAATTTCGCCAAAGCCGCCGAGCTCCAATATGAAAACCGATTTTAACAAGCTTGATCATATTGTTGAAAAACTGAAAGAGCACGGTCAGGCGGCAGCGGCAAGTTTGAAGGTCGTCATATTCACGGCGGAAGACCTTCAATTTGCAAAGCAAGTTCACCAGCGTTATCCTGATGTCCCGTTCTTTCTCCAAGTCGGAAATGACGACGTTCATACAGAAGACCAAGTGCGGCTCGTCGAACGGCTGCTTCAAAAGTATGAACAGCTGGTAGAAGCGGTCACGCGCGACCCTGAATTGAACCGCGTCCGCGTTCTCCCGCAGCTCCACACCCTGATCTGGGGTAACAAACGAGGCGTTTGATTGAAGAAAGGAAGATGAATGATGACCACAAGAAAAGATTCAGAACTCGAAGGCGTAACCCTTCTTGGAAATCAAGGCACCAATTATTTGTTTGACTATTCTCCGGAAGTGCTTGAGTCTTTCCCGAATAAACACGAAAACAGGGACTACTTCGTGAAATTCAACTGCCCTGAATTCACATCCCTGTGCCCGAAAACCGGCCAGCCCGATTTTGCCACGATCTATATCAGCTACATCCCTGATAAAAAAATGGTAGAAAGCAAGTCTTTGAAACTGTATCTCTTCAGTTTCCGAAATCACGGCGATTTTCACGAAGACTGCATGAACATCATCATGAACGATTTAATTGAGCTGATGGACCCGCGCTACATCGAAGTCTGGGGCAAATTCACGCCGAGAGGCGGAATCTCAATCGACCCGTACACCAACTACGGCAAGCCCGGCACAAAGTATGAAAAAATGGCCGAGTATCGGATGATGAACCATGATCTGTATCCGGAGACGATTGATAATCGGTAAGAGGTGCATCGGTGTGTGACCGAGACGCGTATTGTTACGCGTCTTTTTTGTTCGAAATTTCCACGAACAATTGCAGCGTATTGGTCGAATGCTAGTCCGGGTATATGAAATACGATTCGAATTGTTAATTGAAGGGTAAAGAGGAGGAAACTTCGTCGTCACTCGCCTCGTTAACGTCTCCGCTTGTCAGTTCGTCGTTAACTGCGAATGCTCTAGCGTTCGGTATTTATCTGTTTTTAGTCTTGTTTGTTCATTAATTAAAAATATAGCTTTGTCCTCCTGTTAAAAAGGATGTTTTCTGTTTTTTTCTTTAAACATAAAAATTTAGTTATTCTGACTTTGAGGAGGGGATGGGAGGTATATACAGGAGAGACGAAGAGCGGCGATTAAAACATAGTGTCAAGAGCATGTCTCATTCTGACGTTTACACACAAATATGTAACGTGAAGATGTTGGAGGGCTTACGAAAGAAGCAATCGATCGTTATAGACGGGAGGAGCGTTGAAGAAATTGTAAAGGAAGGTTGGCACTGAGTCGGAATGGTATACGTTAATCTTACCGTATTTTATCGACAGCTGATAAGAAGTTTATTACGATGTTTAACGTTAAGAAACTGTAGACATGAAAAAGCGCCCCAATGCGGGGCGTTTCTTACGTTTGCTTACGGGTAGCGATTTGATATACGCCGTCAGACTGGTCGGTTGCTGAAACAGCGCTAATACCCATCGTTAATATCGCGGCGGCTAAAATGGGAATAACGAGCTTTTTAATACTCATAGAGACACTCCCCTTTTTTAATTTGTGTTTGTGCATACATCATTTTTTGAAGGAACTCGATTGAGTTTCTGTGGTCTTTTCTTTCAAGGTATTGGTTGGAGACTTCAAGCGAAAGCTCTTCTATGTATGCAAATATTTTATTCTCTTCCAAGTATTTAAATACCTCTAAAATCTCTTCTTTATTCACAGAATAGATATATAACGCCTCGAGATATTCAAATAGTGAAGTGAATAGGGTATCATTGAATTTTCGAGCTGTTTGTCTACCAATACGAAATATCTCGATTGCGCGCCCGTAGTTTTTCTGTTTAAAAAGAAGTTGAGTAAAGTAATATAATGATTGTGGTAGGTTATTATATTCTTCTTTTAGGTTAATCTCTACGGCTTTTTCAGCATATTCAACTGCTGCATCAATGTCCCCCATACATTCATGACAGTCGGCTATATTAAAATAGGCAGAACTAATGAGCCTTTTATTGTCGATCTCTATCGCTAATTGAAGTGCGTTTTCCAAGTGAGGCAAGGCTTTGTCGTGGCACATTAAATCGTCATAGTTACCCGCGATAACAAATAAACATTGGATTTTACGGACTGTGTAGAGTTCATGATTATTGTATATTTTAAAGGCCCTCAATATATGATACATGGATACATGAGTCTGTTTCATGATGTAGTATGCTTCAGCCATTTTAAAGTGAAACTCGGCTTGTTCTATAACATCCGTAATGAGAGACAACTGTTTTTCTGCGTTTCGATAAAACTCTATCGCTTTGATGTACTGTTTTTTCTCAAATTCATACATGCCCCTAAAGAAAAATGAGTAGTAACTAAGGAGGTCATTTAAATCTCCTCGAGGCTCCTCGATTTGGGTCAACAATTCATGGATTGATCGTCCCTGTTTTCTTTTGTTAGTAGGTTCTAAATATTCTAACATTAATTGATGTCTAAAACACATCAACTGATAGTAAAGGAGTAAGTCCTGATCCTCTTCCATTTGATTAATTTCCTTCTCTACTTCTTCTTTTAAAGCCTCTGCATCCGGTACACTAAACTCTCTTATCATTTTATACCATTCGTGGATTTTCACTCCGACTTTTGACGAGGGTAATAACTGTTTCACTTCCACCTCTCCCTTTTTATTTCCTTTTTGTAAATATATTACTATACTTAGGGAGATAATAGGTTGAAAAATGAAAAAATTTTCGGCATACCGCAATTAAAGCAATACAAAAAGACGCCTGTTAAGGCGCCTGATATTCTATATGCTCTTATTCATGCCACATCTGCAGCATTCTCGAAGGTAAATTTCGTCCTTCACCGAGCTCTTGAATAGCGGATAATCGCAGTTGTCTCACCGGCCATAAAGACCGTCCGGTTATTCCTTATAATCGTATACCACCGTCATATCATATCCTTTTATTTCGTAATCCATTCGCCAACGATCTCCAACTAATAGGATACGTAAGAGGACGGAGGATTCAACGTTCTCTCCAGGAAAATGAATCTTGGTGATCAAGTCTTATGACCTACTAAAGGAGTAATTCGATATGTGAATGATCAGCTTAAAGAAAATTTTTTATTGATGTCTGCAACAGGTCCCATAGCTCTTTGATACCCTTTAAAATAAGTTATAAAAATTGACCGGCATCCACTCTAGTGGAATCTTTCTCCTTAATCTGTTTTAACGTGGCTACGATTAGAAAGCTGACAATCACTAATAAGAGCCATGAACTCACTTTCCCTACATGAACGAGACTCCACGCGCTGGTTTGGTTTGGATATGTCCAGGCTCCAAAAAACGTTGCGATATTTTCGGCTATCCATATAAAAAATCCGATGAGCACAAAAGAAAGTGCGAGCGGCATACGGTAACGAATTCCATTAACCTCGTATATGACCCATGATTTCCAAAAGACAATTATCACAAGTCCAGATAACCAAAAGCGGACGTCAATCCAATAATGATGGAGGAAAAAATTCAAATAAATCGCAGCGGCAAGAGGTACAACGACGAAAAACGGCGGCCACTTCACCAGTTCAACCTTGAGCCTCCTCCACGCCTGGCAAAGATAACTGGCGACACTTGCGTACATAAAGCCGCTATACAAAGGCACTCCAAAGATTTTGGAATAACCTTCCTCTGGATAAGACCAGGAGCCCATTTGCACCTTGAAAAGTTCAAGAGCTAGTCCAATAATATGGAACAATGTGATCACTTTTAATTCATCCCGTGTTTCAAGCCCGGAACGCACCATCCACCATTGCATGAGAACACAGATGATGAGCAGCCAGTCATACCGCGGCAGGAAGGGAAGAGGGATGGTTTGTGTAATTGCCAAAGAGGCAAAAATAACGACAGGAAATAAACATGACAAGGACTGCTCCCAACCAAAACGAACGAGTTGTTTTAGTGCTCTCATCATGTGTGCCTCCGAAGTTTTTTTCTGAATATATGGGAGGCCGGCTTTGTATTACAGCTAAACAGGCTTACGGGTATGCGCATAAGATCACCGCCGAATAGGCTAAATTTTTAATCATGGGTGTCTTCATCACTTCGGTATTCCAAAATATCTCCGGGTTGACATTCTAAAGCAATGCAAATCGCCTCTAAAGTTGATAATCGAATAGCCTTTGCCTTTCCGTTTTTTAATATAGAAAGATTCGCCATTGTGATTCCAACCCTCTCAGAAAGTTCCGTTACGCTCATTTTTCTTTTAGCAAGCATCACGTCAATATTGATAATAATTGCCATTGTTTTCACCTCAGACTGTTAAATCATTTTCTGATTTTATATCAATCGCTTCTTGCAATAGCCTTTGGAGAACAGCAGCAAAGACGGCGATAACCATTGAAGCAAAAATAAGGACCAGTCCGATGAGTATGATGCCAGGAGCGTCGTCCATCTCCGCGATGAGATAGAAGAGCGGCATGCCTGCCGCTAATAAAATACTGATGGTGATTGCACAGTATTTTATATTCTTTAAAGCCCGTACAGACAATTTCGAGAAAGCTTTATTGTGGTCAATATAGCTTAAAAGTTTAAAGGCTTGATACAGAGCAAAGTAAAAAGGTATCGCCGCTGCATACAAATCGATATAAACGAGATATTTCAGATAAGAAATATCCGGGTACAATTCAGCTGCAAAATTCGCTATTTTTGGCACGAAAAATATGCACAAAGCAAGTACTGGGATTCCAATAAGAATAACAGCCATCTTTAAAAAGAGTGTTGATCCACGTTTCATAAAGAGCACCTCACTTATTTGTCGATTTGAATTTAACATATTATTTATCGTTTTCAATAAAAAATTATTGATAAAAATGATTTTATTGTTGTTATGGAATGATCTTTTGATTTTAGACAAGCGTTTATAACAAATGAGCTATGCAAGGCAATACGTCAGCGGAGTATACATCACCTCTTTCGGGCCTTTGCGGCTTCTGCCAAACGAAACGATCAAGCTTAAAGCAAGCGTCTTTCGAATAAGCGCAGGTTCGAGACAGTCAATGAATTGAAAAACGCTGGTTATGCGATTGTTAAACCGGGACCCAATCATTTCGCCAAATAAAGTCCCCTAGGGTGAAAAAGCTCAAACGTATTTTAAATTTATCGGGTATATTGAAATGCTTAAAAGGTTAAGGGCTATTAATGGAATAGCCATAAAGGAATATGTGTCAACAAGGGGACTTGCAAAAATAAAAAAGCTCTTAACGTGAAGACTCGGGGTGAAGTCGAGGAGTTATTTGAGGTGAAGACCGAAGACGAGTAGTGTGGTGAAAACAGAACAGAACATGTTGTTAGATTTAAATAAAAATAAGACGCCAATTAAGGCGCCGTCATCTCGTCTTAAATCCATTCACAAAACTTTCTCCGTCCTGCTCCGTATTGATAAGCTGCTGGGCGCTGTGGCTGATTCGCTGAGCAAGCGCCTGCTGCGCTTTTCCTTCGAAGCTGTAGAGAAGTGATGAATAAACGCTGTTCATTTCTTTTTGTATATCGTCTACTTTAAACTTCGGTCTTAGCGACGTTTTAATGCCTTCAAGCTTTGTTGCGGCCGTACCTCTCATGCCCGTTTTCAGCAGTTGAAGCTGGTTGCGTCGTATGAAGAGTGTGTCTTCTTGATCTGCGTTTAAGTTGTTGAGTGAAGCCAGTTTATTGAAATTTTCCATTGTTTCATCTCCTAAAGCTTAAGCCAATTTGCCAGCATTTTATCTTTCGATTTAAAATCTTTTGCGATCTGCGCAAGGTACCCGCTGATGTCTTCTAAATCTGAAATCGTATTTTTTAATGAGGCGATGTACGCTTTTTCGGCATGAACATCGTAAAAGAGCGGATTGCCTTTTTTGTCAAACGACTGCGCCAGGTTATTCAGCGTATTGTTTACATCGTCAAGCGTCAGCTTGTCGTATAAACCGTGGCCGATTTGACGGTAGGTATCATGTTTCAGATCATTGATTGCAGCATCGTGTTCCTGATAGGCGTTTTCGGCTTCCCGTTTCATCGTCCGTAGATCGTTGATCATTGCATTTACTTTTTGCGCGAGCTGCTTGGCGACTTCCGGGGTCACTTTAATTGCGCCACTTCCGGATACAACTTCCGGTGGAAGCATCGCTTTTAAATTTTTGTCATAAACGAGCTCATCGCCTTCTATATTTTGAACGTTGCCGTTTTCGTCGAAAGAGAAATTATTGCTGCCGACCCAGTGTGTATCGGGGTTTTGAAAGATTAGTGTATTAGCGAAATACAGAAGGTTTCTTCCGACCTGTTGGAGTTTATTGCCGTCAAGCCTTTTTTCGCGATTAGCCGTTGCGATAGAAGGATCTTTTGTGTAAATGGTAGTCCCATTGTGACGATCAAATTCGTCCCACCAACCGGCACCGACCATATCATCCGGATTGACAATTGACTTTACATAAGGATTATAGTCTCCGTTATTAATTTCCTTTTGTTTTTCTTCTGAATGTAATTTAACAATTGATGGGCTGTTAAATGAAACAGCGTAAATATCATTGTTGACCGCGCTGTATTCCGCCTCTGCTCCTCCGAGAGAGTGTCCGGTTGTTGAAATAATCGTTGAGGTACCTTTATACTTTTGTTTGACTTCCCGCACAAGTTGATCGGCTTGATCGATTTGTGATGTTTTTGTAATTAATTTATAATCTCCGGACTCGAGCATGGCAGTTTGTTCCATCGAACCTGTATATCTCCCAAGTGTCTTAGACGTATCTTTCGCAGCTTTCTTGACGACATATTGTGTTTTATCTTTCGGATCGTTTCCTAAGACGATATGATTAACGTCCGCTTGTTCTACGTCACTTAGCGGATCCTTCCCTGGATCTGTTCCAGCAAAAGCTACAATGACATTTTTCGGGCTATCTGATTTTATCCACTTGCCGTTTCTCTTTTCGGCTTGTGACAGAACAACCGCATCGAGTCCGGTATCGTCGTCGTTTCGTACGCGCTCAACGTACCAACCAATCTTGTTTTCTGTTACAATTGGCGTGTTACTTTTTAATTTTTCTTTAAGCTGATCATATTTATACGCATTTCTGCTTAATGAATAATAAGTGCTATCCGACAGATTTGGAACTTTTATGTTTTTACTCATACAAAACCTCGCAAATTTAGTGTAAAATGATCTTGAAAGGATGAATTTTTTTGAAAAAATACCTTATTATTCTAGCTTTAGTAATTATAGCAGTCGGGGGTTTTATTGTGAAGAACAACGCACAACATAATGAAGAAATTGAAGAGTTTAAAACTGCAAAAATACATATGGAAAAATTCTTGAAGGCAAATTATGAAGGAATAGATAGTGTTCAGTTCGAGGATAGATATGAAATAGATCCAATGGGTGGCGTACAGGTGTTTGGGTATTATAATAAAGATGAAAATAACAAATTTGATGGTATATACGATCCGTCTAATGATAAGATAATGAGTCATAGTGTTGATGCTGTTATGAAAAAAGAGTGTAGAGATAAAGATTGCGGATATTAAAGGATCCGCTTAACAATGAGCAACCCCTTTTTACTTACTTCTAAACGTTCCTAAAAATTCCCGACCTTCAAACAATGAATAGCCGGAACGGTTAAGCTCAACTCATTCTGTGGGAGGAAGGTTATACTTTAGAAAAAGCTTATTATATTGAGGTGGATATTGAAAATATGGATTCGACAATGAATAATTTAATCATCAGTTGTCATTACGCTTTATTGGGGGCAATCCCATATAAATTAAGGGGACTCGCAGTTAAGTTGGAAAATGAAACGTTATACTGGAAAGGTTATTTTAACGGGGAGCCTACAGACGATGAAAAAGAAATGCTGAGCGTAGCTTGTACAGAGGTACTTGCTGACTTTCCACTCATTAAGGACTGTGAAGAAGAGTATATCAATCATAAATTTCCGTTAAAAATGAATAAATTGCAGTTTTGGGCATTTTTAAGATGGGAAGATAGCGCGCATACAGAAATCGGGTGATATGTAAAACAACGAAAAATTGATTTGTGAAAATTTGTTACATAGTTATGGTTTGAAGTGTAATAAATTAAAGCCTTAATCCATTTTAAGATTATATGGATTAAGGCTTTAATTTGCATCGTTGGTTATCTGGAAAACACCTTCAAAATCGTCCAGGTTCATAATAATAAAAAAATATTCATGTTGATTAGGCGTGCATCGTTGCACGTCTATTCCTTTTGGAAAGAATTTTAACCCAGAACTAAAGAACTTAAAAATCGAGAATGACATAAAAATTATTAGTTCTATTGTCTTATTTTGTGTACCGGAAACCAAAAATACACTTCATATGATTTATAATGAAGCGGGCCCAATAATTAGCAAACAAATGGGATTCAATAAAATCGTACAGTATGCATGCAGTATGAACTGGAGGATACATTTTTGAAATATAAAAAAGCAGCAGCACTTGGAATGGGTTTACTTTTGTTTATAGGCGGATGTCAAAACAGAGAGGATTCTGAAATTAGCGTCCAAGATTACAAAGGACAAGACTTTCATATTCATAGTAAGGGTTATCAAGCGGAAACCGCTGAGATTGCAGAAGCGCATCGAGATGAAGTTGAAAAAACGGTAAAAGATTATTTCTTGGATCAATATAGAACAAAGGTAAAAGTCCATAACATTGTCGGAGGGCATGGATTTGTTACTGTTTATGCTGAATCGGTCGGGAAATTGCATTTCTACACAAGCGCAAAAATTAAAATTGATTTGGACAAGAAAGAGGTGCAGACTGACGCGATCAGTTCATCGGAGTTGGACTTGAAAGATTCGATTACAAGCGCGATATACGCATTGGCTTTTGAAGACGAATTTGCCGCGCTAGATTACTATTTAGAGAAGCTGACAGAAGAAGAGCCGATTGTTGGCAAAACGCAGGCAGCCGTTGATAACACAAGCGGTAAGGGATATCAGACGCCTTATTATGGTGTTTCTTTAAATGCTGATTGGAAGGATGACCTTTATTCAGCATATTTAGAAAACCCGAAAAGAAGCAAACAAGACTGGCAGGAAAAATTAGAAGATGAAGAAATCACCCCAAAATCATGTGATATCAATATACAGTTATATATGAAAAAAGCGCATACAAGGCCAAGCGAACGCATTTATAATCAAGTGGTGCAGGATATTGAAGACATGGAAGAGCTGGCCCCGGGGACTTACAGCATTTACTTGAATGACAATAGAATCGATAAAAACTTCGGATATAATCGTAGAAAAAGCACGCTTGGACGATAATGTCTTCCTAAACTGATAATGAGATTGAAAAATGTACTGATACGGGTCGGAAAGATAAAGTCATCTATTTTAAAATAATGTTTAAGGAGCCGGAAAGCGGTCGGGTATTTCTTTTCATTACGCACGGCCGCCGTCTTTTTCAGCTGTCTAGTCAAAAGCAAACTCGATTACCGTGCTTTGCGATAAAACTTCTTCGGGACGATGTAGGGAACAGAGGAAAAAAACCGCCGGAGCCGGGTGGCAGGCGGTTTTTCCTTTTGTAGAAAAACTTGTGGAAATAAAGCTGCGTGGAAATCGTGAATATTTGCTGTAAAGGGCGGCTGATTAATGCAGGGAATCTTTAATAATTTTATAGTTTTTATGATTGACGACGGTTAAGGAGTCCAGTTCCAAGTCTCTGTAGTTTTCCATAATCGTGACATCGACGATCACAGAGTTTTCGTTTACTTTCTCTACGATTCCGGTGAGTCCGTTTTTAAATTCGATGACGTTCCCGACTTTTGCAATTTTCAAGTGACTTCCTCTCCTTTAAAGTAAATTAACCTATTGAAAGTATTTTGCAATATTTTCTTGGAGAAGTAAAGCGATTTGGGAAGCGGCATCACTATTGTTGTACCTGGTGTGACTTAATGTTATAGTTAATTAGTTAAAGATGATGAGAGAAAAGGGGAGAGAACAGGTGACAGAGCAAAATGCCATCGATCAGATCGAGCAATTAAGGTCAGGGAGCATTCATGAACTCCATGTCAAAAAAGAAGATTTTCTTTCTTTCAGAGCCATCTTAACAAAGCAGGAAGATTTTAAGCATTTTCGCGGCATTGCCCAGCATGGCGGAAATATTATATTTCAATATATGAAAGAGGCAAGAAGCTGAAAAAGGCTTTCTCAGACCGGCTGAGAAAGCTTTTTTTATTTGTGTGAAGCCATATGTTTCTGGAGATTTTGGTGTTTTCTGCATGAAATCGTCCGGCTGTCTGCAATAATGTGACAACCGGACGGTTTGATGGAAGACATGCCAACATTTTGGCAATGAAATCAGCGATTCGTCTTGTTAGTGTAAAACATATGTTTTTTTCGATGAAGATTTGACAAGGAGGAAGGAAATGAAATCGAAATTTGCTGCGCTAGCTGCGTTTTTAATCTGCATGCTGCCGGCAGCAAGAATCGAGCATGCTCAAGCTGTCATGTTGTTCTCGAAAAAAGATAAACAGGAAATGGAACGGCTGATGGAAAGCCTTAAACAAGAAGAAAATCCTGCTTTTCAATTGACAGATGAAAAAAGCTTCGTTGAAGCCGCACATCTGCCAGCTGAAGAGGAGCAGGAAAAAGAAGAACTTGAAGAAGAGACGACTGATCTTACACATAAAGAAAAAGATCTTTTATCAAGGCTTGTACATGCCGAAGCGAAAGGCGAGTCATTTGAAGGAAAAGTGGCTGTCGCCAATGTCGTCCTGAATCGGGTGGAAGACGGCCGATTTCCTGACAGCGTAAAAAGCGTGATCTATCAAAGAAACGCTTTTGAGCCCGTTCTAAACGGCAGCATCGAGAAAAAAGCAGACCGCGAATCAGTTGAAGCTGTGGAAGAAGCGGTAGATCAAAATAAAAAAGAAACAGACGCTTTATTTTTCTATAATCCTGACATCGCTTCTGATGACTGGATTAAAACGAGAAAAGTCGTGAAGCGCATCGGCAATCATGTCTTTGCGATCTAAAAAAGCAGTCAGGGCCATCCGCCTTGACTGCTTTTTATATGCGATTCTTTCTCACTTTTCACAGCCTAAGAAAAAAATTGTTTTTGATCCTTTATGAAAATCAATTTTCAATGAAAAAGAAAATAATTTTTAGACTTGTCTCATATGATGGGATAAACCCGTGAGACAAGGAGAGACCTCATGAACCGTTTTGTAAAAGGAATCGTTCTTCTTTCGCTAGCTGCTTTTTTTGCAGAATGTCTTGAATTCGTCATCAACATGATTCTTGCGCGGGAGCTTGGCGAGCATGGCATGGGGCTCTACATGAGTGTTTTGCCTTCCATTTTTTTAGTTGTGGTGATTGCGAGCCTTGAGCTGCCTGTATCGATATCGAAGTTTATCGCCGAGTCCAGCCCGAAGCTGCACGAAAGCATGCTGAAACATGCATTGCGGATGACTGCGGTCTGCACGGTTTTTTCCACGGCAGCTGCAGTGATCATTCTTCCATTTATTCCGGTTTTTGATTCTTACCACCCTCTGATCAGAGGACTTGTGATCGGGATGATCCCTACGGTTGCATTTACGTCGATCGCGAGAGGCTACTTCATGGGCGTTCAGCAAATGGGTAAAATCGCAACGGCTAATGCCCTGAAAAAAATCTTTCAGCTCATCGGCTTGTTTTTATTTTTTCAATGGTATTCCTTTGAATTGGATACTTCTCTTCTGATCTCATTGTTTGTCCTCGTTGCAAGTGAAGTGGTCGTGTTTGTTTATTTGTTTTCGCAGTTTGTTTTGGTCAGGCGCGCCGCTCAAAAAGGGCAGCAGATCCACTTGCGGAGAAACGATGTTTTAAAACGCCTGCTCACTGTTTCGATCCCGACGACGGGGCTGCGCGTTTTTCACGCTGTGACAAACGCCGTTGAACCTTTTTTGGTGAAGGGAACGCTGCTTGCCGCTGGCGTATCGAGAACATCGGCCATCGACCAGTTCGGCATGCTTTCGGGGGTGGCGATGACAATCGGCTTTTTTCCGGCTTTTATCGCCCATTCACTGATGATCGTCATGATCCCGAGCATTTCCGAAAGCTACGCTTACGGACAATACGAAAGAGTGATCAAACGGATTAAACAGGCGATCTTCATCACGCTGTTTTACGGCATACCGTCCGTTATGGTGATGTATCACTTTGCAGAGCCGCTGACCCACTTATTTTTCGATTCGGTCAAGGCGTCGTTTTACCTAAAAATGCTGTGGCCGTACTTTTTATTCCACTTTTTTGCGATGCCGTTTCAGGCCTGTTTAATCGGAATGGGATTGGCCAAAGATGCCTTTTATCATAACGTATGGGCCAGTGTCTTGTCGTTTTTGATGATGTATGTTCTCGGATCTATGCAGACATTGCAGATGACGGGGATCATCCTTGCGATGAATACCGGGATGATTTTGCTGACGGCGCTGCATTATGTGACGATGTGCAAAGAGCTGGGCGTCACGCTTTTGTTGACAAACAAATCCCGCTCTCCGAGAATCGAAAGCCGCTGATTGACCCTCTTCATAGTTTTGGTTTTTGCGGGGAAGCTAATACTAAAAAGAAGGGGAGTTCATATGCGAAGAATCAGTCTTATTTACCCGCTCATCCTGGTGCTTTTTTTCGGAGCCTTCTTATTTCAGCCGCAGGCCTCTGCAAAATATGCTTCTCCGGCAGTCATGCAGATGAACACGGTGGAGGGTCAGCGCGTCGTCATTCCCGCCGAAGGCCAAAAGACGATCGTTCATTTTTGGACGACCTGGTGTCCGCCGTGCCGTGAAGAGCTTCCGCGATTCCAATCCTACTATGAAAGCAAGCAATCCGGCATAAAGCTCGTAACCGTGAATTTGCTGAATGCCGAAAAAAACGAACAGAAGGTGAAACAGTTTATTAAAGCAAACAAGCTGACATTTCCGATCGTTTTTGACAAAAAGGGCGAAATGATGAAAGCCTACAATGTCATGACGATTCCAACGACATTTTTCTTTAACGAAAAAGGAGAGCTGGAGAAATCGGTTGTCGGACCCATTACTGTGGAACAAATGAAAGAATGGGCAGGGAAAAGCTGAGCCGGGAGTTCAGCTTTTTTTTTGGAATGTAAATGATAATTAATATCATGAAGAAATTATAATAATTATTATTTGAAAACGTAGAAAGCCGTGCTATAATGAGAAATAGAAAAGGGTGTGTTCAATGGACAAGAAGCAGTCATACCCTTTATATAAATAAAATACTTCATGTTTATGCTGCCGATGAGGCGGCAATTTGTTTTTTAAGAAGGAAATTGACGATGAATTACATTCTCAATTAGGGAGGATATTGGAGATGCAATTAGAGATCGGGAAACAATCGCAGCAGAACCGTCACACGTTTCACTTTGAAAATTGGAGGCAGCACGGGGAATTGATTGCTGCGCTTTTGTCGGGTTTGTTGATTCTTGCAGGCTGGCTGTTGTCCGGCAATGACACATTGTCCGTTGTTCTGTTTATTTTAGCTTTTTGTATCGGCGGCTTTGCCAAAGCGAAAGAAGGTATACAAGAAACGCTGGCGGAAAAAACGCTGAATGTTGAACTCCTGATGATTTTTGCGGCGGTCGGGTCTGCGCTGATCGGCTACTGGGCTGAAGGGGCCGTGTTAATTTTTATCTTTTCTCTCAGCGGAGCGCTTGAAACGTATACATTAAATAAAAGCAAACGCGATTTGACATCGCTGATGAAATTGGAGCCGGAGGAAGCCGTTTTACTTGAAGAAGAAGGAACAAGAACCGTGGCGGCAGCCGATCTTCAAGCGGGTGACCTCATTCTTGTTAAACCAGGGGAACGCATTGCGGCAGACGGGGAGATCGAATCGGGAAAAACGAGTATCGACGAATCGGCACTAACGGGCGAATCAATCCCCGCGGAAAAAACCCTCGGAGACGCGGTTTTTGCGGGGACAGTCAATTTGAGCGGATCGCTCACCGTCCGAGTCACAAAGACAAATGAAGATTCGTTGTTCAAAAAGATCATTCGGCTCGTTGAGTCTGCGCAAAACAGCGTTTCGCCGTCACAGGCGTTCATTGAGCGATTTGAAAATATTTACGTTAAAGGGGTTTTGCTTGCTGTCGGACTGCTGCTCTTTCTGCCGCATTTTCTGCTTGGCTGGAGCTGGAGCGAGACATTTTACAGAGCGATGGTGTTCATGGTCGTCGCTTCGCCGTGTGCCCTTGTCGCTTCGATCATGCCTGCCGCGCTGTCCTTGATCTCGAATGGCGCAAGAAACGGCCTGCTTGTCAAAGGCAGCGTCTTCCTTGAAAAGCTCGGAAACAGCAAAATTGTTGCATTGGATAAAACGGGAACGATTACGAACGGAAAGCCCGGCGTGGAGGATATGCTTTTAGCTGCTGATATCGAGGAGCGCGAATGCTTGGAGGCTGCTGCTGCGATTGAGAAGCAGTCAGGTCATCCGCTTGCCAAAGCGATTGTCGAGTATGCAGAAGCAAAAGGTATCGAGCCTCCCGCGAATGTGTCGATCGAGGAGACGTCAGGGTTTGGCGTTCAGGCTCGATATAATGGAGAGACATGGCTGATCGGCAAAGCCGGATTTGTCGGGGAAGAGGCAGCCGGGCAATTTCTCACGGCGGCTGTTCAGGAGCTTGCCAAGCAGGGAAAAACAATTGTGTTCGTGAAAAAAGGCGAAAAAATCGCGGGGTGTTTTGCATTAAAAGACCAAATCAGACCGGAAGCTAAAGCGGTGATTGAAGAGCTGAACGCGCTTGGTGTTCAGACGGCGATGCTGACCGGGGATCAGCCTGAAACCGCAGCGGCCATCGCACGAGAAGCGGGCTTGAAAATCGTCGTTTCAGAATGTCTTCCTGACAGAAAAGTAGAGGAAGCGCAAAAGCTGAAAAAAACATACGGAACAATCGTGATGGTGGGAGACGGAATCAATGATGCACCGGCCCTTGCCGCCGCTGATGTGGGGATCGCAATGGGGGGAGGCACAGATGTCGCACTGGAAACAGCTGATGTCGTTTTAATGAAAAACGAATTGACAGGACTGACCAAAATGATCCGGCTCTCCCGGAAAATGAATACGATCATTAAACAAAACGTGATGTTCTCTCTTGGTGTGATCTGTCTTTTAATCTGCAGCAACTTCCTGCAAATTCTTGATCTGCCGCTCGGTGTCATCGGCCATGAAGGCAGCACGCTGCTTGTTATTTTAAACGGCCTCAGGCTGCTGAAATCCTAAACAAAAAAACGGCTGCACGTTAACGGCAGCCGTTTTTCACATCAGAACGCTTCATACATAAGCGGTGAGCAAGAGACGGGAAAAACTGATACAATGGATGTGATGCTTTTACATGTTAAATGTATGGTATGGAAACTGTCTCAAGGAGTGAAAAGAGCATGGAAAGAATTGAACAAATCTCTTCCTGGCTGAAAGAAAAAAACATATCTTCGGCTTTTATTCATTCAAAAGAAAACGTGTTTTATCTTACAGGCTTTTATACAGAACCGCACGAACGGCTGATGGGCGTTTTTATTTTTCAAGATGAAGAGCCGTTTTTTGTTTGTCCGCAAATGGAGGCCGGTCAGGCGAGAGCAGCAGGCTGGACGTATGAGATCGTCGGATACGGGGATCATCAAAACCCTTGGGAACTCATATCCTCAGCGCTTCAAAAGCGAAACGGCCAATGTTCAAAAGTGGCGGTTGAAAAAGAAACGCTTGCTCTGTCGCGAGCCGAAATGCTGCAGGCGGTCACAAACGGTGCGGAGCTTGTCTCTGCAGAAGAAAGGCTGAACCAAATCCGCGTCATCAAAGACGAAAAAGAAATCAGCATCCTCCGTGAAGCGGCCAAGCTTGCCGACTACGGGGTCGAAGCAGGAGCCGCCGCATTAAAAGAAGGGATAGCGGAAATCGATGTGGTCGCTAAAATCGAGTATGAGCTGAAGAAAAAAGGAGTCCAGGGGATGTCATTTTCCACAATGGTCCTTTTCGGAGAAAAGTCAGGACAGCCGCACGGAAACCCGGGCAGCCGCACGCTTAAGCCGGGCGATTTCGTCCTCTTTGATTTAGGCGTAATCATTAACGGATACTGCTCTGATATTACAAGAACGCTCGTGTATCAAAATGTGAGTGAAAAACAAAAAGAAATATATGATACGGTGCTTCAGGCCGAAACGGAGGCGCTTAAGATGAGCAAACCCGGTGTCAGAATCGGCGACCTTGATTTAAAAGCGCGCGGTATCATCGAAAAAGCGGGCTATGGCGATTACTTTCCTCACCGTCTCGGGCACGGGCTCGGGATTTCGCCTCATGAATACCCGTCGATGAGCCATAACAATGACGAGCTTTTAAAACAAGGTATGGTATACACGATTGAACCCGGCATCTATGTGCCGGAAATCGGAGGGGTGCGCATCGAGGATGATGTACTTGTCACTGCCGATGGAGCAGAAGCGCTGACAAAGTATCCAAAAGAGCTGACTGTCATTTCATAAAAAACGGAACCCGCGCCCGCGCGCGGGTTCTTTTTTATGCTGACGTGAATCGTTTGTCTTATTACCCGCGTCAATCCTTTGAAATGAAAAAATCGTCAAAGGAACGGAATGGTTTGACCTCGTGTTTTTCTTTAAGCGGTTTCATTGCTGCTTTTGAAGACAGTACGATAATGATACATAAGAGAATCAGAATGAAGATACCCATTTTTCTTCCCCTTTCTGGAATGAAAACGTGTTCAGCACCGGTGCTGCCTTCATTCTAAATTATGAAACGCTTTCCATAGCAAGCCCTAAATCAATAAAGAAAAACCTGATGTCAGGGATTTCAGGAATTTTGCCGGGCCGCTTCATATGATTGACGCTGAAAAAGTCCTGTGATGATCGTTTGATGAATGAATCTATAGCGTCTTTTTGTTTTTATTATGGTGATTTAGATTGATCAAAAGATAATCGGATTGCATCGTTATTCTCTCGTGAAAAATTTGTATACTAAGCTCAGAAGAAGGGAGGGATTAAATGGGGAAAACGCTGATGAATTAAATCTGCCGCAGACCATATCTTTTCATCTCTCATCGAGATATTTCAGTCCCCGCAATGATTGCGGAATCATCCCCTCAACAAATAAGCATTAAAAACTTTTTTAATGATTTGACGTCCATTACCTATGAAAGGAAGCTAGCAAAGAGTGAAAACATTAGGATATGTACTGTTTTTGTCGATGTTTGCTTTTGTCAGTATCGTACCAGCAGCTGACGCGAAAGTGATTGATCATGACAAAGTGCAAGGCTTCAGTGAAGTAACCCCTGTGACGGTTTCTCAAAAAGCGGCCAAACGTTTTCAGCCTTATTTAAAGGTCGCAAGCGGCTGCGTGCCTTTTCCCGCAGTTGACGCACAAGGCAATACAAGCGGAGGCCTGGAGCCTACCGGAGCGCCCGAAGGACACTGCAGCAAAAGCGTGGGACAAGTGTACTCCCGCTCTGCATGGTACAATGGAGTATGGGCGATTATGTACGCATGGTATTTTCCTAAAGATTCACCTCTGCCTTTTAAAGCATTCGGCCATCGACATGACTGGGAAGGAATCGTCGTATGGATCGATAACCCGGCAAATCAAAATCCAAAAGTGTTTTCCATCGCTTATTCTCAGCACGGTAAATTTCAAAAAACAGCTCCAAACAACAAGATCATGGAAGGTGATCATCCGAAAATCCGCTATGATGCTCCTCAAGCACCGATTAACCACAGTTTATATGTGGACAGCGCAAAGGGCGGAACCCAGCCTCTCATCGGATGGGAAGATTTGACGCCTGCCGCAAGAAACGCATTGAACACGACGGATTTCGGAAGCGCAAACGTTCCTTTCAATGATCACAATTTCATGAATAACCTTGGAAAAGCATGGTTTAGATAAAAATATTTCGTGTATCGGCTGATTGTGAAATATTTTCATATCAGCCGGTTTTTTTCTCCGTACATCTTCTTCACTGTTTTCTTCATATTTATAGAACCCCGAAAAAAATTCCGAAAACGATCAAAATCCACGTCTCCAAGCGATATAATTTCTTTATGACGCGAAATGATCCGGCATGTATGAAAAGATTTGAAAGAAAGAAGGGAAACGAATGGCAAATATCAGGGAAATAGCTGAAGCCGCAGGGGTTTCCATCACGACTGTTTCAAGGGTTCTCAACGGCCACCCGTATGTCAAAGAAGAAAAACGTCAAAAAGTTCTTGAGACGATTGAACGGCTCGAATATGCAAGGAATATGCATGCCGTTCATTTATCCAAAGGCTTTTCAAATATGATCGGTGTTGTGCTGCCGACCATCGGCCTCCCTTATTTCGGCGAGCTGCTGGAAGGAATCGCTGAAGAAGCTGCAAAGGAAGGCGTTCACTTTTCGCTTTATCAAACAAATTATCAATTGGAAAAAGAAATTTTTGCATTGGAGCAGCTGAAACAAAGACAGGTGGACGGCCTGATTTTCTGTTCAAAAGCGATGTCTGATGAAGCGCTTTTGGACTGGCATGAGACCGGTCCGTTCATTCTGTGCCAGGACTCAAGCGAACAGTATTTTTCAACGGTCAGCATTCCGCACAAAGATGCTTTCCGGTTAGGACTGGATTTTTTGATTGAAAAGGGGCACACAAAAATCGCCATTGGTTTGGCAAGGAAAAATGGCATGAACAGCCATTTTCGCCTCGAGGCATACAAGGAAGCTTTGGCCGCGATCGGGGAGCCTTACCGGGAAGAATGGGTATTCGAGCGGTCGCTGACGATAACCGACGGGCAAAAGCTGTTCTCTGAATGGAGAGAGATGGAGGAGAAGCCGACAGCTGTTTTTATCGCCAACGACCAAGTAACAGCCGGTATGTTTCTTGAAGCGCAGCGTCATCAGGTGGATATTCCCGGAAGCCTCGCCATTTTAAGCTGTGACAACCAGCCAATCAGTGAAGTGCTGGGCATTTCAACGATCAAAATTAATATAAAGGAAATGGGGAAGCATGCGTTTCGCCTTTTGCGAAAAAGAATCGGCGGTGCCGGCCCGGAAAAACAGACCGTTCCATACAAGCTGATCAAAAGGGCGACTGTGTAATGTAATCAAAACATCAATCATTTTCCAGACAGTGATCAAATTTCGACATTTTTCATCAAAAAGGTCAAAATAAATTGACGCGCTTTCATGAGTTTTGTACGATATGAGAGATTGATGACAAAAAGGAGCTGAGGATCGTGAACAGATCCTTTACCGTTGAAAAGGTACTCAACAACAACGTTTTAATCGCTCTCCATGATGATTACAGAGAAGTTGTCTTGATTGGCAAAGGAATCGGTTTTGGCAAAAAGCGCGGAGATCTTATCGAACATGAGAACTATGAAAAAATGTTTATCCTGGAAAATGATAAGGAACAATCGCAGTATAAGAAGCTCCTCACTTATGTCGATGAAAAAATGGTTGATATCGCCAATGATGTTATCTACCATATCGCGCAAAAAATCGGCCAGCCGCTGAACGAACACATTCATGTCGCGTTGACGGACCATATCGCATTTGCGGTTAAGCGCTTAGAAAAGGGATTTGATATGAAGAATCCGTTTTTGCTTGAGACGGAATCGCTTTATCCGAAGGAATACGAAGTCGCCAAAGAAGCCGTCGATATGATAAATGAAAAATCAGACATTCAGCTGCCTGAAGGCGAAATCGGGTTTATCGCACTTCATATCCACAGTGCGATGACGAACCGCCCGCTTTCTGAAGTCAATCAGCATTCCCAACTGATCTCCAGGCTTGTCCAGGTCATCGAGGATTCGTTCCAGATGCAGGTCAACAGGGAAAGTGTGAACTATTTGCGGCTGATCAGGCACTTGCGCTTTACGATCGACAGGATTAAACGGGACGAGCCGATTCAGGAGCCGGAAAAATTAATGTTATTGTTGAAAACGGAATATCCGCTGTGTTACAATACTGCTTGGAAGATGATCAAGATCTTGCAGCAAGCGCTCAAGAAACCGGTTCATGAGGCAGAAGCCGTTTATTTGACATTGCATTTGTACCGTTTAACTAATAAAATTTCATAACGCCTTTATAACGTGTTACTGATTCGATCAGGCATGAGTGAAAAAAGGGAAGAAATGAAGACGCTGTCTTTTGTTTCTTAGTGTACCCGCTTTCACCCATGCCTTTTTTGTCGTTCTAAAGGCGAAATGTAAACGGTTTATTTGGATGAAAAAGCAGTCTTTTGAACGAAGTTGTCATGAATTTTTGCTGTAAGGTCAAACTATCCTTAGAGGGGGTTAAAACATGTTTAAATCGCTATTTGGCGTTCTGCAAAAAATTGGACGGGCGCTGATGCTTCCTGTTGCGATCCTGCCGGCTGCAGGGATTCTGCTCGCGCTTGGTAATGCCATGCAAAATCCGCAGATGACAAAAGTCGCACCATTCTTAACGAACAGCACCGTTCAGCTTGTTGCGAAAGTGATGGAAAGTTCAGGTGACGTCGTGTTCACCAACTTGGCGCTCCTTTTCGCAGTCGGGGTTGCCATCGGTTTGGCTAACGGCGACGGTGTTGCCGGAATCGCCGCTATTATCGGATATCTTGTTATGAATGTCACGATGAGTGCAGTGCTTCTTCAAAACGGTTCGATTCCAAGCGACGCAGTTGAAAGAGCACAGTTCTTTACTCAAAACCATCCGGAATACACGACAATGCTCGGCATACCGACATTGGCAACGGGGGTATTCGGGGGTATTATTGTCGGTGTCCTGGCCGCTGCCATGTACAACCGATTCTACACAATCGAGCTTCCGCAGTATTTAGGATTCTTTGCCGGAAAGCGCTTTGTTCCGATCATTACATCGATTTGTGCATTGCTGCTGGGACTCGTCATGCTGTTTATCTGGCCGCCGATCCAAGGCGCGCTGAACAGCTTTTCGACAAACTTGCTTGCAGCAAATGAAGCGGTCGCAGCTCTCATTTTCGGAATGATTGAGCGGGCCCTCATCCCGTTCGGTCTGCACCATATTTTCTACTCGCCGTTCTGGTACGAGTTCTTCAGCTATACGAATCAGGCGGGAGAAATTGTCCGCGGTGACCAAAGAATTTTCATGGCGCAAATCAAAGACGGCGTCGATTTGACAGCGGGTACATTTATGACCGGTAAGTATCCGTTCATGATGTTCGGTCTTCCTGCGGCAGCGCTCGCTATTTATCATGAGGCAAAACCGCAGAACAAAAAGCTTGTTGCCGGTATTATGGGTTCAGCAGCATTGACATCATTCTTAACAGGGATCACTGAGCCGATCGAATTCTCATTCTTGTTCGTCGCTCCGATTCTGTTTGCGATTCACTGTGTGTTTGCCGGCCTGTCATTCATGATGATGGACATTTTAAATGTTAAGATCGGGATGACATTCTCCGGCGGTTTGATCGACTACTTCCTGTTCGGAATTCTGCCGAACCGTACAGCTTGGTGGCTTGTCATTCCTGTCGGTTTAGTCCTGGCTGTCGTCTACTACTTCGGATTCAGATTTGCCATCCGCAAGTTCAACTTGAAAACGCCTGGACGCGAAGATGCAGCTGCAGAATCCGCTGATGAAGGCAAAGAAGCAGCAGGAGATCTTCCTTATCAAATTCTAGAGGCGATGGGTGACCAAGAAAACATCAAACACCTTGACGCTTGTATCACAAGACTTCGCGTCACAGTCAACGATCAGAAGAAAGTTGACAAAGAGCGCTTGAAAAAACTCGGCGCATCCGGCGTGCTGGAAGTCGGCAATAACATCCAAGCGATTTTCGGACCAAGATCCGACAATTTAAAATCGCAAATGCAAGACATTATGTCAGGCCGCACGCCGCGTCCTGAAAAAGCACCAAACGCTGCCGAGGAAGTAGAGCAGCAAATCGAAGAAGTCATGGTCGAGCCTCTTCAAAATGAATCAGGTGAAGAAGTATTCGTTTCACCGCTTGCTGGTGAGCTTCATCCGATTACAGATGTTCCGGATCAAGTATTCTCCGGAAAAATGATGGGCGACGGATTCGCGATTCTTCCTGCAGAAGGCACAGTTGTGTCACCTGTAAGAGGGAAAGTGCTGAACGTGTTCCCGACAAAGCATGCGATCGGTCTGCAGTCTGACGGCGGCAGAGAAATTCTGATCCACTTTGGAATCGATACGGTCAGCCTGAAAGGTGAAGGCTTCACTGCATTTGTTTCTGAAGGTGACCGGGTTGAGCCGGGCCAGAAACTGCTTGAAGTCGACATTGAAAAAGTGAAGGACAGCGTACCTTCCCTGATGACGCCGATCGTGTTCACGAACCTTCAAGAAGGCGAAAGCGTGAGCTTAAAGGCAGAAGGCAATGTCAGCCTGACACAGGACGACATCGTCCGCGTTGAAAAATAAATTCACAAAATGGCCGTACTTGTCAGATGACATGTACGGCTGTATGATATAATATTGTGAATGTACTAAAAGCTTTAAATTAAAAGGAGATTGATAAAAAATGGCACAAAAAACGTTTAAAGTAACTGCAGATTCTGGAATCCACGCTCGTCCAGCGACTGTTCTTGTACAAACAGCAAGCAAATATGATGCAGATATCAATTTGGAATATAACGGAAAAACCGTCAACCTTAAATCAATTATGGGTGTTATGTCACTAGGTATTGCCAAAGGTGCTGAAATTACGATTTCTGCTTCCGGCGCTGATGAAAATGATGCTCTTTCCGCACTTGAAGAAACAATGAAAAGCGAAGGTTTAGGCGAATAATGCTTGAACTAAAAGGAATAGGCGCTTCCGCCGGTATTGCGATCGCAAAAGCATATCGGCTGGAGGAGCCTGATCTAACGGTTGAAAAGAAAAACATCTCTGATTCTGATGCGGAAGTAAATCGTTTTGAAGACGCCATCGAGCGTTCTAAAAAAGAGCTTGAAATCATTAAAAACCATGCATTGAAAGAGCTTGGAGAAGATAAAGCGGAAATCTTTTCTGCACATTTGTTAGTATTAAGCGATCCGGAACTGTTAAACCCGATTAAAGACAAAATCAAATCGGACTCCGTCAACGCGGAATTCGCTTTAAAAGAAACGGCCGACATGTTCGTCACAATGTTCGAGTCGATGGATAACGAATATATGAAAGAACGCGCCGCAGACATCCGCGATGTCACCAAGCGTGTCACAGGGCATCTTCTCGGCGTTGAAATTCCGAACCCGAGCCTGATTTCGGAAGAGGTCATCATCGTGGCCGAAGACTTGACACCGTCTGATACAGCGCAATTAAACCGCAACTTTGTTAAAGGGTTTACAACAGATATCGGCGGACGGACGTCCCACTCAGCCATCATGGCGCGCTCGCTTGAAATTCCGGCCGTTGTCGGCACAAAAACGGCAACGAAAGGCATTCAAAACGGCGTAACAGTGATCGTTGACGGCATCAATGGCGATGTCATCGTTGATCCTTCCCAGGAAACAATCAGCGAATACGAAGAAAAGCATCAAGCCTTCCTGGCACAAAAAGCCGAATGGGCGAAGCTCGTCAATGAACCGACTGTCACGAATGACGGCCATCATGTGGAACTTGCCGCTAATATCGGTACACCTGATGATGTAAAAGGCGTTCTGGAAAATGGAGGGGAAGCAGTCGGCCTTTACCGAACTGAATTCCTTTACATGGGCAGAGACCAGCTTCCGACTGAAGAGGAGCAATTTGATGCCTATAAAACCGTTCTTGAGCGTATGGAAGGCAAATCAGTTGTCGTTCGTACTCTTGATATCGGCGGAGACAAAGAGCTTCCATATTTAGAACTGCCAAAAGAAATGAATCCTTTCTTAGGATACAGAGCGATCCGTCTTTGCCTTGATGAGCAAGAGATTTTCAGAACGCAGCTTCGTGCGCTGCTTCGGGCAAGTACATATGGAAACTTAAAAATTATGTTCCCGATGATCGCGACTGTAAACGAATTTAAAGAAGCGAAAGCGATTCTTTTAGAAGAAAAAGAAAAGCTGAAAGCTGAAGGTCAACAAGTTTCCGACGACATTGAAGTCGGTATGATGGTTGAAATCCCTTCAACAGCGGTGATCGCTGATCAATTCGCTAAAGAAGTCGATTTCTTCAGCATCGGAACGAATGACTTGATTCAATATACGATGGCTGCTGATCGGATGAATGAGCGGGTATCTTACCTTTACCAGCCGTACAATCCTGCGATTCTCCGCCTGATCACGCTTGTCATTGAAGCGGCTCATAAAGAAGGAAAATGGGTCGGCATGTGCGGCGAAATGGCGGGAGATGAAATTGCGATCCCGATCCTGCTCGGTCTTGGACTGGACGAGTTCTCAATGAGCGCGACGTCAATCCTGCCGGCAAGAACGCAAATCAGCAAGCTTTCTAAAAAAGAGACGGAATCGTTCAAAGAGCAAATTCTGTCCATGAGCACAACAGAAGAGGTTGTCCAATTCGTAAAAGAAACCTTCAATATGGCATAAGCGCTTGAAAATCCGGACCGGCATAACCAATGCCCGTCCGGGTTTTTTTGTTGATCTGAATGATCTCGGCTGCGGCGGAAATAATACATGTGACCAATTGTTAGAAAGGGGGATTTTGATATGCCCAGGCAGCCATTCAAACCGGGTGATGAGGTTTATGTCATTTACCGGAATCCGCATGCCGCCAATGTCGCGCATATAAAGGAAGCTGAAGTCGTTGATCACCCGCTTCACGAAGGTGAACTGGCATTGTTTATGTATGATACATATCACGCCTTTGCCGAAGATGATGCCGTTTTTTCTTCATATGAAGAGGCGGAACGGCTTTACCGTGAATTATTTGACGGGATATGAAGATATTACCGGTATATCGCATCCTCTAAATGTAAAAAGTAACGGAAATAAGCAAAGGATGTGTCTGTTTTCAATGGTAAAACCGTTTGTTCCCCAGCTCGTCTATATTGAACCGAGAGCGCTGGAATACCCGCTGGGAAAAGAGCTGAGAGATAAATTTTCAAACATGGGGCTTGAGATCAGGGAAACGACTTCACACAACCAGGTAAGGAATATCCCGGGGGAAGGCCACCTGCAAAAATACAGAAATGCGAAATCCACTTTGGTCATCGGCGTCAGAAAAACATTGAAATTCGATTCGTCAAAACCGTCCGCAGAATATGCGATTCCGTTTGCAACAGGGTGTATGGGTCACTGCCATTACTGCTACCTGCAGACGACAATGGGCAGCAAGCCGTATATCAGAACATACGTCAATGTGGAGGAAATACTTGATCAGGCGGATCAATATATGAAAGAACGCGCTCCCGAAGATACGCGGTTTGAAGCTTCTTGCACATCTGATATCGTCGGAATTGACCATTTGACACACACATTAAAACGTGCAATTGAGTATTTCGGTCAATCCGAGCACGGAAAACTGCGTTTCGTGACAAAATTCCATCATGTCGACCATTTGCTTGATGCCAAGCATAACGGAAAAACGCGTTTCCGCTTCAGCGTGAATGCCGATTATGTTATCAAAAGTTTTGAACCGGGCACATCCCCGTTGGACAAACGGATCGAAGCCGCCGTGAAAGTAGCGGAGGCGGGCTATCCGCTCGGTTTTATCATCGCTCCGATTTATATTCATGACGGCTGGCAGGAAGGCTACAGAGTGCTTCTCGAAAAGCTCGATCGTGCGCTGCCGCAGCATGCGAGGCGCGACATTACCTTTGAAATGATCCAGCATAGATTCACGAAGCCGGCAAAAAGAGTCATTGAAAAAAACTATCCAAAGACAAAGCTCGAACTGGATGAAGAAAAACGGCGCTATAAATGGGGCAGATACGGGATTGGCAAATATATATACCAGAAAGATGAAGAAGCAGAGCTTCGCAGCGCCCTTGAAACGTATATTGATAACTATTTTCCCGAAGCAAAAATCGAATATTTCACATAACAGAGCTTTAATCGGAAAAGCTCTGTTTTTTGTTTTGAGACGTTAGAAAAGGGTTTTTCCACTCCATTAAGACCGCATAATCAAGCGATTCCTCATCTTCAATGTAGCCGGGAATCACGCAAACCGGCGATCGGCCGCACTGGAGCAGGAATGAGAGCACGGGATCGCGCTTTTCCCCGTCCAATACAGCTTGAACATACTGTTCGGGCGTCATTTCTTCAGCCGACTTGTGATAATGGGGAATCCGCCCGCCGCCAATGAGCCGCTTGAGCCCTTTAAAGACCGTCAGTTCATACATGGATTGCATCAGCCGCTTTCCGATGCCGAGTTTTCGATAGTGCGGGGATACTGAAATATCGACGACATAAAGGGAGTTTCCATCGTTTTGATGTGTGCCGATATACCCGTTGTCCGTCACTTCGTCCCAGCTGTGGTGCGGATGATGCGGATCAAAATCAGTCATGAGCGCTGTCATCGAACCGATGATTCGGCCTTCGGAAACCGCGCAAAGCGCACCATCGGGAAATCGTTCAATATGGGAATAGAGCTGCTTTTCATTCCATAAAAGGTCTTCCGGAAACGGAGGCGGAAAGCATTCTCTTTGAAGTGCAATCAAATCGGGAATATCTTTTTTGCTGTAGTTGCGGATGTCCACCTGCTGATAAGAAGTGCCGTTATCGACGTAAAACTGTTTATAGATCGCCCATCACTCCTTTTGATATTTCCTTCATTATATCGTTATTTTAGCAGGCTATCTTAATTTTGCGAAATTTTGGCCGATAAAAAGAATATGAAGGTGCATGTAAAGGAGGGTTTCATTTGTTTAAAAAACTGCATGTCAAAATTGCCGGATTTGTTGCCATCCTGCTGATTTTGACCGTTATCGTCCTACAGTTTTCCACAACATATTTGTTGAAATCAATGCTTGAAGATGAAGCAAAAGAATCGACGTCCAGCCTCCTCGGTTCAATTAAAAGAAATATTGAGCTTCAATTAGAAAACTACGAGATTTCTTTGAATCGTATAAGTGATGGAGAATTGGCTCACTCATTCTTAAAAGACGGTGATAATAAAATTATAGAAATCGTCAATGATGAATTAAAACAATTAAAAGAAAAAAATGAGTATGTCAATTTAGCTTATATCGGCACAAAGAAGAAGGAAATGTTTACATTTCCGAAAACGACCTTTGATGATGATTATAATCCGGCTGAAAGGCCATGGTATATGTCAGCTGCAAAAACACCCGACAAAGTCGTTTGGACGGAACCTTACAAAGATGCGGTTTCCGGAGATATGACAGTTACTGCGGCAAAAGCCATCGTCGTCAATAATCAAGTTGAAGGCGTTGTCAGTATAGACTTGTCATTGAATTCATTAAACAAAATCATCGAAAATCAAAAGATGCCATATGACGGCTACGCATTTATTATGGACCAAAACGGGACAATGCTCGCCCACCCGTCAAAACAAGGTGACGATATATCGAAAGACAAAACATATCGGGATATCCCGTCATCCAAAGACGGAATCAAAGTAGGCAAAGATACGGTGATCGCTTATCAAACCGTCGGCGGTACGGGCTGGAAAGTCGGTACGCAATTCGACACGGCGAAGCTGATGTGGGTCGCACAGGAAATGAACAAAATCGTCATCATCGTTTCAATCATTGCTTTGGCAGCGGCGATCATTTTAAGCTATTTCCTTGCCAAAACGATCACAGGCCCGATTAAGCAGCTAATTGCCAAAACAAAAGCAGTTGCGGGCGGTGATTTGACGGTCCAAACAGCCGCTGCCTCAAAAGACGAAATCGGCATATTGACAAAAGACTTCAATAAGATGGTCGAACACATGAAAGAAATGATTGTGCAAGTCAGATCATCGTCTGGAAAAGTATCGGATACAACCGATCAATTAAGCGCTGTTTCAGAAGAAACAGTTTCTGCGAGCGATGAGATCGCCAAAGCAATCGAAGAGGTGGCGACAGGCGCGACAGAACAAGCGGCAGAGGTCGAAAATGTAAATGAACAATCCGAACGGCTGTCTGTCAAAATTAAAGAAATTGAACATCATGCCGACAGCATCAAGAAGCTTTCGAGAACATCAGAGGATGCAAGCTATACAGGAATCGATGCTCTCGGGCAGCTGCTTGCAAAATCAAATGAAGCCAACTCGGAGACGAAGAAAGTGGAACATATGCTTTTGCAGCTTGAAGAAAAAACGAAAAACATCGAAGACGTTGTTACAGCCATCTCGGCGATCTCTGATCAAACAAACCTGCTTGCTCTGAACGCCAGCATTGAAGCAGCCCGTGCCGGCGAAAGCGGACGCGGTTTTGCGGTAGTTGCAGAAGAGGTGAGAAAGCTTGCCGAACAATCGGCGGTCTCTTCACAGCATATTAGCGAAACGGTTAAGCAGATTCAGCTGGAAACGAAAGAAGCCGTTTCAGCGATGACGGAAGCAAGCAAGATGAATGAAGAGCAAAATGGAATGATTCACGAGACAGGAGAAGCACTCAGCAAAATTACTGCAGAAATGCAGGCGCTCGTCAACTCAATTGACCACATTTACTCTGAAATCTCGGATATGAGCGGAGAGCAGCAAAAAATGACCGATTCGATCCAGAGCATTTCAGCTATTTCCCAGCAGTCAGCAGCGGCTGCGGAAGAGGTCAGCGCTTCGACGAACGAGCAGCTGACAGCGCTGGAAAGCATCGCAAAATCCGCTGAAGCGCTGAGCGAAGCCAACCAAGAATTATTAAATGCAATCAATAAGTTTAATGTGTAATAAAGAAGTCCCTCTTGTTGAAAGAGGGACTTCCCCTTTTTCAACGCTCACAATCCCAATTTTCAGAATATACGTGTTACACTATAAGTATGAAGGGAGTGATGATTGTGGACTTAAAGATGAATGGCAAAACGGCGCTTGTGGCAGCAAGCAGCAAAGGACTCGGCAATGCAATCGCAAAAGCCCTTGCGAAAGAAGGGGCAAATGTCATGCTGTCCGGGAGGCACGAAGCGGACTTGAAAAAAGTTGAGGAAGAGCTGAGCGGACTCGGCAGCGGAGCCATCTCTTATCAAGTATGCGATCTTGCAGACGCCGACGGGATCAAAGCGCTCGTTCAAAAGACCGCTGACACATTTGGAACGATCGATATGCTTGTCAACAATGTCGGAGGACCGAAGGGCGGCAGCCTGCTGGATCTGACAGACGCTGACTGGACTTCGTCATTTGAATTGCATCTGCTCAGCTATGTCCGTTTAATCCGCGAAGCTTTTCCATATCTAAAAAAGGATGGAGGACGCATCGTTAATATCGCTTCATCATCAGTCAAGCAACCGATTCCGGGGCTGCTGCTTTCCAATACGTTTCGAATGGGAATCGTCGGTCTGACAAAATCCATTGCTGAAGAGTTGGCCGAACATCGCATTTTGATCAACACGCTCGCCCCGGGAAGAATCGCGACAGACCGCGTGGCAGAGCTTGACCAGCTGAAAGCCGAGAAAACGGGCCTTTCCGAGCAGCGGGTGAAGGAAAGCTATGAGAAAGAGATTCCGCTCGGCTCCTACGGAAAACCTGACGACTTTGCACAGTATGCAAGCTTTCTTTTATCAGAATGCAATACATATATGACTGGACAGACACTGCTGATAGACGGCGGAATGGTAAAAGCAATTTAAGGGGGATGACATCATGAAAAAAACAATCGGATTTATCGGACTCGGTGTAATGGGAAACAGCATGGCCTCGCATATTTTGGCTGCAGGCTATCCCGTCAGCGCCTATACGAGAACAAAACAGAAAGCGGACAGCCTCGTGGAAAAAGGGGCGGAATGGAAATCATCCGTCAAAGCACTGGCGCAGTCGTCTGATGTGATCATCACAATGGTCGGCTACCCAAAAGACGTTGAAGAAGTTTACTTTGGAAGCGAAGGCATTATTGAAAATGCCAAAACAGGTTCTTACCTTATCGATATGACGACTTCCAAGCCTTCTCTCGCCAAACAAATCGAGGCTGCTGCAAAAGAGAGAGGACTTTACGCTTTGGATGCTCCGGTTTCAGGCGGGGACGTCGGCGCGAAAAACGGCACGCTCGCCATCATGGTCGGAGGAGAACGGAAAGCCTATGATGAATGTTACCCGATCTTTTCGATCATGGGTGAAAACATCCAATATCAGGGACCGGCCGGAAGCGGGCAGCATACGAAAATGTGCAACCAGATTGCGATTGCTGCAGGTATGATCGGCGTCGCAGAAGCGATGGCTTACGCCAAAAAATCCGGACTCGATCCCGACAATGTGTTAAAAAGCATTACGACCGGCGCTGCGGGAAGCTGGTCTCTCTCAAATCTCGCGCCTAGAATGCTGAAAGGCGACTTTGAACCGGGCTTTTACGTCAAACACTTTGTTAAAGACATGGGCATCGCGCTAGAAGAAGCGGAGTTGATGGGCGAGAAAATGCCGGGGCTTGAGCTTGCGAAAAGCCTTTACGACACCCTTGTGGAAAAAGGCGAAGAAAACAGCGGCACCCAAAGTGTGTACAAGCTTTGGACAGAATATAAATAACGAAAAAAACCACTTGCTCAATGCAAGTGGTTTTTTGCTGGTTCTTATTTTCCGATGAACTGCTGAGTCCAGTAGTTGCCGTCTTTCACATATCCAACACCGATATGCGTGAAGTTAGGATTCATAATGTTTTTTCTGTGACCTTCACTGTTCATCCAAGCTTTGACAACTTCCTGAGGCGTTTTTTGGCCTTTCGCGATGTTTTCTCCGGCAGTGCGGTATGTGATGCCGAATTTCTTCATCATGTCAAATGGAGAACCGTAAGTCGGGCTGTTGTGATCAAAGTAATTGTTATCTTTCATATCTTGAGATTTCGTGCGGGCAACCTTGCTCAGTTTTTCATCCAAAGTAAGAGGTTTTAGCCCTTGTTTCTTTCTTTCCGCATTCGTCAGCTCAACAACTTCTTTTTCATACGCGCTTACAGAAGAAGATGAAGGCGCTGTATTTTGCTTTTGCTGTGAAGTCTGCTCTTTTGAAGCCGCAGGCTTTGAAGCTTCCTGTTTTTGAGTCTGCGTGCTTTCAGGCTTCGAAGCTTTAGGTGCAGAAGACTTCGGTGCAGAAGCTTTAGGCTGTTGAGTGGCTTGTTTCTTATAAGAATGAAGCAGGGACTGAATTTTTTCCTGGTCAGCTTTAGAAAGCTGGTTCATGTTTTGGATATTCAGTTTACCCGCGAGATCAGTTACATTTATGGAATGAACGGTTTTGACTTGTACTTGCTGCTGCTCTTTAGCGTCTGCGTGTTGAACGCCGCTGAATGTGAAGAGCGTTGCTGCAGCTGCTGCTGATAAAAGAAAAGCTTTTTTCATAAACAGTAATCCTCCTAAATGTTATAGTTGTTGTTGTTTCGTACACTAGAATCATAACACGGCTTTTTTGAAATAATAGATCCATATATTCCCTTTGACAAGGTATTATTGTTAATTTTGACATAAAAAAAGAAAAACCCTTTGCTGCCAATATGCAACCAGATCGCTCTTTTACGCGTCTTGTCATAAACGTGGTAAAATTTAAATGTGTTAGTTAAATTTTAATATAAAAAGAGATTGACAGCTTTTTTAAAAACTTTAGATTGTAACAACCATTACAAAAGTGTTACAATATATCTCAGTTAATTAATGTAAAAATTGAATATTGTGAGAGGAGAGAGAGTTTCAGTGACAGAATCTCAACATGATCCGGCTGAAATCAAAAAGAGCAGGCGTTCGCGTTTATGGCGGATCAACCTGTACTTCTTTGCGGTGTTCACTTTGTTCGCTGCGCTGATTGTCAAGCTGGGCCTCGTGCAAATCGTCAATGGAGAGGCGTATGAGCAGGAAGCTTCGAAAACCGAGGCGAAAATTGCGTCATACCCGGCGCCGCGGGGTAAAATGTATGACAGATACGGGCGGGTGGTTGTCGACAACCAAAGCGTTCCCGCGATCACATATACGATGATGACAAGCACAAAAACGGAGGAAAAAATCAGCACAGCCAAAAAACTCGCAGAATTGATCGATATCGATACTTCGTTTCTGAAAGAAAGAGATTTGAAAGATTACTGGCTTGCCAGACATCCGAAAAAAGCTGCTGCACTTCTGAAAGACGGCGAGAAAACCCTCAAGTCTGATCAAACATACAAGCTGCAGGTGGACCGCGTTCCGGCGGAAGAGATCAAAGCGCTGGAAAAGGACAAAGACGAGCTTAAAGTCGCCGCGATTTTCAGAAGGTTTTCAGGCGGCTATGCGTATGAGCCGCAAATCGTCAAAGCGATGAGCCCGAAAACCGCTGGTAAAAACGACGCACAGCTCCTTGATGAGAAGGCTTCAAAACAGATGCCGGCCAACGATTTAACGTATGAGGAAGTCTCACGCGTTTCCGAGCATCTTGAAGAGCTTCCCGGCGTTGACGTCATCATGGACTGGACCAGGAAATATCCTTATGAAAAAACGCTCTACTCCATTTTCGGAGGCGTCACAACGCCTGAGCAAGGGCTTATCAAGGACCGGGAAGACTTTTACCTGACAAGGGGATATGCCCGGAATGACAGAGTGGGAAAAAGCTATCTCGAGTATCAATATGAAGAATATTTAAATCCGAAAAAAGCGAAAGTGCAATATACAGAAAACCGCTCAGGCAAGGTCATCAGCCAGGAAACGGTTGATGAAGGAAGACGCGGCTACGATCTGCAGCTGACATTCGACATGGAGCTCCAAAAGAAAGTCGAAGAAGCGATCGAAGAGGAGCTTAATAAATTCCGCGGCTCAAACTACATGCTGGACAGAGCGTTCGTCGTCATGATGGATCCGAATAACGGAGACATTCTGTCCATGGCCGGAAAACGAATCGTCGACGGCAAAATCACCGACTATTCAATCGGCGCGTTTACGACCCAGTATGAAATGGGATCGGCAGTCAAAGGTGCGACCGTGCTGGCCGGCTATCAGGACGGTATGCCGCATGGGCAGATGTATTTGGACCAGAAGCTACACTTTGCGGGTAAAGTAACAAAAGGTTCTTATACAGGAAACAACATCGGCTGGACCGATGAAGTCAAAGCGCTTCAAAAAAGTTCAAACGTTTATATGTTTCATGTGGCCATGAGGATTGCAGGAGTCACTTATAAACCTTACGGCGCCCTTCCGGCAGATATTGAGGACTTAAAGAAGATGAGATACTACTACAACCAGTTCGGACTCGGAGTGAAAACAGGAGTAGACTTGCCGCAGGAGTCGGCAGGAATGCAGACGACCCCTCCTCTTGTCGGAGGACTTATTCTTGATGAAGCAATCGGCCAGTTTGACACGTACACGCCTTTGCAGCTCGCTCAATATATGTCTGCGATTGCCAACAGCGGTTACAGAGTGCAGCCGAGAGTCGTGAAAAGCATTCACCAACCTGAAAGCGAAAAGCTCGGACCTGTCATTGAAGAGCGTTCTGCCAATGTGCTCAACAAAATCAACAACTCCCAAAGCGATATTGAAATCGTGAAAACCGGTTTGAAACGGGTCACTCAGCCAGGGGGAACGGCAGCCGGGACATTCGGTTCACTTGATGTATCAGGCAAAACCGGAACGGCACAGGCACCTTACTACGGCACGAACAGAAGCTGGTGGGGAACGATGAGTTACAACCTAACCTTTGCCGGTTACTATCCTTCGAAAAATCCTGAGGTTGCTTTCAGCGTTGTTGTTCCGTCTATGACCACTGATAAAGGCGGAATCAACAAAAACATCGCCGCCAAAATCGTCAAAGCCTATGTCGATCTGCAAAAAAAATACAGCAAGGATTAGACAAAAAAGAACACGGATTTTTTTCCGGGTTCTTTTTTTGTTATCAAAATTTGACGAATGCTAGAAGTTTTGAAGGAGATTTCTCGCATTTTAGCGAATCCTTTTAAGCAAAATAGTTTTAATGAATGCTGGTCATGAATAGGGTATAAAGGAGGGATATGATGGAACAAAAAACAAAACGTTTTGAGCAATATAAGCCCCATATGAATTTACAGGCAGTCCTGTCAGCTAACGGCCGTTTTATATACATATCTGCAAATTGCAAAGAGCTCTTAAGCTACGAGCAGAATGAACTGATCGGTACGTATTTGAAGGACTATTTACACGAAGACGATCTTTTTCTGGTAGAAAGCTATTTTTACAATGAGCATCATTTGCTGCCTTGCACCTTCAGATTTGTGAAAAAAGACTACACGATGATCTGGATCGAAGCATCGATCGATTTCGTGACGACCCATGTTGGAGAAAAAGAACGCGAGATTGTACTCAAAATGAAAGTGTTTGAAGACCGTCCCTCTAAGAAAAGCAGCTCCATAAAAGAGGAAGACACACCGGAAGAAGCTGCCAGGCTGCCGGCAAAAGAGGAATTCGAAGCCATGGTGGAAGGCTTGCCAAACCCTCTGTGCATCAGCGTTCAAGGGGAAATAGTCTACGTCAATGACGCCATGGTCAACCTGCTCGGAGCCGAGCACAAACGGCAAATTATCGGAAAGTATTCCTACGATTTTATCGAGAAAGAGTACCATGACATCGTCAAAAACCGTATCAAGCGGATGCAGCAGGGACTTGATGTCGGAATGATCGAGCAAACTTGGCATAAGCTCGACGGCACGCAGATTCACCTCGAAGTCAAGGCGGCACCGACCATTTATCAAAAACAGAAAGCGGAGCTGCTCCTGCTCATTGACATTTCATCGAGGAAGAAATTTCAGACCATTTTGCAAAAAAGCAGGGAGCGCTATCAGCTCTTGATTCAAAACTCAATCGATACGATAGCCGTTATTCATAAAGGTAGATGGGTCTTTATGAATGAATCAGGCATTCGTCTGTTTGAAGCAAAGACGTATGAGGATTTAATCGGCAAAGATATTTATGAACATCTGCATCCGTGCGATCACGAAGATGTCAAAGCGAGGCTGAAACGGATTACAGACCGAAAATCCGAATCTGAAATCATAAAGCAGACGTGGTATACATTTGAAAAAAGGCTCATCTATACAGAAATGGTTTGCATCCCTACGACATTTTTCGGGGAAACGGCCGTTCAGGTGATTTTAAGGGATATTTCTGAACGCAAGCAGACCGAGGAGCTGATGGTCCGTTCGGAAAAACTGTCGATCGCCGGACAGCTTGCAGCCGGGATCGCCCACGAAATCCGCAATCCGCTCACCGCGATCAAAGGGTTTTTACAGCTGATGAAGCCCACGATGGAAGAAAATGAACATTATTTTAATATTATCTTTTCCGAATTAAGCAGAATCGAACTGATCTTGAGCGAGCTTCTCATGCTGGCAAAGCCGCAGCAAAACGCATTGAAAGAAAAGCTAGATCTGATCAGGCTGATCCGCGAAGTGACGGCCCTTTTAGAAACGCAGGCCAACTTAAACGGCATTTTGATCAATACGATCCTCCCGGACAATATCTATATTAAAGGGGATCAAAATCAATTAAAGCAAGTGTTTATCAACCTGATCAAAAACGCCGTCGAATCCATGCCGAACGGCGGTACGGTCCATTTGACCGTCAGAGAAACCGAAGATTCGGTCATCGTCGAGGTGGAGGACGAAGGAGAAGGAATACCTGAACATGTCATGAAGCGAATCGGCGAGCCGTTTTTGACGACGAAGGAAAAAGGAACAGGCCTCGGTTTGATGGTCACCTTCAATATCATCGAAAATCACAACGGAACAATCGAAGTCGACAGCAAAGCAGAAAAAGGCACGACATTTAAGATTTCATTTCCAAAATAAAAAACAACGGCGTAAAAGCCGTTGTTTACGTAGTCTGTATCGACTGCCTTTTATTGAAAACAAAGGACTCCAGCCGGTCAAGACCTTCCCTTAGCGTATCAGGAGAATATGCGTAAGAGATCCTCACATAGCCTTCCCCGTATTCAGAAAACGAGCTGCCCGGCACGATCGCAAGCCCCTCTTCCTCAAGAAGCGACATGCAGAAATCAAAGGAAGACATTCCAAACGATTTGATGGACGGGAAAATGTAGAATGCTCCCGACGGTTTAATCACATCGAGGCCCATTGTCACAAGTCTGTCGTACACGTAGTCAAGCCGTTTTTTATATTGCTCGCGCATGATCAGCGCATCATCAAACCCGTTGGTGACGGCTTCCAGAGCTGCTTTTTGAGAGACCGATGAAGCGCATGATACGTTGTATTGATGGACTTTTAAAATATGTTTGGCGATTTCCTTCGGCGCGAACAAAAATCCGATTCTCCAGCCTGTCATGCTGTGGGATTTGGAAAGTCCGCCGATGACGATCGTCTGGTCCCTTAACACAGACGCGATGGAGTGGTGCGGTCTGTCAAAAGTGAGTTCGCTGTATATTTCATCCGAAAGCACAAAGACGTTTCGACCTTTTAAAAGGGAGGCGATGTCCTTCAGCTCTTCTTCGGACAGCGTCATTCCCGTCGGATTTGACGGATAAGGAAGAACAACACATTTTGTCTTCGGCGTCAGCGCTTCCTCGATCAATTTTGCTGTCAGCTTAAAGCCGTGAGACGTGGTGTCAATGATCAATGGAGACGCTCCGCACATTTTGATGATCGGCTCGTATCCGGGGTATACCGGCCCCGGAAGAATGACTTCATCGCCAGGTGATAAAATCGTGCGGAATGCCGAATCGATGGCCTGGCTGGCTCCGGTCGTCACAATGATCTCGCTTTCCGCTTCATAATTTAAATCGGCTTTTTTCTTCATATAAAGCTGTACAGCCTGCCTCAGTTCGGGATATCCGGCGTTGTGAGTGTAAGATGTTTGATTCTCATCTATCGCTTTTTTGGCGGCCTGTTTGACATGGTGGGGGGTGAAGAAATCAGGCTGGCCGATTGTTAAAGAGATTACGTTTTCGTACTGGGATACAAGGTTTGAGAACTTGCGGATCCCTGAGATTTCGATTTCTTTTACATTTGGATTAAGCAAATGTTCCATTTAGCATCACCTTAAAAATGTTATGGTTTATCTTATTTTACCATCATCAGACCAATTGTCATCTTTTAATCAATCAATTTTATAAAAACTCGTAACAAGTATATGCAAAACAATGCAAGGTATGCGGACATGCGGATGGCAGCAGATAGAAAAATAAGACAATCAAACGATTGTCTTACGTTATATTTCGTTTAGTAGCCGTAATCGAAGTCAACATCTTCTTTCCACGAAATATATATTTGTTCTTCACTGTCTGAAGCATCCTTGAGCATTTCTGTGTAAACGGCACGGCTGACCCCTTCTAAAATGGTCATTTCATGATTTTTAATCGTTACAATTGTTCCCATCATAAACACCTTTCCTGAAAAATCCTTGACCATTGTAACACGATAAATGTCAAAGTCAATGAAAAACTTGTGAGCCGTACATTAATTTAACTTTAAAAAAACGTGATACGTATTGATAATATTCAGCGAATCTTAGTAGTATATAGAAGTCAAGATGTTAGGAGGAAAAGCACATTGGAATTGGAATTAGACAAACACGAAACTGCTCCTGAAAGGAGCGAGTATGCCGGAATCGGCGCGCGTTTTGTAGCTTCCCTGCTCGACGGATTGATTCTCGGGATTCCCGCATATATTTTCACGTACGTTTTAACAGCGGCGTTGATGTTGGGAAATTCGGATATCATGCTCATGATGGAGACTGATCCCGAGTATTTGAGCGATCAGGAAATCTTTACGTTTATCATCAGCATGTTCAAAACCATAGCGATCGTTGGAAGTATTACTTTTATTGTTTATTTTCTTTATTACACGCTGATGGAATCATCCAAATGGCAAGGGACGCTCGGCAAGAAAATCATGAACGTTCAGGTGGCGAAAGCAGAAGGCGGAAGAATCTCTTTCGGCCGTGCGGCCGGAAGGTTTCTGGCCAAAAGCTTTCTTTCTCCGATTTTGTTGGTCGGCTACATTATGGCCTTTTTCACAGAAAGGCGCCAGGCGCTTCATGATATGTTGGCAGGAACCATTGTCGTAAAAAAATAACGGGTAAAAGACAGCACGCTTTCAGCATGAATGCGTGCTGTCTTGTTCAGGAAAATGTTTCACGGCAGGAATAAAAATAAGGAGGCATCAATCCAGATGGATACTCAGCCGGAACGTGAACAAGCTGTAAAGCGGGCGCAAAGAACGGGAATCAAGCTCTTTTTGACGTTGCCGATTCTATCTTGGGCGTTATACGATTTTGCAAACACGATTTTTTCATCAAACATTGTGACGATCTTTTTTCCTTTTTATTTGCAGGAGGCAGTCGGCGAAAACGCCAGCATGAATCAGGTGGCAAGCACTTTTATCTCCTATTCGAACGCAGCCGCAAGCTTCCTGCTCGTCATTTTCACGCCTTTATTCGGGGTGTTGATTGACCGGACGGGCAGAAAGAAAAAATACATCGGTCTGTTTACGATGATTTGTGTTTTGTGTACCATCTTAATGGGGGTTTTTGCGGGCGCTTCGTTTCAGAAGGACATATACGGGCTTCCGTTATCTTTGATCCTTGTTGTTGTCATGTTTGTGACCGCAAAGTTTTTCTATCATTCAAGCTTGGTGTTTTATGATACGATTTTGGCTGATTTGGGTACAAAAGAAGAAATTCCTCTCTTATCAGGATTCGGGATTGCGATCGGATATATCGGTACTTTGGCCGGCTTAACGGTTTACCTTCTGGTCGGGAACCAGGATTTTCACCGTGCTTTCATCCCGTCGGCTCTCTTGTTTTTACTTTTTTCACTTCCGTATTTGCTCTTCACGAAAGAGAAAAGAAAACCGGAACCGAAAGAAAAAAAATCGTTTTTCAGCGGATACAGGGAAATCGTGCAGACGTTCAAGGACATTCGCCTGTACAAACCGGTCTTCTTGTTCATGATCGCCTACTTTTTCCTGAATGATGCGCTTGCTACAGCAATAGCCATGATGGCGGTTTATTCAAAAACGGTCATCGGTTTTACGACCGGTCAATTTGTATTACTTTACCTTGTTTCAACGGTCTCAAGCATCATCGGTTCATTTTTGCTCGGCTTTGTAACAAAAAAGATCGGCGCTAAACACGCAGTCAGTCTTGTCGCCGCCATTATGATCACCGCTTTGACGATTGGAGCATGCACGACGTCAACAGTCTTGTTTTGGATTGCGGGAAGCCTTTTCGGTATCTCGCTTGGAGGCACATGGGTCGCATCAAGGACACTGATTATCGAACTGACGCCCGAGCATAAAAGAGGCGAATTTTTCGGATTGTTTGCTTTGTCGGGGAAAATCTCTTCCATTTTCGGTCCGGTCCTGTACGGATCGATTACTTTGCTGTTCAGGGATTTAGGGAACATGGCCAGCAGAATGGCTTTCGGATCTTTAGTGTTATTGGCAGCGATCGGCCTGATCATTCATCAAAATGTTAAGGCAAAAGCTTAACCCAGAGCATCAACTTTTAACAAAAGACGCCGATATAAAAAGTAAACACAAAGTAGGATAGAGAGGGATATCAGTGTCTTCAAACCAACAGGAAATTTTATTAAGTTCGGGAACCAATGAATTAGAAATCGTGAAGTTCGAAGTTGGTCTCAACATTTTCGGCATAAATGTCATGAAAGTCAGAGAAATCATTCAGCCGGTTGACATTACGAAAGTGCCTCATTCGCACAAGCATATGGAGGGCATGATCACATTGCGCGGGGAAATTCTTCCCGTCATTGATTTATTCTCTTTCTTCGGCGTCGAACACGGTGAGGACGAGCATCAAGAAAAATACATTGTGACGGAATTCAACAAGCGGAAAATCGTCTTTCACACTGGATCGGTTTCGCAGATTCACCGGGTGTCGTGGGAAGAAATCGAGAAGCCGACCGCTTTAAATCAAGGAATGGACCGTCACCTTACCGGCATCATTAAGCTCGACGGCACAATGATTTTCCTGCCTGATTACGAAAAAATCATTTTTGATCTTGAGTCTGAGTCAGGTACGGACCCTTATCAAATGAAAGATGAAAAATTTGATCAGAGACGGACTGACAAAAAGCTGATGATTGTCGAAGACTCTCCGCTCCTCTTGCGGCTTTTGGTGGAAAAGCTGAATGAAGCAGGGTATAACAACATCGTGTCTTTTGAAAACGGAAAAGAGGCTTACGAACATGTGCTTCAATTGATGGAAGACGGCACAGCCCTTCACGAAAAAGTCGATCTCATGATCACGGATATTGAAATGCCGCAGATGGATGGACACCGGCTCACAAAGCTGTTAAAAGATAACCCGCTGAGTTCGGAGCTGCCGATCTTGATTTTCTCTTCTTTGATTACAGACGATCTTCGCCATAAAGGGGAACAAGTCGGAGCTGACGAACAAATCAGCAAGCCAGAGCTCAACGAACTGATCGAAAAGCTTGATAAATATATTTTCAAGAAATAAAAAAAGCCTCTTTTTGAGGCTTTTTTTATTAAAAATAGCTTTCGCCAAGCTTCTTGAAGACGGGCTTTGAGGCAGGGCGCTTCCGGTTTGTGACGAGCGGTTTTTCCTTAATTCCCGTGTAGTTTTGAAGAAGCTGTTTCGCTATATTCAAGGACATATGAGCTTTAGGGTTCCGATACGAATGATTTAATGTACCTAAGTGTGGAAGGCTTGCGAAGTCTTCTTTTGTTGGAGGCATGTGAAAAAAGTAGTCTCCGAGAGAAATCAGCACATCTGACTGCTGCTGGCTGAATCTTGGATTTTTCGAAAAGTGAAGTCCTACCTTTTTACCCTTTCCTTCATTAAGCAGCTTTTGCAAAGCTTTCTTTTTCAGAAGATACAGGTATTTGGGATTAGTCGCAGTTTTCGCATGACGATTAACTGTATAAATCGCTTTTGAAAGGTTTTCAACTGTCGGTTTTAATTCTTTCGTATGATTATGGTCGTCCATCTTTTCTCTCCTATCCATTCGTTTCTAGATCACCTCCTAAAGATGCAAGGCTTATGTCTAAATTATACGAAATAGAACAGAAAATGCAAATATCTCATAGAAAAAACGCACGATTTTTTAAGGAATCGCGCGTTTTCATCTTTATAAAACAGAGTTCATTTTCGCTTTTGTATTTTTTTGTCTCTTCAGCGCCGCTTGAACGTCGATTTCCGCACTCTCGGCGCTTAATTTAGGCAGGACGATAAAATAGTACATCGCTGCCAGCAGAATAATTCCCGCCAAACCGTAATATATATAATCGACATTGGCGATGATCCCCGGGAATAGAACAGCGATCACGCCAAGCGCTGAGGATTGAGCCAGCATTGTCAGCGGATCGGTCCACCCGCTGACTCTTCCCATCAGCCTCGGGTGGACGATTTTGGGAATCCAGCCGCCAAGCGCCGTGTTGATCGGCCCGATGCATATCCCGGCAAGAAACGCAGCCGAGTAATATACGGGCAATTGATCTGTAAAGCCAAGCAGAATGATAAAGCCACCCGCAATAAAAATCGGGACTGACATCATGTATGCCGGCTTCACTTTTTTTTCAAGCAGAGCGGCGACGGCAATCCCTGTCAAAAGTCCGATACCGAGTACGATTGTAAAGAGGGAGGTATGCCACTCATAACTGTCAGGGGACAGCTCATACTTCATTTTAAACATCGGCAGAACCGAAAGTCCGCCGCTGACAAGCCCGAAGATAAAATATCCGAATACAAGAGAGGCAAGCAATTTATTTTTTAATATATAAACGATGCCTTCCTTAAAATCGCGCATCGAATCTTTGACGGTCATGTTTTTCCAGCCTTTTTGCCCGTTCGGCTGCCGCGCTTCAAGCGGAATATTGCAGGAACGGATTAAAAAGCCGGATACGATAAAGCTCACAAAATCAAGAGCGATAGCTCCATGCAGGCCGATCGTCTTGTACATAAACGCTCCAATTCCTACACCGAACAATAGAAACAGGCTGAAAAGCATCTGGTTCAGTCCGGCTGCCTTTGCATACTGATCCTTTCTTAAAATGGCCTGGACCAAACTTGCTTCGGCCGGGTAGAAAAATTTTGTAACCGCGCTTCTGATAAATAGAACTAAAAACACAAGCGGTATGATCTGAAGATACAGTACAAAGAAAAGAACGACAGTCAGTCCCGCTCTGATCCAATCACAGTTTTCCGCGACTTTCTTGCGGTCAAAACGGTCAGCGACCACCCCGACGATAAAGAATACAAAAACCGTCGGCAAGGAATACATCAGCTCGGCGATTGTCGTGTAGGCCGGCTGGCTGCTGAACCGGTCGAGCAAGAAAAAAGCGAAAGCCATATTTCCGACTGTCGTTCCCATTTGAGAAGCGAAAGCTGCGAAAAAAAGTCGGACGAAATTACGATTTTTAAAAAGATCCATATATACGCTCCTTACCCTAAAGGTCCCATTATATCTTAATACAAGATGTTGGATTGTTCAAATTGCATTTGTCTGGAAATGTACTGGCCTAAGGTGTAATGGACACTCGGGTTCCGTTGGGTACGATAGAAGCAAGTTCCAGAACATCCTGATTGTGCATGCGGATACATCCCCTTGAAACAGCTTTGCCAATTGACGCCGGGTTATTCGTTCCATGGATGCCGTAGTGCTGCTTTGAGAGGCTCAGCCAGTAGGCGCCGAACGGGCCGCCCGGATTTGGCTGCCGGTTGACAATGACAAATTCGCCTCTCGGCGTCTGTGTGAGGATTTTTCCGACGGCAATCGGATATGTTTTTACAAGTCTGTCTTGCTCATATAATCTGAGCGTTCTCCCGCTGAGAGACACGACAATCCGGTAAGGGATTGTGTCCGGGTTTCTAATGCCGGGAATGATAATCGATTGGCCTGCGGACACTTGGCCGCCGTTTAAGCCCGGATTCGCCTGCAGCAAAGCCTGCCGGGTCGTTCTGAAATCGGCGGCGATGCTTTCCAGAGTTTCTCCGGGTTTTACTTGGTACATCAGCAATAATCAGCACATCTCCTTTTCAAAACGAAAAGAGAGCCTTTTCCGCTGCTAATATATAGACGGAAAGAGGCTGGGGAAGTTTCGTTTTTTTAATGGGGATTGGATGAAAGGAGCGGGAATGTTTTTACTTAATGTATGCAGATGTCTTGCGTTTTGAGCCAAAAGGCCGGTCAAAATTTAAATGGATTCAAGTTGGAAGACGGTGATTTCGGGCTTTGACAGAAAGCGGAGCGGCAGCCTGGTCGTGCCGATTCCTCGATTGACATAGATTTTCATTCCGGCTGTTTCATACATCCCTTCCGTATAAATTTCTCCGTACGGAGGCGTGATTAAAGGACCGAATACGGGAATCTGAATTTGTCCGCCGTGGGTGTGTCCGGATATTTGCAAATTGACGGGGTATTGTTTTGCCGTTAAAGCAGCGTCCGGCTCATGGACGAGCAAAATCGAGAAGGCTTTTTCGCTCAGCTTTGACAGGATGCCTTCATAGTCAGGCCTGCCGAGCATCAAATCATCGAGTGAAGCGATCTCAATGACGCTTCCGTCTATCAATTCAAGCTTCATGAAGTCGTTTCGCAGCACCCGAAAACCGGCGGATGCCATGAGCGTCTGATAGACTTTTGTTCCATAACCGCCGTGATCATGGTTTCCGAATATGGCAAGCTTTCCATAGGGGGCCGCAAGCTTTTTTAAGGCGTTGACAGCACGCTCGTGTTCCCGGTAGCGATGCGGTTTATCTATTAAATCCCCGCTGAATACGATAAGGTCCGGGGAGAGGGCGTTTACTTGGCTGACAACATTTGAAAGCTCGTCTGCTGTAAAGTATTCGCTTAAGTGGGTGTCGCTGAACTGAACGATCCGAAACTGGTCAAACCCTTTAGGAATGAGCCGATGCCGAATGGGAATCAAGTTCGTTTCAAGCATGTGCGGTTCGAGATAGCGCGCATAGCCCAAGCCGCCGGCAGCGGTAAAGAGCCCTGCTGCAGCAAGGCCTAAGAAGCCTTTTAAAAATTGTCTTCTGGACGGATTTTTCATAAGCAACCAACCTTTAATAGAATCTCTACATTATATCATCCAGAAAAGCCGTTTTAGGACAGTCCGCGTGTTTTGTTAATTTTTTTTAACTAATATGATAAACTATGAATTGAATGAATACTCATTCATGACAAGGGGGATGGATATGGACAGAAAAGTTGTAATCGTGACCGGCGGGTCGAGCGGAATGGGAAAAGCGATCGCCAAAAAGCAGGCTGAAGAAGGCTGGAATGTGATGATTACAGGCAGAACACAAGAAACGCTTGAAGCGGCCAAAGAAGAAATTGAAACATTTGCGGGGCAGGTGGCTGTATGCCGGATGGATGTCAGGTCTGTTGAAGATGTGGAACAGATGATCACAGAGACGGCAGGACGCTTTGGCACGATCGACGCTTTGGTTAACAATGCCGCAGGGAACTTTATCTGCCCTGCTGAAAAACTGTCGGTCAACGGCTGGAAGGCGGTCATCGATATCGTATTGAACGGCACATTTTATTGCAGTCAGGCAGCCGGCCGCTACTGGATTAAGGAAAAGAAACGCGGCCAGATTTTAAATATGGTCGCGACATATGCATGGGGCGCCGGTGCCGGTGTCGTTCATTCCGCGGCGGCCAAAGCAGGTGTGCTGTCGCTGACGAGGACGCTTGCAGTCGAGTGGGGAAGTGCATACGGGATCAGGTGCAATGCCATCGCGCCCGGTCCGATCGAGCGGACGGGCGGTGCCGAAAAATTGTTTGAATCGGAAGAAGCCGCGCGCGCGACAATCAAAAGCGTTCCGCTCAACAGGCTGGGAACCCCTGAAGAAATCGCGGGACTCGCCGCATTTTTGCTTTCTGAACAGGCGGGATATGTCAACGGGGAGTGTGTGACGATGGACGGCGGTCAATGGCTGAATCCCCGTCCGTTTTAAGATTTCAAATTCAAAGGTGCGGGCCGGTATGGTATAATCAGACAAAGATTAGAAGCAGGTGATATGCCATGTTGGATCCACTCGATATTTTAACGAACATTGAAGATATCATTCCATACTATCAGCCGATCTTCAGTGCTGAAGAACAAAAGGTGATCGGCTATGAAGTGCTGGGGCGTATCAAGGTAGAATCTGAAGTGAAGAGCCTCGGGCCGTTTTTTTCTGATCCGACAATTCCGGAAGAATACAAGAAAGAGGTTGATCTCAAGGTGATCCGCCAGGCGCTTGATTATTTTTTGGAGAGCGGTCGCGACCTGCTCATCTTCATCAATCAAGATGCAAATGTGCTGATGATGGATCACGGTGAATCGTTCCTCGACCTGTTGATGGAATATCAGGATAAAGGGCTCGAGCTCAGCCGTTTCGTTATCGAAATCACGGAGCAAAAGTTTGAAGGGGATATTGAACAGCTGCATCATTTGCTGACCTATTACCGTACATACGGAATTAAAGTCGCTGTTGATAATATCGGAAAAGAAAGCAGCAATCTCGACAGAATCGCTCTTCTTTCCCCGGATCTGTTAAAGATCGACCTTCAGCCGCTCAAGCTGTCTTCTCCTTCGCCATCCTATGAATATGTGCTTTACAGCATATCGCTCCTTGCCAGAAAAATCGGCGCCGCATTGCTTTACGAAGATATTGAGGCGAGCTTTCAGCTGCAATACGCATGGAGAAACGGTGGCCGGTATTTTCAGGGGCAGTATCTTGAACTGCCGAAGGATGAATTCATCGAACGGAATGTATTAAAGGACCGGCTGCAGGCCGAGTTTCACCAATTTATCACGCGTGAGAAGAAAAAGCTAACCATTCTGTACGACCACTCTGAGCAGTTTTACAAACGGATTCATCAGCTTGTCACATCGCTGAAGAAAACGGCTCAGTCAGACGATGAGTTTCTCTTCAATCTCGGAAAAGAACTGACCGATTGCAGCTTTAGAATTTACATGTGCGATGAAGACGGGATTCAGCTGACGAAAAACGTGTTTAAACATGACGGAGCATGGATATTTCAGCCTGAGTACATCGGCAAAAACTGGAGCTGGCGCCCTTATTTTCTCGAGAATATCATGAGGATGAGAACGATGAGAAAAGGGTTTTTCAGCGATTTGTACAGCGATATCGAAACGGGGGAAATGATCAGAACGTTTTCCTATCCGATGGATGAAGAAGTGTATCTGTTCATTGACCTGTCCTACTCCTATTTATACGAACAAGACGGATTAATTTAAGCGGCGGCCTTTCGCCGCTTTTTCTTTTCAAAAAAATGAATCCCGAGAGGTTTGCTTTGCGTATATAAAGGAAAATGTGAATATATATATGCTAAAAAAGGGGCGGATCATATGAAGAACGTTTGGTCATCCTTACTGTGCGGACTATTGACTGCTGCTTTTGTATTCCTCTGTGCGGATTTTGCCGAAGCCGGAGAAAAACCGACAAGAACGTCGTTATTTGAGACCCTTCAATCCGTATCTGACGTCCATTTTCAGCTGACCGAGAAGGAAAGAACGAAAACAGACATGTTATCCCTCTTGGAACCTTATATGGAACACACCATGGCAGCGAAGTACGTAGAGGCGAACGCCTTTCCCGAACAAGCGGGGTGGATTTTTTACGGGACAGACGCGCCGGAAGTTGCAATCCCTTTCTTCAGCTATGATGAAAACACAAAAGTGGCGGTGAAAGACGGAAGCTATACCGTATATGAATGTGTTGGAGATCAAGACGGCGCTCCTGTTTCATATCAAAAAAATTATCAGACGGTGACGCTGGAGAATATCGGCGGCAGCTTCAAAGTAACGGCTATCGGCCAATCTGATACAAAACCGGCTGGAGAAGACATGATGGCCGAACAACCGGATGAGAAAGAAACAAACTCGAATTTTGCGGATAACAAGAAAGAAGACCACGCTGTATTCCCGCTGTTTGTCATCGATGTTAACTGGACATTGGCCGAACTTTTCAGCTAGAAAAAGAATTTTTAAAAAATTCATTGACAATGATACTGATAATCATTATCATTTAATTATAGAGAGATGAACCTCTCTGTTCCCCAACCCCTCTATCAGATCAAGGTTTTAAAAAACTTGGCGCTGCCCCCGCCAAGTTTTTTATTTGCGTGGAATCCTGCATTGCAAATGGCTGCGGGATTTTTGGGCTTTAGGTGTGGGACAGGAATAAGACAATCCTGTTGCCCCATAAATCTAAATTGGTGGTTAAAAAGGCTCCTCTGCAGTCAAAAAAATATTTTTCATGTATGACATGAAAAAAGAAAACTCAAACTATGAAAAGCGGTTTTTCTTTTTCATGATCAGAAAGGAAAAATGTCATCGGCTGATACTTTGTGGTATGATGCGTGTAGAACTTGTATTATAATTAATACTTGTTGATCCTGAAGTTGTTTTTTTGAAAGGAGTCTTTTTTAGAATGTCACAATTAATGGGTATCATCACGAGACTGCAGAGCCTGCAGGAGACTGCGGAGGCTGCCGGAGAACCGACGCAGCGCAATTTTGAAGTAAACGGAGAAAAAATTTGCAGCGTAAAATATTTTGAAAAAAACCAAACATTTGAGCTGACAGTTTATCAAAAAGGCGATAAGCCTACCACATTTCCGTTTGACAACATCGATATGATTTCAATCGAAATCTTTGAACTGCTTCAGCAATAGGAGGATATGGCATGAAAGCTTTTCCAAGCGTTATTTGTCCGAATTGCAAAACAACCGAGCATATGGATCAAGTGCTGACAGCCCAGTCCAATCAGAATGTAATTTACAGATGTGACAGCTGCGGGTTCAGCTTGAAAAATATACCGACCAAAAAAGGATAGCAGACAGACGAATCGTTCCATCTTCGGTGCAGATCAAAAATGAAAAGGGGCATTCCAATGGCTGATTCTTTTCTTTTTTATAATCTTTCTGAAGATCAAATGACATTTCCTGAAGTGATCGGGAGACTGAAGGCGTTCATACGCCAAGATCCGCGGGCAAGCTATCTGCTGTCCGTCGGAACAGACTCGCAAATCCATCAGAACTGCACAAAGTTTATCACGGCTATCCATTTGCACCGCAAGGGCAAAGGAGCGTGGGGCTGTCTGAAAAACACGGTTGTCAACAGACCGATACATAGCCTCAGGGAGAAAATATCGCTTGAAACAGCTTACAGCCAAGAGATTGCCGCATATCTTTTAAATGATTACTTTAATGAAATTATGGATCTGCTTCTTCCGTTTACAGACGAGGGAGCAGATTTAACCCTTGAAGTTCATTTGGATATCGGAAAAAAAGGAATGACAAAGGATTTAATCCAGGAAATGACGGGCCGGATCACCTCCATGGGAATCTGTGCCAAAATTAAACCTGACTCCTATACAGCTTCAAGCTATGCAAACCGGTACACAAAATAATTGTTTGAAAGAAAATCGAACAGATGTCGAAATGTGCGGTTGACGTTTGAATTGCAATTTCATATTCTAGCCCTATAGAAACTAGAGAGAACATATTGTTTCTGACTCTAGCTAAATCAATTAGGGGGCTGGTTAAGAATGGAACGCTTTTCAGAAGAAGAGAGAAAACTGTTGCTGAACGTACTTTTGGACCATGAGTATGCCGTAGAGCTACTAAGCAGTGAGATCAATGATATAGAAACGGGTACAAAAAATGTGGATAGCCTGACATATAAAAAACTGGTTACCTTATACGACCGTGTCCGGTCTGAAAATTAGGTCAGATTATATCAATTGATACTCATTAGAGTATCTTTTTTGTTTCCTAAAAGGATATGGAATGATAAACTGACCTTGGAAGAAAGGAAAGTTTTCGACAAATATTGATATCGTTTATATTATTGTAGTATAGGGAAAATATGCGTTGATGGATTAAAGCTGAAAAGGAGTCGAAAAATCATGATTAGTATGCAATCAGATGAACTTCTTGAAACGACAGTAGGTCAGTTTATGATCGATGCTGATAAAGTAGCCCATGTTCAAGTCGGAAATAATCTGGAACATGCCCTTCTCGTGTTGACGAAAACCGGATATACCGCGATCCCTGTACTTGATGCTTCTTTCCGTTTGCACGGATTAATCGGAACGAATATGATCATGGATAAAATCTTCGGCTTGGAACGAATCGAATTTGAGAAGCTTGACAAGATTCATGTTGAAGAAGTCATGCTGACAGACATCCCACGCTTGAAAATTGACGACCCGATCTTAAAAGGATTCGGACTGGTCATCAACAACGCGTTTGTATGTGTCGAAAATGAAGAGCAGGTTTTCGAAGGCATATTTACAAGGCGTGTCGTGTTAAAACAGCTGAATAAGCATTTGAGAACGTTGAATAAATAGGCGCGGCAGCGGCCTATTTTTTATTTGCAGCGCTCCACCAAACCCTCCGCACATTCTCCGAAGCCTGACTTTCCGCTTGATTAAAAAACAGCCGTTTGATTAAATGTATGATAAGAAAAACTTATTGGAATGAGGAATGTCCATGCAGCTTCAAGAGCTCCACATGCTTGTCGTTCTGGCGGAAGAATTAAATATGCGGAAAGCGGCTGAACGCCTGTTTGTTTCCCAGCCGGCTTTGTCCCAACGCCTGCAGACCATTGAGAAATCATGGGGAACGAAAATTTTTTTGAGATCGCAAAAAGGGCTGACGGTTACGTCTGCCGGAGAAAAAATCATCCAGTTCGCAAAAGATGTGACATTGGAACAGGAAAAAGTGAGAGAGAATATCGATGAGTTGGAGGGCGAGATTCACGGTACGCTCAAATTGGCGGCCGCTTCGATCATTGGGCAGCATTGGCTTCCCAACGTTCTGAAAACCTATGTCAAACAATATCCAAACGTGAAAATTTCGCTCGTGACCGGATGGAGCAGCGAAATGCTGAAAAGCCTCTACGAAGACCATGTTCATGTCGGCATTATCAGAGGAAACCCGGAATGGAAAGGACCGAAGCATTACTTGATGCGGGACGAATTGTACCTTGTCGATACAGAGATCCGTAACATTGAGGACATTGCCAAAACGGAACGGCCGTTCATCCAGTTCAAAAGCGACAGCACGTACTATCAGGAAATTCAGCACTGGTGGCATCAAAAGTTTAAAACGTCGCCAAAGCAGACCATTATTGTCGACCAAATTGAAACATGCAAACAGATGGCTTTCCACGGAATCGGCTATGCGATCCTTCCATCTGTGACGCTTCACGGAAGCGGGAGCCATGTTCATCAAATCCCGCTGCTTGACGCTAAAGGAAAAGCAATCGGCAGAGATACGTGGCTGCTCGGTTATGAGCCGGCTTTCCAACTGAAGCAAGTACAGGCGTTTGTAGAGGTTGTGAAAGAATGTACGGCAACTGAATAAACATCAGAAAGGCAGGACTCAAAAAAGAGGGCTGCTTTTTTTGTGCGATTTATTGACATTGATAATCATTATCATTTAAAGTGTATCTATATAATAATGAAAATCATTATCAATTTCAGAGGTGATTCTGTTGTCTAAAGCATTAATTGCATATGCCAGCATGTCCGGCAACACGGAGGATATCGCGATGATCATCAAAGATACATTGAAGGAGAACGGTTTTGATGTCGCAATTCAGGAAATGGATGATGTCGATGCCGATTCATTGGCTGAATACGATCTTCTTTTAATCGGCACCTACACATGGGGAGACGGGGATCTTCCTTATGAAGCGGAATCGTTTTACGACGAGGTCTCTTCGCTTGACCTTAAAGGAAAGAAAGCGGCATGCTTCGGATCCGGCGACTATGCATACCCCCGCTTTTGCGAAGCGGTCAACACGTTTTACAGCATGCTAGAACGAACCGGCGCCGACCTTTATCGAGAGACCTTGAAAATAGAACTTGCCCCCGAAACGGATGAAGATGCCGAGTGCTGCAAGGAATTTGCCGAAGGTTTTATAAGATGGGCAGAACACGAAAAGCGGCAGGCTGAGACCCATGTTTCATAAAGGTGCGACGGCCGTCGCTTCGGCAAAGCATTCCGGTTACTTTGTCGCCATCAAGCGGGAAGGGATTTTTCACTACTCACTTGAGCAAGGCTGGACAAAGCTCTTTCAATTAAAAAGCAAAATATGTTCCATCACCTATATCGGCGATTATTTATTCGGCGCAGGGGAGAGGGGAACGATTATCAGATCGTCTGACCAAGGAGCAACCTGGTCAATCTCAAGCTTTCCGACAAACGCTACGATTTGGTCGATCACAGGGACAACGGACGGCTTTGTTTGTGCCCATGGGAAGCATTGCATTTACATATCAGAGGATTTCGGCGTCTCATGGAAAATCGTCAAGCCGTTTTCCGGTTTGAGTCATCCGCCCGTTATCCGCTCTCTGTGCCTCCATGAGGAGCGCCTTTACATCGGAACGCAGATTCATGAAGTGCACGGCGGTGTTTGGGCATACGATTTGGCAGCAGAATCGGCTTGTTTGATCAAAAAAGAAACCGGCCGCATGACCGCCTCGATGATCGCATTTGAAGGCGAATGGCTGGTTTGTGCGATGGGATCCAAAAAAGGAAATCACGGTGCCGTCAATTTGGTCAACATCCACACGAATGATGAAATACAAATCAGGCAGGGCCTTGTTGAAAATGAAGAATCATTCCTGGATGTGTCCGAAGACAACGGAATCATCTATGTCACATCGGCTCAAGACCGAGACGGATTTTCAAGAATCTACCGGCTTGATTTCTTTGAAAGAGAGCTGAAATGGTTTGACACGATTAAAGGGCATGGATTCAGAGTCGCCAATCAAAAGGAGAACTTCTTTTGCGCGGGTCTTTATGAATGCAAATTTGTCAGGCCTTATGAACAGCCTGCTGCAGCCCACTGATTTTATAGCGTTTTATAGGAGGAATAACGATGGGGAAAGTTTTGCTGGTTTATGCAAGCATGTCTGGAAATACAGAAGCAATGGCCGATTTAATCGAGAAAGGCCTTCTTGAGGGCGGGGCCGAAGTTGACCGCCATGAAGCGATGGATGTAGATGCGGCGCTCTTTAACGATTATCAGTATATGATATTTGGCGCTTATACATGGGGCGACGGGGATCTCCCGGATGAGTTTTTGGATATTTACGATGATATGGAAGGGATGGATTTCACAGATAAGATGTTTGCCGTTTTCGGGTCCGGAGATACTTCTTACGAGCATTTTTGCGGTGCCGTCGACATACTTGAGGACAAAATCAAAGAGCTTGGCGGAGACACGGTGCTTCCGTCCGTCAAAATCGAAATGAATCCGGAAGATGAAGAAGAAGACATGCTGCTTCAATTCGGCAGGGATTTTGCAAAGAAATGTGAAGTGCCGGCATGACATTTGCTAAAAAAGGAAACGGGACGCCCCCTTTCCTTTTTTTCTTGTTTTTAAATCTTTCCTTTGATACAGTAATGAGGAGAAAAAGAGAAGGAGGACTTACATAATGAAAATGATGGATGCAAATGAGATTATCTCATTTATTCAAAATAGTAAGAAATCAACACCTGTTAAAGTGTATGTGAAAGGCGACCTTGAAGGAATTGACTTCGGCGCTTCAGCCAAGCCTTTTATTACAGGGCATACTGGGGTAGTATTCGGTGAATGGGCGGAGATTCAAGCTGTGCTCGAAGCAAACAAAGGTAAAATTGAAGACTATGTTGTCGAAAACGACCGCCGCAATTCGGCGATCCCAACGCTCGATTTGAAAAATATTAAAGCGCGAATCGAGCCGGGTGCGATCATCCGCGATCAAGTGGAAATCGGCGACAACGCCGTTATCATGATGGGAGCTTCCATCAACATCGGCTCTGTAATCGGCGAAGGAACGATGATCGATATGAATGTCGTGCTGGGCGGACGAGCTACCGTCGGCAAAAACTGCCACATTGGAGCGGGTTCCGTGCTTGCCGGTGTCATTGAGCCCCCTTCAGCAAAACCTGTCGTTATTGAAGACGATGTCGTCATCGGTGCAAACGCCGTCGTACTTGAAGGTGTGACTGTCGGAAAAGGAGCCGTCGTTGCTGCCGGCGCAATCGTTGTGGAAGATGTGGCACCTTACACAGTAGTTGCCGGAACGCCTGCGAAAAAAATCAAAGACATCGATGAAAAAACAAAAGGCAAAACAGAAATCAAACAGGAATTGCGTCAGCTTTAAGAAGCGGCGGCGAAAAGTGCGTGGATGTGACAATCCACGCATTTTCGTATCGCCGGGGAGGTTAGAAAGATGAAATTGGACGAATTAGCAGCGATTCGCAGAGATCTGCACCAAATTCCTGAACTCGGTTTTCAGGAATATAAGACACAGGCTTATCTTTTGAACCACTTACTAAAGCATCCGGAAGACCGGATTGAAATCGAAAAGTGGAGAACCGGACTGTTTGTAAAGGTTAAAGGGACAGCCCCTGAACAGATTTTGGCTTACAGGGCGGATATGGACGGGCTCTCGATTCGGGAAGATACCGGATATTCTTTTTCTTCCATACATCAGAACCGGATGCATGCGTGCGGGCATGATTTTCATATGACGATTGCCCTCGGCATCATCGATCATTTCGTCCGCAACCCGGTTAAACAAGATCTGTTGTTTTTGTTCCAGCCTGCTGAAGAAGGGCCGGGCGGCGCTGAACCGATGCTTGAAAGCGATTTGTTTAAAAAGTGGGAGCCGAGCATGATCACAGCGCTGCACATCGCGCCTGAGCTCCCGGTCGGAACGATCGGAACGAAAAGCGGGCTGCTCTTTGCCAATACGTCAGAGCTTGTAATCGAACTTGAAGGAAAGGGCGGGCATGCCGCATATCCCCACCTTGCAGAAGATATGGTGGTCGCCGCCAGTTCGCTCGTTACGCAAATGCAGTCGATCGTAGCCAGGAATGTCGATCCGCTGGACAGTGCTGTCATTACCATCGGGACGATTACAGGCGGATCAGCACAAAACATTATCGCTCAGCAAGCAAGGCTTGAAGGGACGATCAGGACGCTGTCCCCGGGATCAATGGAACAGGTGAAGAAAAGGATCGAGGCGATGGTGAGCGGCCTGGAAACGGCTTATCAATGCATCGGTAAAGTCAGCTATCCGGCAGCATATTATCAGGTCTATAATTCAAGCGGTTTAGTTGAAGACTTTATGAAGTTCGTTTCTGAAAACGGCCTTGCAGAGGTCATCCGTTCAAAAGAAGCGATGACAGGAGAGGACTTCGGCTATATGCTGAAAAAGTATCCGGGCTTCATGTTTTGGCTCGGCGTCGATTCACCTTACGGACTCCACCATGCCAAACTGCAGCCGAAAGAGGAAGCGCTTGAGACGGCAGTCCGCGTTATGACGGCTTATTTCTCTTCCAAAGCCAATTAGAACAAGCGGCTGGTATAAAAAATCAGCAAACGTGGCATCTTAATTGGTGGAGGTGTTTCTTCATGTCGAAAAAAATCGGAATCGAACAATCTCTTTCTGATGTCGAGGCTGCTTTGAAGGAAAAAGGGTATGAGGTTGTAACGATGAAAACCGAAGACGATGCAAAAGGCTGCGACTGCTGTGTTGTCACTGGTCTGGACACTGACATGCTCGGGATTTCAGATACGATGACCGGAGCATCTGTCATTCAGGCGACTGGTTTAACTGCCGATGAAATCTGTCAGCAGGTTGAGCAAAAACTTCAGTAATAAACATAAAACCGAAGTTCCAGCTTCGGTTTTAACTTGTTTTTCCAAAAAAACGGCTGTCGGGTGTTAAACGGTTGTTTCATCATCCGGAGGCATGTTACACTTTTTTTAAAGGCTTAAAAAAAGAACAACCGCTAATTTAAATTTATTATCAATTAATATTGACTAAAAATATGGTAAGTATTATAATGAATTATGTATGTGATGTTATTAACTAAATGAGAATTTAATATTTAAATTCTCATTTTGATATGGGTAGCAGAACCCAAAAATCACAATTGGAGGGATACATAAAATGGCAGAACGCATGGTAGGTAAACAAGCGCCGCGCTTTGAAATGGAAGCGGTTCTTGCAAACAAAGAATTTGGAAAAGTAAGCCTTGAAGAAAACATGAAGAATGATAAGTGGACGGTTCTATTCTTCTATCCTATGGACTTTACTTTCGTGTGCCCGACAGAAATTACAGCAATGTCTGACCGCTATGACGAGTTTGAAGACCTTGATGCAGAAGTAATCGGCGTTTCAACTGACACCATCCACACTCACTTGGCATGGATTAACACAGACCGCAAAGAAAATGGTCTCGGCCAGCTGAAATACCCGCTTGCTGCCGACACAAACCATGAAGTATCCCGTGAATACGGCGTACTGATTGAAGAAGAAGGTGTGGCGCTTCGCGGATTGTTCATCATTAATCCGGAAGGCGAACTTCAATATCAAACAGTGTTCCATAACAACATCGGCCGTGATGTAGACGAAACATTGCGCGTGCTTCAAGCGCTGCAAACAGGCGGTCTTTGCCCTGCAAACTGGAAACCGGGTCAAGCAACTCTTTAATTTTTATTCTCAAATTAGAAATCAGATTGGAAAGGTCTAACATTTGTTAGACCTTTTTAATCGACAAAAATGACAATGGAGGAAAAATCATGAAATTACGCCAGCCGATGCCGGAACTGACCGGCGCAAAAGAGTGGTTAAACGGAGAAGTGACAAAAGAGCAGCTTATCGGAGAAAAGCCGACATTAATTCATTTTTGGTCGATCAGCTGCCACTTGTGCAAAGAGGCAATGCCGCAAGTCAATGAGTTCCGCGACCGCTACAGCGATAAACTAAACGTGGTGGCCGTGCATATGCCGCGTTCAGAAGACGATTTAGACTTGAATAAAATCAAAGAGGTTGCCGCTGAACATGATATTACTCAGCCTGTTTTTGTTGACAGCGACCATAAGCTGACTGACGCTTTCGAAAATGAATATGTTCCGGCTTATTACGTTTTTGATAAAACAGGCCAGCTTCGCCATTTTCAAGCTGGAGGAAGCGGGATGAAAATGCTCGAAAAACGTGTAAACCGTGTTCTTGCCGAAACAGAACAGTCTGCTGAATAAAGATGAAAAGCCCCGTTTTCATGGGGTTTTTTGTTTATTCGGCTCCTCATTGCAAAAAAAGCAAAAAAATTTCCTCTATCCGCCCCTTTCGACAAATGGATCATTAGACACTGTTTATTTTACTTGATGAGTCTTATGTCCTGTTTTTGTTTCAGGAGTATTTCTGACTTTCCCTGTACACAACAAACTGCGAATTCGACAAGTGAGATCTGGCAATTTTGAATATTCTGGATTTATAAGCCGGATTAATCATTGATATTTCACACTTTCCATCACGATTAAACAGTAGAGTCTATTCCTAAATTATGTTTCGTTGAAAAGTAATTTTCTATGTTCCTTCATTATTTACCATTTTTCGACAATGGGTTTAGAGTAGGCCGAAATGCTTCGAAAACTCCTCAGGCTTCAAGTTTTCCGGAAATTTAGTTCTATTTTCTTAACGGAAAGCAACAGTAGAAAAACGAAAAAATAGTTGATAAAATTAGTTTGGTAATCTAATATTTTTATTGGAAGGTTTATTTATTCTGATAGGAGGGTATAAACGGTATGTTTAACGAGAGGGAAGCATTGCGTTTAAGATTGGAGCAGCTGAATGAGGCTGAGGTTAAGGTGATTAGGGAGTATCAAATTGAGCGGGATAATATATATGCAAAGCTGCGTGAATTGGATCGTCCATCCAGCTTTAATGATACAAAAAAAGATTTTCGCCCGGAGCGTAAAACGGAATCTCTCCCTGTTTTAGCTGAATTAGCTGCGCAGGAGATGAAGAGCTATCAGCAACAACAGCAGCAGCCGCAAGCATCTCAAAAGAACCAGCAGCAGACTTCTCCGCAAACCTCCTCACTGCCTGCCGGAATTCCAGATGGAACGACAAGGCGCAGAAGGGGTACAGCACGTCCAGGCTCAAAAGCTGCAAAACTGCGTGAAGCGGCGATTAAAACATTAAAACGCCATAATGCGGCCATCAAAAGCTCCGAACTTCAAAAAGAAATCGAAAAAGAGAGCGGACTTGAGATCCCTAATATGACAACCTTTATGCAAAGCCTGATTAAAATGTACCCGGAAGTCAAAAAACCATACCGCGGTCAATATATATTAGAGGGTGAGATTTCTACCGAGACAGAGCAGCAATAGTCAAACCCTTGCTTTTCCAGATAGCGTTTCCATTTTGAGGAACACCAAGGCGGCCGCTATATACGCCGCCGCCCTAATCAACTGCTTGAGACAATCGACTCAAGCGGTTTTTTATAAAATCCAAATTATTCCTTAAAGTGGTATTCAATTTAAAGGTTTTGTTTCTTTGTCTTTGCGTTTAATTTGATAGACCCATTTTTGCGGGGTTGTTTCTTCTTTCGTCTGCTTTTTCCATTCAGTTATTTTCTGATCCATTTTCGTGTCATTTTGTTTGATGACGCTCAATTGCTGTTGGAGCTGATCGACTTGCTCCGTAACTGTTTGAAGTACCGCCTCGATCTGCTCTGACCGTTCAAAAAGCTCTTCGTTTTGTTCAAGCGCCTTCTCCGTCTGCTGAGATGTATCAATATCGGCAAAATGAGAAGCGATCCACTTATCACTTTCATCGAGCTGCCTTTTATAGGATAAAATCGTTTCGTAAAACAGCGCTTCTTTTGTTTTTTCAGCCTCCAAAAGGCGGTTTTTCGTTTCTGTCACCCGCTCTTTTAATACCGCAACATCTGTTTCGATTTGTTTGAGCTGAAGACCTTTAGCATGAAGTTCGTCTTTCAGGCGGGCATTTTCGTGTGCAGCGTTTTCGAGCTCATGCTCCTTTTTTTCCCTCAGCGTTTTTTCTTTTTCCGCATGAAGCTTTTCATATTCTATTTGGCTATGTAAGCTTTTTTTCTCTTCTTCGGCTTTTACATTTGTTAAATGAAGGCGGTGCTTTTCTTCTATCTCTTGTTTTCTTGCATAGGTTTCTTTTTGAAGGAGCTCCTGAAGAACAACGATTTTACCCAGCAGTTCGCTTTTTATCCGGTTGAGCGTTTCGGCCGACTCGTCTTCCTTGTTTGCCGAAATCCGCTCCAGTTCGATTGACAGCTGCTGAAGCTGCTGCTTCAGCGCTGCGTTTTCCTGGCTGAGCTTATGATTTTTTTGATGAAAATAGCTTGCTTCAAGCTCGTGGATCAATTGATGTGACCTTGCCAGCTCCGCTTTTAAAAAAAGGTTTTCCTGTGATAAATCATGAAAATAAGGCAGCGAACCCGTTGTTTTTTTCATGGTGACCAGCCCCCTATTAATGTTACAACTACAATATGCATAAATGAAACACGGCATGCCTTTTGAAAAAGAGATTTTACAGACTTGTTCGGATTTCTAAAATTTTGCTATGATGTTCGCAGGCAGAAACACGCGAAGGAAGGTTGAGCTGCATGAAAGAAATACATGTCATATTATCGGGAGGCCTTTCACGCCGTTTTGGGGAACCGAAAGCGTTTGCCCGCTGGCAAGGCAAGCCGCTTTATCAATGGTGCAAACATGCGCTGGGAGGCGATGTCCTGATATTGAGCCGTCCGGGGCTGACGGAGCGGTTTAAAGAACTCGGGGAAAAAGCGGTGCTGGAAGATATCGAACCGTTCAGTGGGAGAGGGCCGCTTGCAGGTATGTACACAGCCATGGTTCGGGCGGAAGGGGAATGCTATATTTTTTCGGCCTGTGATACCCCGCTTGTCCGGCAGGAGACCATATCGGCTTTAAAACGGCAGATGACCCCGGCGGATGACGCCGTCGTGCCGGTCGCAGACGGAAGGGCGCAGCCGCTTGTTGCTGTCTACAGCAGAAGGGTGAAATCCGTCCTCCTCGAACAGCTTCAGCAGAACGAGCTGAAGATCAGCAGTTTCCTCGACCGCATCCGCGTCAAGTATATTGAAGCTGATAGGGTCGGGGCAGAGCCGTGGGAATTTATAAATGTCAATAAAAAGTCGGATTTAGATAAAATAGAACCGTTCTTTCCGGGATGAAATATTTTATTATAGATTGCAAGGGTTTTTCGGAAAGTGTTTTTCAAAAAAAAGCGGACGGAAAAATGATATGATATAGAAAAGGAAGTAAAGGGGATCATCCTGATGCATGAACGGTATTCAAGACAAATCAGATATCAAAACATCGGACAGGCGGGTCAGGACAGAATCAGGCAGAGCCATGTTTTGATCGTCGGAGCCGGGGCGCTCGGCACGTCGGCTGCCGAGGGGCTTGTGCGCGCAGGCATCGGTACACTGTCTATTATAGACCGCGATTATGTGGAATGGAGCAACCTGCAAAGGCAGCAGCTCTATACAGAGAAAGACGCGGAGGAAAGGCTTCCGAAAGCGGCAGCCGCAAAAGAACGTCTTTCCCAGATCAATCGCGATGTTGAGCTTCGTACATATGTTGCCGACGGCACCGTGGAAACACTCAGACCGCTGATCAAAGAAGCGGATGCTGTCATCGATGCAACGGATAACTTTGAGACCCGCATGATCATCAATGACCTTGCCCAAGAGACGGGCACTCCGTGGGTTTACGGCGCTTGTGTCAGCAGTCAGGGCATGTATATGACGATTATTCCTAAAAAAACGCCGTGCCTTGCCTGCCTGTTTGAAGATGTTCCGATTGGCGGGGCTACATGCGACACGTCGGGGATTATTTCGCCGGCCGTTCAAATGGTGTCGGCTTATCAACAAGCTGAAATTCTAAAAATCTTAACGGACAACCAAGATGCGCTTGAAACCGCTTTTGTCACGTTTGATTTATGGGCGAACACCCACTTCCGAATGGAGATCGGCCGCAATGAGACATGTCCTTCGTGCGGAGAAACGCCGGTTTTTCCTTTTCTCAGCAACATGGGCCAAAAAAAAGCCGACGTTCTGTGCGGAAGAGAGACCGTCCAAATTCGCAGCGATATGTTAAAACGGCTGCCTAAAGAGGAACTCATGAAAAAACTTTCGGGCATCGGAAAAGTGGATGCGAATGATTATTTGCTGCATGTACAATACGAGACATTCAGAATCGTCATATTTAACGATGGAAGAGCCCTTGTTCACGGCACAAATGATATAAAAGAAGCCAACTCCATATTGGCGAGAGTCATCGGAATGTAACAACAGGAGGTTTTTTTAATGATTGAAAAAAGAACGCCCATTCCAGTTTTTGAAGCCGCTGCGCGTGTCTCTCGGCACTGGAAGCAGGGAGATACAGAGTGGATCCATCTTGAGGAGAGTCTCCATAGATTTTTAGCCGAAGATGTAAAGGCTGATCACGACGTACCCGCTTTTGACCGTTCGCCGTACGACGGCTTTGCTGTCCGAGCTTGCGATACCGCCGGTGCTTCACGGGAAAATCCGCTGCAATTCGAGGTGGTTGATCACATTGGAGCCGGAGCCGTGTCAGGTAAAACGCTCGGTCCTTTTCAAGCTGTCAGAATTATGACCGGAGCGCAGATTCCGGAGGGCGCTGATGCGGTAGTCATGCTTGAGCTGACGAAAACCTACTCAGAAGACGGTAAAAACTATATGGTGTTAAAACGCTCATTGGAGCCGGGAGAAAATATTTCAAAAACCGGAGAAGATGCGAGAAAAGGATCAGTGCTTGTGAAGAAAGGAACCCGGATCACACCGGGTGTCGTCGCTTTGCTTGCAACATTCGGATATGCAGCGGTACCTGCAGTCAAAAAGCCTGTGGTAGGCATCATTGCCACCGGAACGGAGCTCCTGAATGTCAGCGATCCCCTCGTTCCCGGAAAAATCCGCAACAGCAATGCAGGCATGGTGGCCGCCCAGGTTGAAGAAGCAGGCGGAACCCCCCTTTATTTAGGGAAGATTTCTGATCGATTTGACGAAAGCTTTGCAGCGGTGGAAAAAGCTTTGGACAAGGTGGATTTTCTGATTACGACCGGAGGGGTGTCCGTAGGGGACTTTGATTTTCTGCCGGCAATTTACGAAAAGCTCGGGGCCGAGGTCCTGTTTAATAAAGTGGCCATGCGTCCGGGAAGTGTAACGACTGTTGCTCAATTAAACGGCAAATTGCTGTTTGGGCTCTCCGGGAACCCGTCAGCCTGCTTCGTTGGATTTGAGCTGTTTGTCAAGCCGTCCCTCCACACCTGGCTGCATCATCAAAAGCCGTATTCTTTATGTGCAGAAGCGGTTTTAAGCAAGGATTTTCCAAAGCCTAATCCGTTTACAAGATTTGTCCGCTCGTTTGTATCCATTAAAGACGGGGCGCTTCATGCGGAGCCTGTCGGCCTGGATAAATCAAGCGCCGTCACGTCGCTGGCAGATGCCAATGCGCTGATGGTTTTGCCGGGCGGAACGAGAGGCTATGAGGCCGGGGCAAGAGTGCATGTTCTGTTATACCGGGATGAGAACGGAAGTGAAGAGCTGTGGCCGCACATTTTCCAATCCTCCAGATCGTAGGGTACCAAAACAGCGGCAAAACGACGTTCGTTGAAAAACTAGCGGAAAAGCTCGGTCAGCTCGGAGTCAAGATTGGCTGCCTGAAACACCACGGACATGGAGGAGAACCGGATGTTTTCGCCGAGGGAAAGGATTCCGACCGCTTTTTTCGGGCTGGAGCGGCTGCGTCCGGCGTCGAAGGAGCAGGCGTTTTTCAGCTGAGGGCGCGCGGCGAGTGGACGCTTGATCAACTGATTGCCGCTTATGGCGTTTTAGCGGTTCAGTGTCTTCTCATCGAAGGATTTAAACATGCGCCATATCAAAAAGTTGTCATGGTCAGAAACGAAGCGGACTGTCAGCTCTTGGAGGAATTGGACGGCATCATCGCCGTCATTTATCAAAAGAGCGAGCCGAAAACGGATGTTCCATCCTTTCATATTGAAGACCCGAGCGCCGTGGCTTTTATTCTGAATCATCTAAAGGAGGAAGGCGTTTGTCTGAACGATTTGTTATAACAAAAGAGCCGATTGTCATCGAAGATATCGTCAAAAAAGTTGAAAAAAGGGAAGCCGGTGCCATCACGACGTTTATTGGAACAGTGAGAGAATGGACAAATGGAAAAAAGACACTCTATCTCGAATATGAAGCATATGTTCCAATGGCGGTCAGCATGCTTGCTCAGATCGGGAAAGAAATCAATGAAAAATGGCCTGGTACAGCTGCAGCGATTACCCATCGCATCGGCAGGCTGGACATCTCCGACGCGGCCGTGGTGATCGCGGTGTCGTCACCTCACCGGAAAGCGGCATATGAAGCGAACGAATATGCGATCGAAAGGATAAAGCAAATTGTGCCGATTTGGAAAAAAGAACATTGGGAGGACGGCGAGACTTGGATCGGCGACCAGCTTGAGACAACTGAATACCCGGAAGGGAAACCAGATTTGGAAGCAGCGGCTTCCGACAGAAAAAGAGGTGCTGACCTTTGATTAAAATTTTACTGTTTGCCCAGCTTGCCGAACAAGCGGGTGCGCAGAGCGTTGATATAGATGAAGAAAAAACGACAACAGACGACATCAGACAGTTTTTAAAAGAAACTTACAATCTTCAGGGGACGGACCGAGCGATGATCGCTGTCAACGAAGTGTACAGAAGAGGAAACAGTGAGGTTAAGTCTGGAGATACGGTTGCTCTTATTCCCCCGGTCAGCGGAGGTTGAGAACGTCGGTCGGTTCAGGCATAGAGCCTGTTACCGACCGACGTTTTTTTTCGAACCGTTTTCCAGATAAATAAAACAGCCGCGCCGTTCTTTCGAAATGTTTGGTTCTAATTTTTGAATCAAGTCATAAAGCTCACTAATACGGTGAACGTTAAAATTGGTTCTTTCTTTCAGTTTCATTTTCAGTTCTTTTGTCGTTACAATTTTTCCTTTTTGCTGTTTAATAATGTCTACGCAATGTGCTGCATAATACTCTTTAGTGGAACGTCTATGTCGCTGGATTTGTCTGTCAAGTTCTCCTAACCTTGCGTAAATCCCTTCGCGTTCTTTCCGGAAGTCCTTCCAGATTTTTTGTTCCAATTCACCTAAGAGGAGAAGCTGTTTTTTTAAAGCCTCTCTTTTCGCCATTGCAATCAACTCCGTCATTCATAATTTGATAACATTTTCTATTATTTTACATCATCTTCCTTCATTCATCAAAAAATTTCCTTTGCCAACAAGAAACTATTTTTTATTGACTGTCACATTTTAAAAAAGATTTATTTCAAGCGGAAGAAGGAGGAAAACTCCATAATAAGTCTGAATTTTGTAAAATCGGTGGAATTTTATTTCGCAAACCGATATATTAGATGATGTGTCCTTGTTTTACATGAATTGGAAAGGTGCTGGTGCAAATGGAGTCCCTTAAAAAACTAAAAGATTTTTATTGGCCTTATAAAAGAATGTTCTTGTGGTCGCTTGTGTCGATGCTTCTGATGACGGCGATCACTGTTGTTTACCCGATTATTCTGCAAATGACAATTGATGAAGTGATTCTCGGCGGAAGGTACGGTTTGGTCATATGGATCAGCCTCGGGTTCATTGCTGTCATGGCGGCGAAGGGCGCAGCTACTTTTTTTCATCAGTATCTTGGAGATATGTTCGGAATCCGCTCGGTCTACCGGTTAAGAAAAGAGCTGTATGCGAAGTTGCAGCGTCTGCCGTTCAAGTATTATGACAGCGCTAAAACGGGAGATTTAATGTCGAGGCTTACGGCTGACGTCGAAGGCATCAGATTCTTTTTATCTTTCGGTTTTGCTGAGGCGATTCGCTTTATCCTGCTTGTCACCTTCAGTCTGTCTGTCATGTTTTCTTATTCTGTGCCGCTGACTCTGGTAACGATTGCTTCTCTGCCGTTTTTAGGAGCGGTTGTCTACAGGTTTGATAAAAAAGTGCATCCGGCTTTTCGGAACATAAGAAAATCTTTCGCCCGTTTAAATACGAAAGTTCAGGAAAATATCAGCGGCATGAATACCGTTAAATCTTTATCAAAAGAAGATTTTGAGATTCAAAACTTTACTCATTCAAATGACCATTTTCGAAATAAAAACTTAAACGCTTCGTTTATCATGTCTAAATTCTTTCCGCTGATGGAGTTTATCGGCAATATTTGCCTCGTTGCCCTGCTGTCGTTCGGCGGCTGGCTCGTGATGCAAAACAGCTTAAAACCGGGGGAGCTTGTCGCTTTTTTCAGTCTTGTCAATTACTTAATGTGGCCGATCATGAACCTCGGTTATGTCATCAACCTGTTTTCACAAGCGAAAGCATCAGGAGAGCGGCTGCTGGAAATTCTTGATGCCAAAGAGGAAATCACCGACAGCGGACATGCGGTGAAAAACGGCAGACTGAACGGCGATGTCGTATTCAGCGATGTTTCCCTTCAATATACAAAAGAAAACGCTGAAGCACTGCATGGAGTGTCTTTTCAAGCCGAGCGCGGCAAAACGATCGGGTTAATCGGTGCGACGGGGTCAGGAAAGAGCAGTATCATTCAACTGCTGAGCCGCTTTTATGAGCCGACATCCGGCCGGATCATGATCGACGGCAAGCCGCTTGAACACTACTCATTAAAAATGCTGCGCTCCAATATCGGCGTCGTCCCGCAGGAATCGTTTTTATTTTCATCAACGATCAGATCAAACATATCTTATGGAAATCCTGATGCATCAATGGAAGAGATCATCGAAAGCGCGAAAAGAGCCCAGGCGCACGATTTTATCATGGAGCTTCCGAACCAATACGATACGATGCTCGGCGAGAGGGGGCTCGGACTGTCCGGTGGCCAAAAACAGCGAATCGCGATTGCGAGGGCGATTTGTCTGAACCCGGGCATTCTCATCCTCGATGATTCGACGAGTGCCGTTGACATGGAAACGGAGCACCGTATTCAGCTTGCATTGCGGGAAGTGATGCGGGATCGGACGACGTTCATCATCGCTCACAGAATCTCATCCTTAAAGCATGCCGACGAAATTCTTGTGCTCGATAAAGGTGTTGTTAAGGAAAGGGGAACACACGAACAATTATTGGAAGAAAACGGTTTATACAAACGGATTTTTGATTTGCAGTATAAAGATCAAAATGTGTTGAATGAGCCGCATTTTGCAGGATAGGAGGCTCTTGCTATGGAAAATCAGGCGAAAAAACAAACATTGATGAATCGGTTTTTTTATACTTCAGACCAAATCATTGAAAAGCCTTTTAACTGGGCGCAGATGTGGAGGCTGCTCAAATATTTAAAGCCTTACCGAAAAAATCTGCTGCCGCTCTCCTTTTTAACGGTCATGATCTCGGCGGCGATCCGGCTGACGGTGCCGATTTTGATCGGCGTCTATGCGCTCGACAAAGCAATCGCAGGCCGGGATATGAATCTTCTTGCGATTCTGATCTCCGTCATCAGTGGATTATATCTTGTCAATTATGTTAGCAATGTGTTGAGAATCCGCTGGATGAACAAGCTTGGCCAGCATGTCATTTATGATCTCAGACAGCATTTATTTACGCATGTTCAGCGGCTGTCGCATCGCTTTTTCGATGAGCGTTCGGCAGGTTCCATCCTTGTCCGGATCATGAATGACATCAATTCTCTGCAGGAATTATTTACGAGCGGAGTCATCAATTTATTGATGGATATCCTGCTCCTCTTCGGTATTATCGTCATTCTGTTTTCGCTCAGTCCTGAGCTGACCATCGCCATCATGGTGACGCTGCCTGTTATGTTCTTCATTTCAACCAATCTCAGAAGGAAAATCCGACGATCCTGGCAAAAGGTGCGCTTAAAGCAGTCCAAACTGAATTCCCATTTGAATGAAAGCATTCAAGGCATCCGGGTCACTCAGGCATTTACGCAGGAAAAAGAGAATATGATGTATTTTGAAGGCGTCAACAGCGAGAACTTTGAAGCCTGGCGGGAAGCGACGAAAAAAAATGCGACATTCCGCCCGCTTGTAGAAATGACAAACGCCGTCGGGACGGCCATTTTAATCTGGTACGGCACAAGCTTAATCATCAATGAAACGATTACGATCGGTGTATTTGTCTCATTCGCCTTCTATCTCGGAATGTTCTGGGAGCCGATTTCAAGGCTCGGCCAAGTCTACAACCAGCTGTTGATGGGGATGGCTTCGTCAGAGAGGATATTTGAATTTCTGGATGAAAAACCGAGTGTGGCAGACAAGGAAGATGCGGTCAAAATTAAAGAATTAAAAGGCCGGATCGAATTTGAACAGGTGGAATTTTCTTATGACGGGAATCGCAAGGCGCTGCACAGCATTTCATTTGAGGTGCCGGCGGGAACATCGCTCGCGCTTGTCGGACATACAGGATCAGGGAAGACGACGATCGCGAATCTGATCAGCAGGTTTTACGATGCAACAGGCGGGACTGTCAAAGTGGACGGAATACCGATTACCGATATCTCGCTTTCCGATCTTCGTTCGCAAATCAGCATCGTGCTGCAGGATACGTTTATTTTTTCCGGAACGATTATGGAAAATATTCGTTTTGGCCGTCCGAATGCCGCCGATGAAGAAGTGATCGAAGCAGCAAAAGCTGTCGGGGCCGATTCGTTTATTTCAGCGCTTCCGAATGGATACGCCACAGAAGTGGAAGAACGCGGCAATGTATTATCGGCAGGTGAGCGGCAGCTCATTTCATTCGCGAGGGCGCTCCTGGCAGACCCTCGCATTCTGATCCTTGATGAAGCAACCGCAAGTATTGACACAGAAACGGAAGTCAAGATTCAGGCTGCATTGAAAACCCTGCTCCATGGCCGAACAGCTATTATGATCGCTCACAGGCTTTCAACGATAAGGGATGCGGATAAAATCCTGGTTCTTGACCACGGCCGGAAAATAGAGGAAGGAAATCACCAGGAATTAATCGAAAAACGTGGAATGTATTATGAGCTGGTGAAAGCGCAGTATCAAATGTTTCAGCGAAACTAAACTGAAACCGTCCGCGGCCGCATATTCTGAAATGCGGCCGGGGCGTTTTTTTGAGAAAACAGAGGTGAAACATTTTAGATGATTCTGCGTATAAACTGGTAATTCATTTTTTAAGGGGGATACATATGGAAACGCATTTAGAAACTGAAAAAGTAAAAAATCCGTCATTGTTCGGATTGATTACCCATCCCGGAGAACAGTTTGAGAGAATGAGAGAAAAGCCGGCTGTCTGGTTTCCGCTTGTTATTGTTTTATTATTGTCGGTTACCGGCGCGTATATGCTCAGCGAAAAAACGGTGTTATCTACCGATTTGTCGGAAATGCCGGGAGATGATGAAACATTTGAAGCCACTATGAAGAGAATCGGGATCATCGGCGGGATCATCGGCGGGATCATCGGCTTTGTGATTGCCTTGCTGATCAGCGCTTTAATCTATTGGCTGATTGTCAAAATCGGAAGAGGAACAACCAATTTTGTTCACATGTTTTCGCTGTCTGTTTTTACATATTTTATTGCGGCTATCGGGCAATTCATAGGCGGGCTTGTGATCTATTATTCAAATATTGATCCCACGATCGCCATCACGTCTTTAAGCAGCATCATCCCGGCAGACGAGCCGCTCAAATCGGTATTAGGTGTATTTGATATTTTCACCATCTGGTCGCTCGCACTGGTTGCACTGGGTCTCCAAAAGGTTGGGGGCATCTCCAAAAAAGCGGCTTGGACCGGTGTGATCATTTTATTTGTGATCTCCATTTTGCTCGCTTTAACAGGCGGAATCGCGAGGAATTTCTTCGATACATTTGAAGGAGCAATGTAAATGAAAAAAATATGGATCGGCATTATCATTGTTGGGGCTGCTGCGCTTTTTATCGGACTCAACCTCTACCGCTCGGTGCAAACGGGCGGAGGGGCTGAAACAGCGGTCCAAACCGTCAAATTGGAAGAGAAAGAGATTTCTTCTGAAGTCATGGTTCCGGGCGCCCTAAAGTTTGCCAACGAACAATACGAATATTTTGAACCCGAAAAAGGGAAAATTGCCGACATCAAAGTAAAAGAAGGCGACAAGGTGAAAAAAGGAGATGTGCTTTTCACCTATACGAACGAAGAAATTCGCCTGGAAAAAGAACAGAATGCTTTATCCATTCAATCGAAGGAACTCCAGCTTGAACAGGTAAAGCGAAAAATCAGCAGTCTAAAAAGCAAGGAAGACGAGCTGAAGGCTGAGCTGGGAGCGGAAAAAGCCAAAAGGCAAATGGATGACGAACGGTCCCAGCTTGAAATGGAAGAAAAATCGCTTCAGCTTGAGCTGAAACAAGCCGACCTGCAAAAGGAAACGCTCGCGAAAAAATCAGCAGCGCTGCAAGTAAAAAGCGGCATTGACGGGACAGTGATCACCGCTGATAAACAAGCCGCCTTAAAGCAATCGGATATTCAAAAGCCGGTTATACATATAGGTAACGAGGACAAGCTTGTCGTTAAAGGCGTGTTGTCAGAGTATGACACATTGAAAGTGAAAAAGGGACAGAACGTGACCATCACGTCGGATGTCATCCAAAATAAAGAGTGGCGGGGCAGAATCTCTCAAGTCGGATTGGTTCCCGAAGAAGAGGCGTCTGCAGGTGCTGCGGGAGGAAAGGAACAAGCTGTTCAATATCCGTTTGAAGTCAAAATAAAAGGGGAGCGTCCTAAAGCAAAGCCCGGCTTCAATATGATTCTCAAAATCCAGACGGACAAAAGAACCATTCAGGCTCTTCCTGAAGATGCCGTCAAGCAGGATGATGATCAATCATACGTGTATGTCGTCAGAGACGGAAAGGCGAAAAGGATCAATGTCAAAACCGGCGAGAAAGCAGATGGCGTCGTTGAAATTACCGGCGGTCTGACGAACAAGGACCGGGTTATCGCAAACCCGGCCGAGGACATGAAAAGCGGAACGGAAGTGAAGCTTCAATGATTGAGCTTTCCCGCGTGAAAAAAAGCTACCAAATCGGAGGGGAAACCATTGATGTTCTCAGGGAGATCAATATGAAAATTGAGCCGGGTGAATATCTGTCCATCATGGGGCCTTCCGGTTCCGGAAAATCGACAATCATGAACATTATCGGCTGTCTTGACCGCCCGACATCGGGTATTTACAGGCTGGACGGCGAGGATATTTCATCATATGGTGAAAGGGAGCTTGCCGGCGTCAGAAACCGTTTAATCGGTTTTGTTTTTCAGCAGTTTCAGCTTCTGCCGAGACTGAATGCCATAAAGAATGTGGAGCTTCCGATGATCTACTCCGGCATTCCAAGAAAAGAGCGGCGGGAGCGGGCCGAACGGGCGCTTGAAAAAGTCGGGCTCAAGGACAGAATGCGCCATTTGCCGAACGAGCTTTCCGGCGGCCAAAAACAGCGTGTAGCCATCGCAAGAGCGATCGTCAATGAACCGAAGCTGATATTGGCCGATGAACCGACCGGAGCGCTCGATACGAAAACAAGCCGGGATATCATGGAGCAATTCACCGAATTGAATGAGGAAGGAACGACGGTGGTGCTCGTCACCCACGAACCGGAGATTGCAGATTATACAAGCCGGATCATCATGGTGAGGGACGGTGTGATCGTCTCGCCGGAAACAGAGCGGAGGGGGACGGTGCAATGAATCTCATCGAAAACTTGAGAATGGCGTTAAGTTCCATCCTTTCCCATAAACTGCGCTCGATTTTAACAATGCTCGGAATCATTATCGGTGTAGGCTCTGTTATTGTCGTTGTTGCAGCGGGGCAAGGAGGAGAGCAAATGCTCAAGCAGACGATCAGCGGGCCCGGCAACACGGTCGAAATCTATTATCAGCCCAGCAATGAAGAATTGACGTCCAATCCCAACGCCTATTTAGACGCCGGCTTCACCGAAGAAGACATCAGAAGTTTAAAGTCACTCGAAGGCGTGAAGCATGTCGTTGCGAAAACTACCGAGTCTATGAATGTCCGTTTCCGGGATGAAAAAACGGATGCCGCTGTAAACGGCATTAATGACGGATATATCAGCATCAACTCGATGGAAGTCGAAAAGGGAAGAGAGTTTTCAGAAGAGGATTACAATGCCGGAAGCAGGGTCGCCGTCGTTTCGCCGAAACTTGCGGAGGAACTTTTTTCTCAGCAGTCGCCTCTCGGCCGCGTCGTATGGATCAATGGCCAGCCCGTTGAAATCATCGGCGTATTAAAAGAAGAAACCGGGCTGCTTGCGTTGGGGATGAATGAGATGTATGTTCCGTTTTCAATGTTAAAATCGTCCTTCGGCATTAGCGACTATGACTCTGTCTCCGTTCAAGCTGAATCTGCCGACCATCTGCAAGCCGTCGGAAAGCAGGCTGCCGCGGCCGTCAACAACAATCACGGCACCACGGAATCGTACGAAGTGATGAACATGGAGGCCATAGCGGCCGGGATCAGCCAGATTACAACAATTATGACGATGTTCATCGGCTCAATTGCAGGCATATCTTTACTCGTTGGCGGGATCGGCGTCATGAATATTATGCTGGTGTCGGTCACGGAACGGACGAGGGAAATCGGGATTCGAAAATCGCTTGGTGCAACAAGAGGCCAGATTTTGATGCAATTTTTAATAGAATCGTCTTTGATCACGCTGATTGGCGGGGTGTTTGGCATCGGCCTCGGATACGGCGGAGCCGCCCTAGTTTCGTTTTTTGCCGGTTGGCCGCCGCTCGTTTCCTGGCAGGTGGTCCTCGGAGGCGTCCTGTTCAGCATGGCGATCGGGGTTATCTTTGGCCTCATCCCGGCCAATAAAGCGGCCCGCCTTCATCCGATTGATGCATTGAGGTATGAGTAAAGCGGCATATAGCCGTCAGCCGATAAGCGTCACTTTGAAACACCCGCTCCTACTCATGAGCATCGACTTAGCAGGCCTGACAACAAATGCGAGAGTTTGTCGACACGCTGAAACCGCCTTTAGAGGCGGTTTTTTTGTATGCGAAAATTAAACTAAATTTAAAAATACACTTCTTACATTAATGATAGACTTAAAAGTGCTGAAAAATTGATCATTATGTTATGAAAGAGGTATTACAGGAGGAATTTTAGAGTGGAAGCCAATATAGAAACAGCAACTCAAGTAAAAAAACCGTCACTGTTCGGTATCATCACGAGCCCTGTCCGTCAGTTTGAAAGAATGAGAGAAAGGCCCGCAATTTGGCTGCCGATGATCATCGTGCTGGCGTTATCCGCCTTTTCCGTTTATCTTGTTTGTTGGGAACTAAGTGAGTTTCTTGGTTTGGATATAGATCCTGGACTAGAGGCCGCCCGTAATGTTTTTCAGTCTGTCATATTCTTCGTGCTCAGCGCTTTAGTATTGTGGCTGATTGCTAAAATAGGCGGCGGAAACACCAATTTTGCCTGCATGGTGTCTCTGTCTGTCTTTGCCACATTTGTACCTGTTATCAGAGACGTCATCATCGGTTTGGTGTATTATGCTTCGAATTCTGAGATCGCGTTTTCGTTCTCATCTCTTGATGGATATATTCCGGCCGAGGAGCCTCTTCTGAGCGTCCTGGAGATGTTTGATGTTTTTACAATATGGGCGTATGTTCTGGCGGCGGTAGGACTGCAAAAAGCAGCGGGCGCTTCAAAACGGGCAGCGTGGATCGGCGTTTCCGTCATATTTATTATGATGCTGATGTTGTCTTATTTATTAGGCTTATGGCAAGTATTTTTAGAACATTCATTAGGCTGATGTATGATTGTAAAACCTCATGCGGCGAGCATGAGGTTTTTATCGTTGTGATCTGAATGATGTTTGAAGGAATAGATAATAATAATGTCACATATTTTTGCGGATTTTTATAGTTTATACAGTTTACAAACGGTACATATCACGATAATATGTTAAAATGTGAAAGATTTTGATGGTTATTGAATGAATTTGAAAGATTTTTGTTGAGTTATGTCGAAAAAGCGTTTACAATGTAATTGTAAGCTAAATGAAGGCGTTTCCAAAAGGGGTGATAATGTGTTGACTCCCGAACGGCATCAGCTGATTATTGACGAGATTGAAAAGCATGATGTCGTGAAAATCCAGTACTTAATGAATTTAACGAACGCATCCGAGTCAACGATCAGAAGAGATTTGTCGACGCTGGAAGCCCGCGGATATTTAAAGCGTGTTCATGGAGGGGCATCGAGGCTTTCCGATATTCGTACGGAGCCTGACATGCTAGAGAAATCATCCAAAAACCTTCATGAAAAGAGAAAAATCGCTCAAGAAGCGGCCTCACTTCTTGAAGAAGGCGATTGTATCTACCTTGATGCCGGAACGACCACATTGCAAATGATCGATTTTATCGATCCGGAGATGGATATTATCGTGGTCACAAATGGAGTCATGCACATTGAGGCATTAGGTAAAAAAGGCATTCCTTTTTATTTATTAGGCGGGTATGTGAAGTATAAAACCGGAGCAATCGTGGGCGGTTCGGCTTTATCAGCCATCAGCCAATACCGGTTTGACAAAAGCTTCATCGGCGTCAACGGCATTCATAAAGAAGCGGGGTTTACGACTCCGGATCCTGAAGAAGCGCTTTTGAAAACAAAAGCTGTCAACCAGGCGAAAAAAGCATTTATTTTAGCTGACGTTTCCAAGTTTGGGGAAATTTCATTTTCTGCCTTTGCCGGTTTAGACGAAGCAACTATCATTACAGCAGGATCTGCAAAACATTCATTTGATAACTATCAAGAAAAAACTGTCGTAAAGGTAGTGAAAAAATGATATACACTGTAACTCTCAACCCATCGGTCGACTATATTGTTCACGTTGAAGAATTTTCCGTAGGCGGGCTGAATCGTTCAGTCTATGACACGAAATACCCCGGAGGCAAAGGAATCAATGTCTCACGCGTACTGAACAGACACCATGTACCTTCTAAAGTTCTCGGTTTTATCGGCGGTTTTACCGGGGGGTATATCAAATCATTTCTCGAAGAAGAGAAGCTTGAAACGGCTTTTCATGAAGTGAATGGAGACACGCGCATCAATGTCAAATTGAAGACCGGGGATGAGACGGAAATCAACGGGCAGGGGCCGGTCATCAGCGAAGAAGATTTCGCCGCCTTTTTAGACCAATTTTCAGCGATGAAAGAAGGGGACATTGTCGTATTGGCTGGCAGCATTCCTTCTTCATTGCCGCAGGACACCTATGAAAAGATTGCAGAAAAATGCGAAGAGCAAAATGTCCGGGTTGTCGTTGATATTTCGGGTGAGGCGCTCTTAAAAGCAGCAGAAATGAAGCCGCTTTTAATGAAACCGAATCATCACGAGCTCGGTGAAATGTTTGGGACAACCATCACTTCAGCGGAAGAAGCGGTGCCTTACGGTAAGAAACTCGTTGAACGCGGGGCCGAAAACGCGATCGTTTCCATGGCTGGGGAAGGCGCACTTTTATTTACAAAAGACGGCGTCTACCATGCCAACGTACCTAAAGGAAAGCTCGTGAACTCAGTCGGCGCAGGAGATTCAGTGGTTGCAGGCTTTCTCGCAGGCATTGAAAAACAGCTCGACATCAAAGAAGCTTTTCGCTTAGGTGTTGCGTCAGGAAGCGCAACCGCCTTTTCAGAGGAGCTGGGAACGGAAGAGCTCGTTCACAAGCTGCTTCCGGAAGTTCAAGTCAAAGCGATATAAAGGAGGAAAGGTTATGAAAATAACTGAGCTACTAACAAAGCATACGATCAAGTTAAACCTTGAGAGCAGCCAGAAAGAAAACGTTATCGAAGAACTCGTCAGCGTTTTGGATCAGGCAGGCAAGTTGAATGATAAAGAAGGCTACAAAGAAGCCGTGATCAACCGTGAGAAACAAAGTTCCACCGGTATCGGCGAAGGTATCGCCATCCCTCATGCGAAAACGGCAAGCGTTAAAGAGCCTGCGATCGCGTTCGGCCGTTCAAAAGGCGGTGTCGATTATGAATCGCTTGACGGTCAGCCAAGCCATCTTGTTTTCATGATCGCCGCTACAGACGGCGCGAATAACACTCACTTGGAAGCATTGTCAAGACTGTCGACTTTGCTAATGAGGGAAGAGATTCGCAAACAGCTGCTTGAAGCTTCATCCGAAGACGAAATCATCGACATCATCAACCAGCATGATAAAGATGATGAAGAAGAAGAACAGGCAGAAGAAGCGCCTGCACCATCAGCAAAAGGAAAAATCCTTGCGGTTACAGCATGTCCGACAGGGATCGCCCACACGTTCATGGCTGCCGATGCTTTGAAGGAAAAAGCGAAAGAGCTCGGCGTTGATATCAAAGTTGAAACGAACGGTTCAAGCGGTATTAAAAATGGTCTGACAGCGCAGGAAATCGAAGATGCGGTTGCGATCATCGTCGCCGCCGACAAGCAGGTTGAAATGGATCGCTTTCAAGGCAAGCATGTCATTGAAGTACCAGTTACAGCAGGAATCAGACGTCCGAAAGAGCTGATTGAGCAGGCGCTGAAACAAGACGCGCCTATCTATCAGGGTAAAGGCGGCGGTGCATCCGATTCTGATGACGGAGCTGCCAAAGGAAAAGGCGGCGGTTTCTACAAACACTTGATGAGCGGTGTCAGCAACATGCTGCCATTCGTCGTCGGGGGCGGGATCTTAGTTGCGGTTTCGTTCTTCTGGGGAATCAACGCGACCAAGCCGGGTGATCCGACTTATAATGAGTTCGCTGCTGTATTAAATAATATTGGCGGAACGAATGCACTTGGATTAATTGTCGCTGTATTGGCCGGATTTATCGCGATGAGCATTGCAGATCGTCCGGGATTTGCGCCTGGTATGGTCGGCGGTTTCATGGCGACACAAGCTGGCGCCGGGTTCTTAGGCGGCCTGATTGCCGGTTTCTTAGCTGGTTATATTGTTGTCCTCTTGAAAAAAGTGTTCGCTGGTCTGCCGCAAGTGCTTGACGGTTTAAAACCTGTGCTGCTTTACCCGCTGTTTGGAATATTCTTGACCGGAATCATTATGCAATATGTTGTCAATACGCCTGTCAAGTTCATTATGGATGGCCTGACACATTGGCTTGAAGGTCTTGGAACAGGAAACCTTGTCGTAATGGGTATTGTTTTAGGCGGGATGATGGCGATTGATATGGGCGGTCCGATCAACAAAGCGGCCTTTACATTTGGTATCGCGATGATTGAAGCTGGGAACTTTGGACCTCACGCAGCGATCATGGCAGGCGGTATGGTGCCTCCGCTTGGAATTGCTCTTGCAACAACTTTCTTTAAAAATAAATTCTCAAAACGGGATCGCGAAGCCGGAATTACCAACTACGTGATGGGCTTGTCATTTATTACTGAAGGTGCGATTCCTTTTGCGGCAGCAGATCCGGCGCGCGTCATTCCTGCTTGTATGATCGGATCAGCAGTTGCCGGAGGTTTGTCTCAATTTTTCCATGTCACACTGCAAGCGCCGCATGGCGGAATATTCGTTCTCTTCTTTACGACGAACCATGCGCTGCTGTATCTCCTCAGTATCTTGATCGGTGCGGTTGTGACGGCTCTCATTCTCGGCTTCTTGAAAAAGCCGGTTCCAACTGAAAAATAAGTGCTGAAAGTGCCACAGTAATCCTAACGTGGCACTTTCTTTTTTACCGTTTTTGCCGGAAGTGAGCGCGGGGATTATGTATTCGGCAGGAACTTGTGATAAAGTATAGGAAAGCTTTATTTTGCATGTATGCTGTGACAGACTGTTTTTAGGAGGAAGCGTTTTGACTGAAGAAAAATCCACCAAAAATAAAAACTCTCTCTTTGAATGGGTAAAAGCCATTATTATCGCAGTCGTTCTGGCGTTATTGATCAGGGCATTTTTATTCGAACCGTATTTAGTCGAAGGTACATCAATGGACCCGACGCTGCACGACGGAGAGCGGCTGTTCGTCTATAAAACGGTTAAATACGTAGGCGAATTTAAGCGGGGAGATATCGTCATTATCGACGGCGATGAAAAAAATGTCCATTATGTAAAGCGCTTGATCGGCCTGCCGGGAGATACCGTGCAAATGAAAGATGACACGCTGTACATAAACGGGAAAAAGGTGTCTGAGCCGTATCTTTCGGAAAACAGAAAAGAGGCGGAAGCAGTCGGCGTCAAGCTGACGGGCGACTTTGGCCCTGTGAAGGTTCCGGAAGGCAAGTATTTCGTGATGGGAGACAATCGCCAGAGGTCGATGGACAGCCGGAACGGACTCGGACTGATCGATAAAAAACGAGTCGCCGGGACTTCACAATTTGTGTTTTTCCCGTTCAACGAAATCCGAAAAACAGACTGAAAAATGCCTGATGTCCATTTGGACAATCAGGCATTTTTGCTTGATTTATGCGGCTATTGATGCCAGCACTGCGATAAACAGTACGGTAACGAACACAGAGGCCATAATCAGAAGAACGCTGTACAAGACTCTGATTTCCGCGGCTTCTTTTCCCCGTTTTGACAGCATTCGTTTCGCCGCGATATGAACGAACACATAAATCATGGCAATCCCGATGTAAAGGCCGACATCCCGTGCTGTAAAGCCGGTTACGGCAAGATAAACCCCTGCGAAAAAAATAAACATGCAGTATTCCGTCAAAGTGATAAGCTTCATGTCTTCCTCCGTCTAACGATCCGAGTTTTCTTCAAATATCACCTTTTTATAATATATCTTTTGCAGCCATCCCACAAGGAGGCCGAAGCCGATCAGCAGACAGGAAAATATAAAAAAGTCAGAGGTCCACATATCAAACCCTTTGAAAAGCCCGATAGACATCGTAGAAATCACCATGGCCACTGACACGAAAAGCGCTTGGCGCGGCCTCGAATTGATCCACCTGATGATATCAGGGTCATCTTTCAATTTCATTATTCCTTCCCCCATTCTTCAATAATTGTAACATATTGTCACCGAGAAAGTGTGAATAAGAGTTTTTTTGATATATTTTTCTTTAAAACTTTATCGTAAAAAAGCAAAGCATTTCTCTTGCGGAATTTTCGTGTTATACTCTTTTTAATGAAGTATAGATGGAGGATTTTAAATGATAGCTGTTCAAAATGTCAGCTTGCGGTTTGCGGACCGGAAGCTGTTTGAAGATGTAAATATTAAGTTTACGCCGGGAAACTGCTACGGATTGATCGGAGCAAACGGCGCCGGAAAGTCCACTTTTTTGAAAATATTGTCAGGTGAAATCGAGCCTCAGACGGGCGAGGTTCATATGAGCCCGGGCGAACGCCTTGCCGTCCTGAAGCAGAACCACTTTGAGTATGAAGAACATGAAGTGCTGAAAGTCGTGATCATGGGGCATAAACGCCTTTATGAAGTCATGCAGGAAAAAGACGCGATTTACATGAAACCCGATTTTTCAGATGAAGACGGAATCCGCGCCGCAGAACTTGAGGGCGAATTCGCCGAGCTGAACGGCTGGGAAGCCGAAGGGGAAGCGGCGATTTTGTTAAAAGGCCTCGGCATTCCTGAAGAGCTCCATACGAAGAAAATGGCCGATCTGGGCGGTTCCGAAAAGGTGAAAGTTCTTCTTGCACAGGCCCTGTTCGGAAAACCTGACGTCCTTCTTCTCGATGAGCCGACCAACCACTTGGATATTCAGGCGATTCAATGGCTTGAAGAGTTTTTAATCAATTTTGAGAATACGGTTATCGTCGTATCGCATGACCGCCACTTTTTGAATAAAGTATGTACGCATATTGCCGACCTGGATTTTAACAAAATTCAAATTTATGTCGGAAACTATGATTTCTGGTATGAATCAAGCCAGCTTGCGCTAAAAATGAATCAGGAAGCCAATAAGAAAAAAGAAGAGCAGATCAAACAGCTCCAGGAGTTCGTCGCCAGATTCAGCGCCAACGCCTCCAAATCGAAGCAGGCGACATCAAGAAAAAAACTGCTTGAAAAGATTACGCTTGACGATATTAAACCGTCATCGCGCAAGTATCCGTACGTGCATTTCACACCTGAACGCGAAATTGGAAACGATGTGCTTGTCGTCAAAGACCTGTCGAAAACGATTGACGGTGTCAAGGTGCTTGACTCGGTCAGCTTTATGATGAATAAAGAGGATAAAATCGCTTTTACAGGCCGGAATGAGCTTGCCGCTACTACGCTCTTTAAAATCCTTGCCGGGGAAATGGAGCCTGACAGCGGATCGTTTAAATGGGGCGTCACAACATCACAGGCGTTTTTCCCGAAAGATAACAGCGAGTATTTTGAAAACAGCGATTTAAACCTTGTCGATTGGCTTCGCCAATTTTCGCCGCATGACCAAAGCGAAAGCTTCCTGCGCGGATTTTTAGGCCGGATGCTGTTCTCCGGTGAAGAAGTGCTGAAAAAAGCAAGCGTTTTGTCAGGGGGAGAAAAAGTCCGCTGCATGCTGTCCAAAATGATGCTGTCCGGCGCCAATGTGCTGATGCTTGATGAGCCGACAAACCATTTGGACCTCGAATCCATTACAGCGCTGAATAACGGTTTAATCAGCTTTAAAGGCGCTATGCTGTTTACATCTCATGACCATCAGTTTGTCCAAACAATCGCCAACCGCATCATCGAAATCACGCCAAACGGAATCGTCGATAAACAGATGAGCTATGACGAGTTTTTGGAAGACAAAGCGGTTCAGGACAAGCTTGCTGAACTTTACGCGTAATGCTAGAAAACCCGCCTTAAAAAGCGGGTTTTTTTATAAAAAAGGGAGATGGTTGCCGTGTCATGCCGCAAGGCTCTTGAGCAATATATTCAAGCTACAAACACACATGAGTTTGAGAATGTCAAAAAGCTCCTTCATCCCGACGCTGTGTACTGGTTTTCGGATCAAACGTGCTCGGGCGCTGAGGAAATTCAGCGTTATTTTGAAAACGCCTGGAAGCAAATCGAAAACGAAGTATACAGTGCCAATCATGTCAGTTGGATCACGGAAACGGACGAACAGGCCGTCTGTCTTTATACATACGAATGGACAGGATTTTATAGGGGCGAACCGGTTCAAGGGGCAGGCCGTGCGACAAACGTATTTGTAAAGGACGAGTCAGGAAGCTGGAAGCTGAAGCATGAACATTTAAGCGGTTTGCCTAAATCATGAGGAGGCGGGGCATTGGGCCGGCTTTATAGCTCCATCTATGTACGGAAGTTAGGAGGGCTGGCCGCATGAGGACACGATATAAAAGGACCTCAGAAGTTTTCTGAGGTCCTTTTGTGCGGAATGCTTTAGATCGCCCAGTTGCCGTTTCTGAAAATCGGCTCTCTTTTTCCGTCTGCTGTGATTCCGTCTATATTCATTTCTCCTGAACCGATCATGAAGTCAACATGTGTGATGCTTTCGTTTAATCCTTCTTTCGCCAGCTCCTCGCGCGACATCTGCTTTCCGCCTTCGATGTTAAATGCGTACGCACTGCCGATCGCGAGGTGGTTTGATGCGTTTTCGTCAAACAGCGTGTTGTAAAACAGAATATTGGACTTGGAAATCGGCGAATCGTGGGCAACGAGCGCAATTTCGCCTAAATAGTGTGAACCCTCATCTGTTTCGATCAGTTCTTTTAAAATCTCTTCACCTTGTTCAGCTTTGACATCGGTGATCCGTCCGTTTTCAAATGTCAGCTGAAAGCCGTCGATCAGATTGCCGCCGTAGCTTAACGGCTTCGTGCTTGAAACAGTGCCGTTCACTCCGTTTTTTTTCGGAGCGGTGAATACTTCTTCTGTCGGCATATTGGCCATGAACTCGATGCCGTTTTCGTTTGTGCTTCCGGCGCCGACCCACAGGTGCTTCTCAGGAAGCTCGATCGTCAAATCTGTTCCTTTTGCTTGGTAATGAAGGGCTTGGTAATGCTTGTCGTTTAAGACGCTTACTTTATCGCGCAAAGTTTGATCGTGGTCTTTCCACGCCTGAACAGGATCTTCACGGTCGACGCGGGTCGTTTTGAAGATCTCATTCCACAGCTTTTGCACAGCTGTCTCTTCATCTGCGTCAGGGAAAACTTTTTTTGCCCAGGCCGGTGAAGGTGCTGCGACGACAGTCCAGCTGACTTTATCCGATTGAATCATTTGCCTGTATGTATGCATCGCCTTTCCGGCGGCTTTCTGCTGGGCCGCGATTTTTTTGGAATCGATGCCTTTCAAAAGATCAGGGCTTGAAGAGACAATGGAAATAAAAGCGGCGCCTTCTTTAGCGAGCGTCTCCAGACCTTTCGCTTCCCACTCAGGGAATTCTTCAAAGGCTTCCGCTGGGGCCAGCTCATATTTCAGCCTTGTCACCTCATCATCCTGCCAGCGGACCGTCACGTTTTTTGCCCCTCTTTGATAGGCGCTTTTGACGAGGAGCCGTGCAAAATCGCGTACTTCTGTTGACGCGTTGATGACGACTTTCTGTCCTTTTTGAACGTTTACACCGACTTCGGCTACAAGCTTCGCATATTTGCTCAATTTATCAGTAAACGAATTCATTGGCAAAACCTCCTTTATTGTCCATAACATCATATCAAATATTTGATTGAAAAGAAAAAAAGACGCAGCCCGGATAGGCTGCATCTTTTTTAACGGTTGATTTTGGCCGTTTGGCCGGGGGGCGAGCTTGGCATGTTTGCAAGGGAGATGCTCATCCCCCCGAGAATAATACCGCTTAAAATAACGGTGATGGCCAGGCGTCTTCCCATATCTCTAAGCATGTTCTTCCTCCTTATCGTTTCTCCATTCCTCACGATATGAAAGAAGCAGGGAAAAAAGACGCGAAAACAAAAATTATTTAGCCGCTTTTTGCAATTTATCGATTACTTCAAGAGAGCGGCCCGTTCCGATGGCGACAGACTCGAGCGGATTTGCAGCAACATGCACGGGTACAACGATTTCCTGTGACAGCCATTCTTTGATGCCGTTCAAAAGCGCGCCTCCTCCGGTTAAAATCACGCCCCGGTCGACAATGTCTCCGCTCAGCTCGGGAGGACAGTCTTCAAGCGTCGCTCTGATGGCTTCGATAATATGAAGGAGCGATTCGCGCATCGCTTTCTGAATCTCTTTTGATTCCAGGGTAATCGTTTTCGGCAGGCCTGTGACAAGGTCGCGCCCTCTGACTTCCATCGTTTTCGTCTCATGGTCAATCAATGCGTAGCCGATCTCGATCTTGACTTCTTCGGCCGTCCGTTCACCGATCAGCAGGTTGTATTTTTTTCTGACGAATGACACGATGTCTTCATCAAGCTGATCGCCGCCGATCCGGATCGAGTGGCATGAGACTACGCCTCCGAATGAAATGATCGCCACTTCTGTCGTGCCGCCGCCGATATCGACGACAACGTTTGCGACAGGTTCATCGACAGGCAGATCTGCGCCGATGGCGGCAGCGACAGGCTCTTCAATCAAATGGACTTGCTTGGCTCCGCAGTTTTTGACAGCATCGCTGATCGCGCGCCTTTCAACCGCGGTTGAACCGGACGGCGTGCAGACGACGACGCTCGGCTTTCTGAACGTAAAGCCGATGTTCTTTCCGGCTTTTTTCATAATCTGCTTCAAGAGGTCTGTCGTCATGTCATAATCGGCGATGACTCCGTCTTTCATCGGCCTGACCGCGACGATTTTTCCCGGTGTCTTTCCGATCATGTTTTTGGCTTCTGTGCCGACCGCCAATACGCTCTTTGTTTCCGTATCCACGGCGACAACGGAAGGCTCATTTAAAATGATTCCTTTGTTTTTGCTGTAAACCAATATGTTAGCTGTGCCTAGATCAATTCCGATCTCGGTTGTTTGAAACATGTTTTCACCCAATCTCTATTTAAAATTTTTCCGAAAAACGAAATTTTCTTCGTGCTGAAAAAATGAATTTCATTTAAATTTTCTCAAATGATCGGCGGTTTTTGGGGGTTTGTGACGAGTTTGAAACCAATCTGTAAAATGCTGTCCTCATATTGACATGATGAGAAATTATTTCATTTTTATGACCGAATTTTTGTCAAAGAAACGTTCAATAAGGGAAACCTTTTTCAGTCTTCGTTCGTCTATCGTTATGCTAAGACAATATCTTAGAAAAATAGAAACAAAAGAGGAAGTAGGCGAAAGTTTTGAAAGCAATTGGAGTTGTGAGAAAAGTAGACGAACTCGGCCGAATCGTGATGCCGATTGAATTGAGAAGAGCTTTGGATATTTCGATCAAGGACAGCATCGAATTCTTTGTCGACCAAGATAAAATTGTCCTGAAAAAATATAAACCGCACGGTGTGTGCCTGATGACCGGTGAAATCACTTCTGAAAACCGCGAGTATGGAAACGGGAAAATTACGCTGAGTCCTGAGGGGGCTGAATTGCTTTTGGAAGAAATTAAAGCCGCCTTAAACGAAGTGAAAGCATAAAATTTGAAGCCCTTTATCAGAAGGGCTTTTTCTTGCACCGGCAGAAGATATAACCGCCGTCACTGAAAAATTCAGCCATAGAGACGATAAATACTTCGAACAATCCTCTCAAATGTGGTGTAAAGAATGTTACAATTGACTGAGAAATACAAGTGGCAGGTGGGGGTATGAAAAGATATCAAGGACGAATCATTGCAACCGTGCTGGCAATGACTTTTATCATGTTTTGGAATTTTTTATTCTATGGGGTGTTGGGAAATAAAATCAATTGGACGGTTGATCTGCTGTTTACGCTGGTGACATTAATCAGCGTTTGGTGGCTCACGCTTTATATCGATGAGTCAAATCAGCTTGTCTATAAACTGAAGGAAAGCGAAAAGAAATATAAAGAGCTTTCCTCAGAAACCAACCGCATCATGGATAACCTTCAGGAAATCGTCTTTCAGACGGACCGGATAGGATACATTACATTTTTGAATCAGGCGTGGACAACCTTGACCGGATACAGTGTCAAAGAGAGCCTCGGAACGATGTATAACGATTATTTTGACCATGAAGAACGGATCTCGAATCACCTGATCGCCCAGCTGAAGAACAAGGAGCCTGAAGGCAGGATCGAGGTGCTCTACCATCGCAAAGACGGGAGCAAGTTCTGGGGCGAAGTTCACTATAAACTTTATTATAAAAACGGTCAATTTACGGGCAGCTTGGGGACGCTGACTGATGTGACAGAACGGAAAAAAGCGGAGATGGAACTGTTCAAGTCGAATCAGCGGCTGGCCATGCAGTCTCAGAAGCTGGCGATGGCCGGGCAGCTCGCCGCGGGGATCGCTCACGAAGTCAGGAACCCGCTGACATCTGTAAACGGATTTTTGCAGCTGATGAAAGCGGAATATCCCGACCGGAAAGATTACTTTGACATTATTTTCTCAGAGATTAAACGAATCGATTCTGTGCTCGGCGAACTGCTTGTGCTGGCCAAACCGCACCAGGTTCAATTTAAAAAGATCAATATCAATTCGGTTCTTCAGCAGGTGGCAACGCTTCTTGAGACCAACGCCGTGCTTTCCCACATTAAGATCGAAAAAGCGTTTCAGCACGGGGAGGAGTGGGAAATAAACGGTGATGAAAATCAAATCAAACAGGTATTCATTAATTTAATAAAAAACGGGATAGAAGCGATGCCTGACGGTGGAAAAATCACGATCTCCTCGGAGGTTGAAGGTGACTATGTGAAAATCAGCATCAAAGACGAAGGCGGCGGCATTTCCCAAGCCGATTTGGCAAAGCTCGGGGAGCCTTTCTTTTCAACGAAAGAAGAAGGGACGGGTCTTGGGCTGACGATTTGCATGAATATTATCGGCGCCCACAACGGAGAAATGAAAATCGACAGCGAATTGGGCGAGGGAAGCACATTCCACATCCTGCTTCCGATCGACAAAGGGGCGGCATCCGAAGAGAACGATCTTCAGCAAGGATGCTGCAGCCGCGCAACGATAAAATAAAAGAGGAAAAATTCCACTTCATATGATAGAATTTGTTCAGATTGACCCATGGAGGAATTACCGATGAAAAAAGAATTTGCAGTAATTGGACTCGGCCGGTTCGGCGGCAGCATTTGTAAAGCATTGAGTGAAGAAGGGCTTGAGGTAATGGCGATCGACAGAGATGAAGATCGCGTAAACGAATACGCCAAAATTGCCTCACATGCTGTGATAGGAGACACTACAGATGAATCAGTGCTGAAAAACCTTGGGCTGCGCAATTTTGACCACGTCATTGTAGCGATCGGGGAGAACATTCAAGCGAGCATTTTGACAACGCTGATTTTGAAAGAGCTTGGTGTGAAAATGATTACCGTCAAAGCTCAAAACGATTATCACGAAAAAGTATTATCGAAAATCGGAGCGGACCGGATCGTTCATCCGGAGCGTGAAATGGGAAAAAGAATCGCCCACAACATCGTCTCCAACAATGTGCTTGATTATCTTGAACTTTCTGATGAACACAGCCTTGTCGAAATCGCAGCGAACGGCAAACTGGCCGGAAATACGCTGCTTGACCTTGATATCCGGGCCAGATACGGAATTAATATTGTCGCGATCAAGCGGGGGAAAGAAGTCATCGTATCTCCGCTTGCCACCGAAGAGATTCAAAAAGACGATATTTTAATCGTCATCGGCTCAAATCCTGACATTGAGAGATTTGAAAAAAAAGTCTTTCAACATTAAAATGCCATCGATCAGCCGCGGGAACCCCACAGCCCGCGGTTTTTTTGATCTTTTCATTGACTGTTTCAAACGATTCGGCTACGATATTGAACCATATCCATATAAAAAAGAGAGGGGACATATATCTTTGGACAAAGAGATGTTCATTCGCCGGCTTGGCGCCGCCAGTCATCGCAAAAAAGCGGATACTGTAATTAAAAACGGAAAGATCATGGATGTTTTTAATCAGGAATGGTTGAAGACAGACATCGCTATCACAGACGGGGCCATCGTCGGTTTGGGCGATTATGAGGGGGAGAATACCATTGACGCAGAAGGACATATGATTGTTCCCGGCTTTATCGACGGTCATGTCCACATTGAGTCTTCAATGGTGACGCCGCCCGAATTTGCCAAAGCGGTGATTCCCCACGGTGTGACAACCGTTGTCACCGATCCCCATGAAATCGCGAATGTCTCAGGAGTGAGGGGTCTTGAGTTCATGTTGGAGCAGGCTAAGATGACCAGGCTGAACATTTGTTTTATGCTCCCTTCTTGCGTGCCTGCGGCACCATTTGAAAAATCGGGTGCAGTTTTGAACGCCGCGGATTTACATCCTTTTTACAGCCGCGAAGAGGTGCTCGGGCTTGCGGAAGTGATGGACTATGTGGCTGTTGAAGCGGGAGAGCCGGATATGGTGCAAAAGCTCATGGATGCCCATAAAGCGGGCAAGCGGATCGACGGACATCTGGCCGGCTTGTCAGCCGGGTTTGTCAATGTCTACAGAGCGGCGGGCGTGCTGACAGACCATGAGGTCACAACACCTGAAGAGGCGCTTGAACGGGTTAGAAGAGGTATGTACGTCATGCTGAGAGAAGGCTCTGCAGCAAAAAATACACGTCATGTTTTGCCTGCGGTTAATGAGAAAAATGCGAGACGCTTCTTTTTCTGTACGGATGATAAGCATTTGGATGAACTGGTTGATGAAGGAAGCATTAACCACCAGGTCAAGCTTGCCATTCAAGAGGGACTTGACCCGTTTCTCGCATATCAAATGGGCAGTCTGAATGCAGCAGAATGCTTCGGGTTAAAGACGAAGGGAGCGGTCGCGCCGGGCTATGACGCAGACCTCCTTTTCATCAGCGATTTTGAGAACGTCAGCATTTCAAAGACGATGATTAACGGCGTGATCTGGAGCGGTACAGAACAAAGCGAATCGACGGGCGGCAATGCGGCAGCCGGTCTGCTCCAATCTGTCCATCTCCCTGATTTATATGCGAATGATCTGGAAATTCCGATCGTTCAAGGGAGTGAAATCAGGGTCATTGACATTATCCCCAATCAGCTTGAAACAAAGCTGTCCTTAGCCAAGCCGAAAAGCGGCGCTTTTTTTCAGCCGGATCTGGAAAGCGATCTGTTGAAAATTGCAGTGATTGAGCGCCATCGCGGGGTTAAAGGAATCGGACTCGGCGTTGTCAGGGGCTTCGGTTTAAAAGAAGGCGCCATCGCGACAACGATTTCTCATGATTCCCACAATTTAATCGCTGTCGGTACAAATGATCAAGACATCTTAAAAGCGGTTGAACGTCTCGGAGAAATCGGGGGAGGCCTCACCATTGCAAAAGGAGGAAAGGAGCTTCAATCCGTCGCCTTGCCGATCGCCGGCCTCTTGTCGGACAAACCGCTTGAGACGGTAAACGAAAGCCTAAAATCTCTTCATGCAGCATTAACGGAGACAGGATTTTCAGGAGCGTTTAATCCTTTTCTGACGCTTTCTTTTTTAGCGCTGCCTGTTATTCCCGACATTAAAATGACGACGGAAGGCTTGTTTGATGTTAAAGCGTTCAGGCATATCCCGATTCAACCATAAAAAAACGGATGCACCGGTGTGCATCCGTTTTTTGCTAAAGCCGCGATTAGACTTCCATAATAATCGGAAGGATCATCGGCCGGCGTTTTGTTTTTTCATAGAGGAACGGAGCAAGCGTGTCTGTGATCTCGTTCTTAATTTCAGACCACTGCGTCGTTTTGCGCTCCATCACTTTTTTAAGGTGTCCTGCAATCAGATCCTGGGCATCATTGATTAAATCACCGGACTCTCTCATGTAAACAAACCCTCTGGAAATTAAGTCAGGCCCTGCGGACACTTTGAATTCTTTCATGTTGATGCTGACAACGACAATGACAAGCCCTTCTTCAGAAAGAATCCGGCGGTCGCGAAGCACGATGTTCCCGATGTCGCCGATGCCGCTTCCGTCAATATAGACATTGCCTGACGGGATTTTACCTGCGACTGAGGCTTCTTCGCTTGTCAAAGCAAGCACTTCGCCGTTGTCCATAATAAAGCAGTTTTCCTCAGGAATTCCGCAGTCTGTCGCCAGTTTGACGTGCATTTTCTGCATTCTGTATTCACCGTGAATCGGCATGAAAAACTTTGGCTTGATGAGGCGGAGCATCAGCTTTTGCTCTTCCTGGCCGCCATGTCCTGATGTATGAATGTTAGTCACAGCACCATGGATGACATCGGCACCCGCCCGGTAAAGCTGGTTAATTGTGCGGCTGACGCTGATTGTATTGCCCGGGATCGGAGATGATGAAAATACGACCGTATCCCCGGGATTGATGGAGATTTGCCGGTGTGTGCCGTTAGCAATTCGAGATAGCGCAGCCATCGGTTCACCTTGGCTTCCGGTACAGAGAATCGTCACTTTGCCGGCAGGAAGCCTGTTGATTTCATTCGCTTCAACAAACGTATTTTTCGGACACTTAATATACCCGAGCGTTTGGCCGATTTCAATCGCCGACTCCATGCTTCTCCCAAATACGGCAACCTTCCGTCCGTTTGCAACAGCTGCTTCGATCACCTGCTGCAGGCGGTGGATGTTTGACGCGAAGGTTGCGAAGATGATCCGGCCTTCAACTTTTCGGAAAATGTCATCAATGCTTTCTCCGACTTTGCGCTCTGACATCGTGAAATCAGGGATTTCACTGTTGGTGCTGTCAGAAAGCAGGCAAAGCACGCCTTCTTTTCCGATTTCGGCCATCTTGGTCAAGTTGGCGGGTTCGCCTACCGGTGTAAAATCGAATTTAAAGTCACCGGTATGTACGATGTTTCCTTGCGGTGTTTTTACGACAATCCCGTATGAGTCCGGAATGCTGTGGGTCGTCCTGAAAAAAGAAACCGACGTTTTTCTGAATTTGACGATATCGTCTTCTTCAATGATATGAAGCTTTGTTTGGCGCAGCAGACCGTGCTCTTCAAGCTTCTTTCTGAGAAGGCCGATGGCTAGCTGCCCGCCGTAAACGGGAATGTTCACCTGTTTGAGCAGGTACGGTATTCCGCCGATATGGTCTTCGTGGCCGTGCGTAATAAAAAGACCTTTGATTTTTTCTTCGTTTTTGACTAAATAAGTGTAGTCGGGGATGACATAGTCGATTCCGAGGAGCTCGTCTTCCGGAAACTTAATCCCCGCATCGATGAGCACGATCTCGTCCTGGAACTGGACCCCGTACGTGTTTTTGCCGATTTCCCCAAGTCCTCCGAGGGCAAATACAGCCGTTTGATCATTTTTAACAAATTTCATGCATTCATAACTCCAATACTTTAAAATTTTCGCTTTGCTTTTCATATTCTAAAAAAGCGTCTTCAACTTGCTGTATAAACTCAATATTGTAGTTGTATTGTTTTAATTTAGATCTGACTTCACGTTCAGATTGAGCTTCCACAAAAATTGAATCTGTTTTTTCACGAACAGGTACTTCGTCATTGCTTGCTTGATAAAATACCTTATAGATCATCCAAATCTCTCCTTAACTGCCGATTGTTAGACTCATCTTTCTATTATATTCGAAATTGCCTCATAAGAAAAGCGCTTGAGAAAAAAAGGACCCTTCCACACGAGTGAAGGTCCTTTTAGGCAATCGACTTTCTGCGCATCATGCCATTCAGCTGTTTTTTTAATTTTTTCCGCAGTCGGCGTAGCATACGGATTCCTCCTTTCTCTGACTTGTCCGGTCACTACCGTATCTCTTTAGTTCTATTATATGATGAATCCGTCTATTGTTACATGGATATTATTGGCATGTTGATTTTGTTTTGATTTTCGAGTGAAAAGGTTTTCTCGCGTACGCAGTTTTTGTATGATGGTACAGGAGAACCATCAATCATACTAGCTAAGGGAGAAGGATTCACTGCCATGGATAAAAAGCTGATTTTCTTTGATATCGACGGAACGATTTATGATCATGATAAACGTATTCCCGACACCGCGAAACAGGCTGTCTCCGATTTGAAAGCGCACGGCCATCATGTTTTCATCGCTTCAGGCCGGGCGCCGTTTATGGTCAGGCCTGTGCTTGAAGAACTGGGCATCGATTCTTTTGTCTCTTATAACGGACAATATGTCGTTTTTGAAGGAGAGGTCATTTATAAAAACCCCATTGCCGAACAGTCACTGGAAGCGCTGCTTGCGCATTCGGACAGCTGCGGCCATCCCCTCGTCTTCATGGGAGAAGAGGGGATGCGCTCTACAACTGCCGGCCATCCGTTCGTCCATGAAGGGATCGGCAGCTTAAAAGTCAATCCGCCGGAAGAGGATCGCGCCTATTTTAAAGGCAGGGATATTTTTCAGGTCCTCTTGTTCTGTACGCAAGACGAGGAAGAGCGGTACAGCCGGTTTCAGGAGTTTGATCTCGTCCGCTGGCACGAGCGTTCCACAGATGTGCTGCCTTCTGGCGGTTCGAAAGCGGAAGGAATCAAAAAAGTCATTGAAAAGCTTCCGTTCGAGAGAGAGGATACTTACGCGTTCGGAGACGGTCTGAACGACCTCGAGATGATCGAGTTTGCGGGAACAGGAGTGGCGATGGGCAACGCTGTGCCTGAGCTGAAAAAAATAGCCGACTTTGTCACAAAGCCCGTCGATGAAGACGGCATTCAATACGCGGTAGAAGCCCTCGGCCTTTTGAAACCATAAAAAAAACGGATCATATCTGATCCGTTTTTTTGCGGCATTATCTGCCGACAGGCGTTGCGTTTTCGGGTTGTTTCAGCGGGTTTTCTTTGTCGATATGATCGTAAAACATAACGCCGTTTAAATGATCGATTTCATGCTGGAATACGATGGCCGCAAATCCTTTTAAGCGGATGTCGACGTTTTCGCCATCAAGTGTCGTTCCTTTGACACGGATCCGTTCATAGCGCGGAACATATCCGGGAATCGGTTCGTCGACGGACAGGCAGCCCTCGCCGCTTGTCAAATAGCATTTTTGAACAGAGTGGCTGACGATCTTCGGATTGAAAAGCGCATAGCTGTAAAGTGTCCCGTCTTCATTTTCGGCATGAACTGCGATCATTCGTTTATTGATATTAATTTGCGGAGCGGCTAGGCCGACACCAGGACGAAGGTTGTACTTTTGAGCGATTTCAGGGTCCTGGCTGTTTTTGATAAACTCGATCATGTCGCTCAGCTGTTTGATTTCTTCTTCGCTAGCTGGCAATTGAACTTCTTCGGCGACGGTTCTTAAAGCGGGGTGCCCGTCGCGGACAATGTTTTCCATTGTGATCAACATCTTCACTCCCAACGATTCATTATGTAAAGTATAGCGGATCTTGCTCTTTTCGCGCAATCTCTGTGCATGATAAAATGACCAGCCGAAGGAGGCTGGTCATGACGGATTCATCAGGGGCTAGCAGCCTAAATAAGCGGCCCCTACAATAATCAGCAAAATAAAGAGAACGACGATCAAAGCGAATGTGCGGCCGTAGCCGTATCCATAACCGCCGCCGTACCCGTATCCAGGGCAGCAATAACCGTACATATGAAGACCTCCTCCGTTATTTTACGCCAGCCTTTTCTTTTTGGTAGGCATGGCGTCTAATATAAATTATGTAAAAGTCCAACGGTTGTATAGTCGAATGCCCAACTTCAAGGAATTTTCCCTGAATGTTTTGGTCTAAAAGCGAAGGCGGCGGCATACCGATCTGATATCGGCTTGTCCATACGCTTTAGACTTCTGTTGTCAAACAAACGAATTCATTTTATAGTGGAATTTGTCGAGATTGGGGGAAGTTCGAAGTGAAATTTTCAAACATGCGGGTGCCAGCAGGCATCGTTGTTCTTTTCACGGCAGCATTTGTACTATCAGGCTGTCTCTGGAAAGATCCTGTCGAGTCTTTTCACGGCTCGCTGGAGAAGATCGTGGAATTGGAAGAGCCTTTTAAACAAGAGCAGGGTTCCCTTAAAAGTCTGGAAAAAGCCGAATCTAAGCTTTACGAGGAAATGATCAGGCTCAATATGGATGATTTTGACCGGATCGCTGCGCTCTCCGACAAAGCGCTCAAGAAAGCCGGAAACCGCGAGAAGCACTTGAATTCTGAGAAAGAAAGCATAGACGAAGCAAAGCAGGAGTTTGAAGCGAATAAAGCGTCGGCGGAAAAAATCGAAGATCAGAAGGTCAGGAAAAAAGCTGAGAACGCTGCTTCTTTTATGGAAAAGCGCTACAAAGCCTACGACTCGCTTTATGACGCCTATCAGAACGCAATCGGCCTTGACAAAGAGCTGTACAAGCTGCTCAAAAACAAAGGTCTTAAACTGGATGACCTTGAGGCACAGCTGAAAAAAATCAATCAATCGTATGACAAAGTGCTGAAAGAAAGCAAACATTTCAATGAGTATACAAAGGATTACAACAAAGCCAGAAAAGATTTTTACAAGGCTGCGGGATTTGAGATGAAAGAGGGCTGAATATTCAGCCCTCTTTTTTCGACAAAATCTGTATTGCTATTGTAATACAGAAAGCTGTCTATACTAGAACAGTTTGAAACAGTCTGAACAGCGATGAAACAGAAATTCAGTAAAGCGAATACATTTATTGAATTTCAGGAATGAAATCGATTGACGAGTATGATCGACTGGTGTAAACTTAGCCTTGGTGGAACTTGTTGTATTAGTTTGTCATAAACTATAAATGATACAGTTTTAGAACGCGTTGTGCTGTCCTTACATAAAAGTTTCGACAACCATCAAAGCGGCTAATAAGAAATAAATATGAGTTGCGCCCGTCAATTTAGGACACCCTAATTCTGTATGTATAAGGGATACACGTCTATGACTGTCAAAAGAAAGGAAGAGGTGACTTTATATGGCTGCAAAAACGAAAAAAGCAATCGTTGATAGCAAAAAGCAATTCGATGCCATTAAAAAGCAGTTCGAAACGTTTCAAATTTTGAATGAAGAAGGCGAAGTCGTTAATGAAGCGGCAATGCCCGATCTATCTGATGATCAATTAAAAGAATTAATGCGCCGCATGGTGTATACACGCATTTTGGATCAGCGTTCTATTTCTTTGAACAGACAAGGCCGCCTTGGCTTCTACGCGCCGACTGCCGGTCAGGAAGCGTCTCAAATTGCTACGCATTTCGCGCTTGAAAAAGAAGACTTTGTTCTTCCTGGCTACCGTGATGTTCCGCAGCTGATCTGGCACGGACTTCCGCTTTATCAAGCATTCTTGTTCTCTCGCGGACATTTCCGCGGCAACCAAATGCCGGATGATGTCAATGCGCTGTCACCGCAAATTATTATCGGTGCGCAATATATCCAGACGGCTGGCGTTGCACTCGGCTTGAAAAAACGCGGCAAACAGGCTGTGGCGATCACTTATACTGGAGACGGCGGTGCTTCCCAAGGTGACTTCTACGAAGGCATCAACTTTGCCGGTGCGTATAAAGCTCCAGCTATTTTCGTTGTTCAAAACAACCGCTATGCGATTTCTACACCTGTTGAGAAGCAATCAGCAGCTCAAACAATCGCACAAAAAGCTGCGGCTGCAGGTATCGTCGGCGTTCAAGTAGACGGCATGGATGCCCTTGCTGTATACGCTGCGACACGCGAAGCACGCGAGCGCGCTGTAAACGGCGAAGGCCCTACCCTGATCGAAACGCTTTGCTTCCGTTACGGTCCTCATACTATGGCCGGTGACGACCCGACGAAATACCGTACGAAAGAAATCGAGAATGAGTGGGAGCAGAAAGATCCGCTTGTCCGTTTCCGCAAATTCTTGGAAAACAAAGGCCTTTGGTCTGAAGAAGAAGAAAGCAAGGTAATTGAAGAAGCGAAAGAAGAAATCAAGCAGGCGATCAAAAAAGCTGACGAAGAGCCGAAGCAAAAAGTGACCGACCTGATCGACATCATGTATGAAGAGCTTCCTTACAACCTTGCAGAACAAAAGGAAATTTATAAAGAGAAGGAGTCGAAGTAAGCCATGGCGCAAATGACAATGATTCAAGCAATCACTGATGCGTTACGCACAGAACTGAAAAATGACGAAAATGTCTTAGTTTTCGGAGAAGACGTCGGTGTTAACGGCGGCGTGTTCCGTGCGACTGAAGGATTGCAAAAAGAGTTTGGTGAGGATCGCGTATTTGACACTCCTCTTGCTGAATCTGGTATCGGCGGCCTTGCACTCGGCTTAGGCTTACAAGGCTTCCGTCCTGTAATGGAAATTCAATTTTTCGGCTTTGTGTACGAAGTGATGGACTCAGTTTCCGGACAAATGGCACGGATGCGCTACCGTTCCGGCGGCCGCTGGACTTCACCAGTGACAATCCGCTCTCCGTTCGGCGGCGGTGTTCATACGCCTGAACTTCACGCGGACAGCTTGGAAGGACTCGTTGCACAGCAGCCTGGACTTAAAGTCGTCATTCCTTCAACTCCGTACGATGCTAAAGGACTTTTAATCTCCGCGATCCGCGATAACGATCCGGTTGTCTTCCTTGAGCATATGAAACTTTACCGTTCATTCCGTCAGGAAGTTCCTGAAGAGGAATACACAATTGAAATCGGCAAAGCCGATGTGAAACGCGAAGGAACAGACCTTTCCATCATCACATACGGAGCGATGGTTCACGAGTCATTAAAAGCTGCGGAAGAGCTTGAAAAAGAAGGCGTATCTGCTGAGGTTGTCGACCTTCGCACAGTCAGCCCGCTTGACATCGACACGATCATCGCATCTGTGGAAAAAACAGGCCGCGCGATCGTCGTTCAAGAGGCGCAAAAACAGGCTGGAGTGGCTGCAAACGTTGTTGCCGAAATCAACGACCGCGCGATTTTGAGCCTCGAAGCTCCGGTGCTTCGCGTCACTGCTCCTGATACCGTATTCGCATTCTCTCAAGCTGAAAGCGTATGGCTTCCAAACCATAAAGACGTGCTTGAAACTGCGAAAAAAGTATTGGAATTCTAATAAGATCTGAACAATAAGGGAAAAGCTGATACCAGCCTTTTTCCCTTCATGCATTTCCACAGTCAGTCGGAGAAACTGTAGCCGTCTACTGACAGTCAGCCTAAATAAGCAGGCTGACCATTATATCAACTACGTAATAATCTTAGGAGGTCGAAAACTGTGGCATTTGAATTTAAACTTCCGGATATCGGGGAAGGAATCCACGAAGGCGAAATCGTAAAATGGTTCGTCAAGCCAAACGACGAGGTAAACGAAGATGACGTTTTGGCAGAGGTCCAAAACGATAAAGCAGTTGTAGAAATTCCTTCACCTGTTAAAGGAAAAGTATTAGAATTAAAAGTTGAAGAGGGAACAGTCGCAACCGTTGGGCAGACAATCATCACATTTGATGCACCAGGTTACGAAGATCTTCAATTCAAAGGCGACGAATCAGGCGAAGCGAAAGCGGAAGAAGCTGACAAACAAGAAACTGATGCACCAGCAGAAGCAGCGGAAGCAAACGAGCAAGCGGATGCAGATCCGAATAAGCGCGTCATTGCAATGCCATCTGTACGCAAGTATGCCCGTGAAAAAGGCGTTGATATCGTGAATGTTTCAGGTTCGGGCAAAAACGGCCGCGTTCTGAAAGAAGATATCGACAGCTTCTTAAACGGAGGAACTGCCGGAAACGCTCAGGCTGCTCAAGCTGAAGAAAAAGCAGAGCCTGCTGCACAAAAACCTGCAGCGGCGGTTCAAGTGCCTGAAGGCGAATTCCCTGAAACACGCGAGAAAATGAGCGGAATCCGCAAAGCCATCGCAAAAGCTATGGTCAACTCAAAACATACCGCTCCACACGTTACACTAATGGACGAAGTCGATGTGACAAACCTTGTCGCTCACCGCAAGCAGTTTAAACAAGTTGCGGCTGATCAAGGAATTAAGCTGACTTACCTGCCTTACGTGGTAAAAGCTTTAACATCAGCTCTGAAAAAATATCCAGTCCTGAATACATCAATTGACGACAATACAGATGAAGTGATTCAGAAGCACTACTACAACATCGGTATTGCGGCAGACACTGACAAAGGCCTGCTTGTGCCGGTCGTTAAAAATGCGGACCGCAAAGCTGTTTTTGAGATTTCAAATGAAATCAACGAACTTGCGACAAAAGCACGCGACGGCAAACTTGCTCCTGCTGAAATGAAAGGCGCTTCTTGCACAATTACGAATATCGGCTCTGCCGGCGGTCAATGGTTCACACCGGTTATCAACCATCCGGAAGTTGCAATCCTTGGAATCGGCCGCATCGCTGAGAAAGCTGTCGTTCGTGACGGCGAAATCGTCGCTGCACCTGTTCTGGCTCTTTCTCTAAGCTTCGACCACCGTATGATCGACGGCGCAACTGCACAAAACGCATTAAATCACATCAAGCGTTTGCTGAACGATCCACAATTAATTTTAATGGAGGCGTAATGTAATGGTAGTAGGAGATTTCCCTATTGAAACAGATACTCTTGTCATTGGTGCGGGACCTGGCGGCTATGTAGCTGCCATCCGCGCTGCTCAGCTTGGACAAAAAGTAACAATCGTTGAAAAAGGCAATCTTGGAGGCGTATGTCTGAATGTCGGATGTATCCCTTCAAAAGCGCTGATCAATGCAGGCCACCGCTATGAGAATGCAAAGCATTCTGAAGAGATGGGGATCACTGCTGAAAACGTAAAAGTTGACTTTACAAAAGTTCAAGAATGGAAAGCCTCTGTCGTTAATAAGCTTACTGGCGGTGTTGAAGGCCTTCTGAAAGGCAACAAAGTCGACATCGTAAAAGGCGAAGCGTACTTTGTAGACAGCAATTCTGTACGCGTGATGGATGAGAATTCAGCTCAGACATACACGTTCAAAAATGCGATCATTGCAACGGGTTCTCGCCCTATCGAATTGCCAAACTTCAAATATAGCGACCGCGTACTGAATTCAACAGGCGCGCTTGCACTGAAAGAAATTCCTAAGAAGCTCGTTGTCATCGGCGGCGGCTACATCGGAACTGAGCTCGGTACTGCATATGCAAACTTCGGCACTGAAGTTGTCATTCTTGAAGGCGGAGAAGAAATCCTTCCAGGCTTTGAGAAGCAAATGAGCTCTCTTGTTAAACGCAACCTGAAGAAAAAAGGCAACGTTGAAATCCATACAAAAGCTATGGCTAAAGGCGTAGAAGAAAAAGCTGACGGCGTAACCGTTACGTTCGAAGTGAAAGGCGAAGAGCAAACAATCGATGCGGACTACGTACTTGTCACTGTCGGCCGCGTTGCAAACACGGACGAGCTTGGACTTGAACAAGTAGGCGTTGAAATGACGGACCGCGGCATCATCAAAACGGACAAACAATGCCGTACAAACATTCCGAACATCTATGCGATCGGTGACATCATCGAAGGTCCTCCGCTTGCACATAAAGCTTCTTATGAAGGTAAAATCGCTGCTGAAGCGATTGCCGGAGAAGCAGCGGAAATCGACTATCTCGGAATTCCTGCGGTCGTCTTCTCTGAGCCTGAACTTGCATCTGTGGGTTACACTGAAGCACAGGCTAAAGAAGAAGGTCTTGCAGTGACTGCAGCCAAATTCCCGTTTGCTGCAAACGGACGTGCGCTGTCATTAAACGAAACTGACGGTTTCCTTAAACTTGTAACACGCAAAGAAGACGGTTTAGTCATCGGTGCACAAATTGCCGGAGCAAGTGCTTCTGACATGATTTCTGAGCTGAGCTTGGCAATCGAAGCAGGCATGACTGCTGAAGATATCGCCATGACAATCCATGCTCACCCTACATTGGGAGAAATTACAATGGAAGCTGCAGAAGTTGCCATTGGCATGCCGATTCACGTTGTAAAATAATTAAATGAAAAACCCCCAGCAGGGGGTTTTTTTATGTATTTTAGCAATTGCTCAAGATAGAAAATCCCCTTGCACATGCACAGGGGGCTTTTAATGTTTCAATTCCTTTTGAAGAAGCCTTACAATTTTATCTTTATCTTTTATTTTTCCTTCAATTTTAACCAGTACTTTCTTATCATTAACAAGCAGCAAGCTTGGAAAGACTTTAACCTCTTTTTTCCACTCGCCTTTATCATGTGAAATTTCCATACTTGAAACCTGTTCGGGAAATTCTTTTTTTAAATCCAAAAGCGCATCATAATAAGCCACTTCCTGCTCCATATGCTCGTCATCGGAAAAAAAGATGAGCTTGAGGTGGCGGTGATTGGTGCTTTGATGCTGCTGGTCAGGCATGATGTGAGATAAAGAACATCCACTCGTCAAAAAAAGGAAACAAATTGCGGCGGTGAATATCGCTCGAAACCACATGACGTCTCTTCACCTCTCTATATAATGCAAGCCGATTTTCCTGTTCGATTAGTAAACAATTCCTATTTTATCATGATAATTGAAATAATTTTTCGTTGTTACCCATTTGTTACACAATTGATAACTGCCGTTTTATTTATGAGATGTTGTAGGTTGAGCGTGTTTGATGGGTACATCGTCGGAATCAGCCGGGAAGCGTTCTGCTTATACCTTAAGCAGGAATACATATATAACATGATGGCCTTTTTTTAGAAAAAGAGCAAAAATGTTTTAAATGTGTTATACAATTTACCGTTGACAATATTAATGTGACATAATATTATAGGGGTAACAAATTTAAACGCTTCCATTTTGAAAAGAAAAGGGGAATGAAAGATGGGCACGATCGTTTGTCAAGACTGCAATGAAACCATTCAGCATTTTGAAGATGAGAAAGTGACGATACTTTACGGAACGTGCGGACAGTGCAACTGCCATCTTAAAGAGGAAGAATAGAAAAAAGCATGCGGCCATTTACAGTGCCGCATGCTTTTATGTTTTTACAGGATTGCCTGCTGTTCTTTAATAACGCGGATCATATGGAGGGTGTCATCTTCCGGTCCCTGAACAGGCAGCCCAGCTTCCAGGTTCTTTTCGATGTAGTTGATATTATCCTCGGTAATGATCTCGCCCGGAATGAAGATCGGTATCCCTGGCGGATAAACCATAACAAACTCGGCAATCATTCTGCCAGCTGCTTTTTTGAACGGAATGATCTCCGTGTTTGCGTAAAAAGCGTCACGCGGTGTCATCGCAAGCGCCGGAATGTTTGGCAGAAGCACTTCAGGCTTGCGTCTGTTTTCCGCAGATGAAGCGGCCTGTTGAGCAATCTCGGTTAATCCTTTAATTAACGCATCTGCATCCTCTTTCCGGTCTCCCGGTGTAAAAATGCACAGGATGTTGTATAAGTCAGAAAGCTCCACTTCGATTTGGCATGACTCGCGCAGCCATTTTTCCACATCATGACCGGTCAGGCCGAGGTCTTTCACAGATATGATCAACTTGGTCGGATCATAGTCAAAAGCCGCTTTGGAGCCGAGGATTTCCCTCCCGACGCATGAAATCCCGTTGATATCATTGATGCGTTCCCTTGTTTCGTTGGCGAGCTTAATCGTTTGTTCGATCAGTTCGTGTCCCTCTGTGGCTAAGCGTTTTCTGGCGACATCAAGCGAAGCGAGCAATAGATAGGAGGTCGATGTCGTCGTCAGCATGCTTAAAATCGATTGCACCCTTTCCTTTGAAACCAGACCTTCTTTCATATTGAGAATCGAACTTTGTGTAAGGGATCCTCCGAGCTTATGAACGCTCGTCGCCGCCATATCCGCTCCGGCCTGCATTGCCGAAAGAGGCAGATCTTCATGGAAGTGGATATGAACGCCGTGCGCCTCGTCAACTAGCACCGGGACATGAAAAGAATGAGCAAGCTCGACGATGCTTTTTAAGTCTGCAGCTATGCCGAAATAAGTCGGGTTGATGACGAGCAGTCCTTTTGCGTCAGGATGCTCAAGCAGCGCTTTTTTCGCTGATTCAGGGGTGATCCCGTGTGAAATCCCCAGCTCATCGTCGATTTCCGGATGGATGAAGATCGGTACGGCGCCTGAGAAGACGATCGCTGACATCACCGATTTATGAACATTTCTCGGGACGATGATTTTGTCTCCGGGTCCGCATACGGCCATGACCATCGTCATGATGGCGCCGCTCGTTCCCTGGACGGAAAAGAACGTGTAGTCGGCTCCGAATGCTTCAGCCGCCAGATCCTGCGCCTGTTTGATTATTCCTTTCGGCGCGTGCAGATCGTCGAGAGGCTCGATGTTGATTAAATCTATGCTTAATGCATTTTCTCCGATAAACTCCCTGAATTCAGGGTCCATCCCAGAGCCTTTTTTGTGCCCCGGTATATGGAACTGGATTGGGTTTTTGCCGGCGTGTTTTTTTAATCCGGTATATAGGGGTGTTTCGTGCTGCAACAATTGTTTTCCCACCTTCATGATAAACCTGCTATTTCCTTAAAGACTAATCTTTATCAAAAATCGTTGAGTTATTTTGCGTTTTTGCTTGATGGCATAAAACAAATGAATTATATTATGTTCTTGAAAGAATGTAAAGAACATTTTATCATCTTTCCTGTAAGGGGCTTCTAGGTCCCTATGGATAGTCGCAAAAAAGAGAACCAATACTAAAGCTATACAAGCCGTCAGGCTGAACTGCACAAGGAGATGAACCAAATGGAAGAAGGGTACCAATATCCGATGAATGAAGACTGGAGCACAGAGGAAGCGATAGACGTCATATCGTTTTTTCAGGCGGTTGAGCTCGCTTATGAAAAAGGCGTAGAGCGAGACGTGCTGATGAGTGCTTACCGCCGCTTTAAAGAAATCGTTCCGGGAAAAGCGGAGGAAAAAAAGCTGTGCAGCCAGTTTGAAGAAGCGAGCGACTACTCTCCGTATCAAGCAGTCAAAAAAGCAAAGGAACAAACGGAAGATACGAAAATTAAAATGTAATGAGAAAATCCAAAACAAAAAGGGATGGCACCACCGGCCATCCCTTTTTGATTATACCGATACTTTCTGCGTCAGGCGGTAAAGGAAGGCGAGCTTTTCAAAAGCCGCTTCGATTTCGGATAGAAACGCCTCTTCACTCATATGCAGCACCTCGTCTTTAGAAAGCTGAATACCGCAAAGCGCTTCTGCTTTCTTCACGTTGACGAGCCGTTCAAACAGGTTTTCCAGATCTTTTTCATTCATCTCAGACTGTCTCTTGGCATCCGGTTTCGTATGATCGGCCGACCAGAAAAAGCGACTTGGAATGCTGCTCTCAATATCCGGCAGATGCTTCTTAAACAGCTGGCCGTATTCCTGCTTGAGAGGGGACTCATAGATCAATGCAAACCATACGAAAACGTGGGTTTCCCATAAACCAATTTGGAAATGCGGCAGCTTTTTATAGCCGCGCTTATTGTTTGCGAAAGCAACCCAGCTGTCGTTCGGCGGATTGACTGAGCGGCGCGCGTGCTTGGCGACGTGGACAAACATTTCGTCTCCTGTCAAAGCGGACAGAACAGGCGCAAAATGATCGCCGAGCCCTTGAAGTTTCGGGCGCACTGTGTCTTTCAGAACGCTCATCCGCGCATCTAAACCTTCTATTGTAAATGTACGAAAATCCTCTTCAGTAAAACGCAGACTGCTCATTGTGTTCCTCCTTGTCCAATCAGTAAAGATATTGTATCACAGTCGGCTTTTCAAACAAAAAATTACGTTTCGCCTTGCGGAATTTGGGGAATCGTTAGGTAAACACACAATTTTTAGAATAACGTTGCGAATGTTTGAGCACTTCATACGATATGAATAAGAAATTAATATATATCACGCTTAGGACTTAAAGCCAGAAGGATTCCTTTTGAAATCAATTTTCTCTGGAGGGGGCGTAGGGCACATGAAACCAATAGTAAAACAAGGATTGAAAGAGGAAAAAGACAATCGGGCCGCTGTTTGGAGGCTTGAGGTCGATTATGAACTTGCAACGCTTTTTGAAGCTATGGAAAAAAAGGATGAAACCCAAATCGAGTTGAGCAAGCGCAAACTGGAACGACTCAGAAAAGAATGGATCAGATTACATGGTTGAAACCATAATAAAAACGAACCGTTTGAGAGGTTCGTTTTTATCTGGGCTGCCTGGATATTTGTCATTTTTCTTGATTTTTCCCGGTTAATATCAGTATGCTATGAATAAATCAACAGGTATACATAGAAAAGAGGTAGTGTGATGACAAACTGGAAGGAAATCGATCGCCTGGCGAAAAGCTGGGTGAAAGAAGCTGGTCAGAGAATTAAGCAATCAATGAAAGAAAAGATGACGATTGAAACGAAATCGAATCCAAATGACCTTGTCACAAACATTGACAAGGAAACAGAGCGTTTTTTCATTGAAAAAATTCAATCGGTTTTTCCGGATCATCATATTCTTGGCGAAGAAGGCCAAGGGGACAAGCTCACATCTTTGGACGGCGTCGTTTGGATCATCGATCCGATCGATGGTACGATGAACTTTATTCATCAAAAACGCAATTTTGCGATTTCAATCGGCATTTTTGAAAACGGAAAAGGCAAAATCGGCTTGATTTATGATGTAACTCACGATGAGCTTTATCATGCTTTTCAAGGCGAGGGTGCTTACATAAACAATACAAAGCTCGGCAAGATGAAAGAAGTGCCGCTTGAGGAATCGATTCTGGCCATCAATGCGACATGGATCACCGAGAACAGACGGATCGATCCAAGCGTATTATCCCCGCTTGTCAGGCGCGTCAGAGGGACCCGTTCATACGGTTCAGCGGCTTTGGAACTCGCTTATGTAGCGGCAGGCAGAATGGATGTGTATGTGACGATGAGGCTCGCTCCTTGGGATTACGCTGCCGGCTGCATTCTGCTTGACGAGGTCGGCGGAACATATACAACCATTGACGGGAAACCGCTCAATTTTCTTGAAAACCACAGCATCGTAGCCGGCAATCCGGCAGCTCACCGGGCGATTTTCGACGAATATTTGCCGCATGAATAGCAGGTCTTTCTCTTCTTCTGATCTCGCCTTTTTTGAAGAGCTGGCCGAAGCGAGCCCCGGGTGGGTGAAGGAAGAGCTTGACGGAAGCAGCCTGGAACGCTATATGAGTGCTTATGCGATGTATAACGGTGAATGGCTCGTGTGGGAAGACGGGGGACTGCCGGCGGCTCTCAGCTTTCATCTCGAATGGGCGCCTTCTAATGGCAAGCCTTGGCTCGGAACGCTTCTTGTCCATCCCGATTTCCGCAAAAAAGGCCGGGCAAAAGAAGTGATCAAAACGATCGGAAAACGCTTGAGAGAAAAGGGGCATAAAGCGTTGTTTGCGGCAGTGCCTTATGAGAAAGACGAATGGTTGAACATGCTGGCCCGTTCAGGATTTGAACAGCTGAAAACGGAAAAAGATGAAAAGGGAAAACGATATTTGATCATGGTTTTGCCCCTTCCCTTGAGGCTGCAATGAGACTTGTTTAACAACAGGTCTCTTTTTTTTATGATTTTATGAAACAATATGCAGCGTCGTTTGTCTATAAAGATGAGGCCTTAATTTGATGTAAAGGAATTGTGGAAATTGATCGAACTATTTAGTGATTATGTGCTCCATTTTGAACGTTATTTTGTTTTAAGCAGACAGAGCATGCTTGTCATTCAGTGGTGTGTGACAGGCCTTGTCCTTTTGTATGCCGTGTCATTTCATCCGAAAGTGTGCAGGCGGCGCCTCTTTTTTTATGCAGGCATCGTTCTCAGGCTGATACTGGTTGGCGCCCTTTCGTTTGAATTGGCTCACCAAATGAAAGCCGCTGAGTTTTCAAACCTGTACATAGACGAACAAGATGCGCTTCTGCCTTTTATGCAGTTTTTGCTGTTCGGCTATATTTTGCTTGTCTCTTTTCATTATATGATGACACTCGCGGAAAAAGGGGGCAAGGGGCTGTTTTTTGCATTTGACATTGCGGTGATGGCGATGCCGCTTTTCCAATCGCTGTTCAGCTTTGCCGCCTATTTGAAGGAATTTGGAGCGGAGGAGCTTGAAGAATTGCCGCTCGTTCTGTTGTTGATTGTCGGAATACCGGGACTGATGATCTGCTTGTTTTTTCAGCTTTATTGGAAAAGAAACCGTTACGTTCTCCTTTTGATTTTTTATATTGTGACGATCGGCGGTTTCTTCATCAAAAAGCTTGGATACGAATTTTTTCCGCTGAACGTATTTCTGACAATGATCGGTTTTCTTATGACATATCACTTGCTGAATGACTCGAGAAAGCCTTTGTTGATGGTGAAGCGTGTTTTAGCCGCGGGCACCGCCGTATTTTTCACGCTTCACCTCAATCCTTTTTACAATTTGGCGGATGCCGCTTTTACAATCTCACACCCGGAGGTTTCAGACGTGGTTGATGCCAATTTTCGGCCTGTTTCGGTTAAAGAAGCGAAGCAGACTGTCAGCTCGTTTTTTCCGACAGAGAGCTTTATCTATTTGTCAGCTACCAACCAGGATTTTCATAACGTTTATCATTTCAAAACGAAAGATTACGATGCGGACGTTGACGGCTGGACGGGAATGATCACCAATTATCACAATCAAAAAAAGCCTAGCGGGAATATCCTGTCCGGTCAGGCATATATCAAGCGGTCGAAGCAATTTCTAAGGGAACACGGCCGCGAACTTGACAAACAAATCAAGGCAAAGGTCAGCCGTGATGACGGCGAAGCTACTGTTGAATTTTACCGTGAATGCGAGGATCCTGAATTAAGCACAATGTGGTTTACTTGGCGGAAGGAGACTCTGATGGGATTCCATGAGGACGCGTCTGTTTACAGCTTAGAAAGCGTGAACCAAGCCCGCGTTTCTGGTGAGGATATCGAGCGGGGAGTTGAAGCCGTCTATCGTAAGCTGGGCATACCCGTCTCATCTTATCGGCTGACAGATATTGATTTATTATTCCCATTCAGCCTCAACTCGGCATCCATCAACATAAAGACAAGTGACGGAATGGGGATGGAGTTCCACCCTGTAACAGGTGCATTAACGGCTATTTCGATCAAATCTGAAAGCGCCTTGCCTTATCGCGGACAAGAGCTTGAAAAACGCTTGCTTTCATTATTTGATCAAGACATTTCCAATCTGAAAAGGGTGGAGTTAGAAAAGGATCTGATAGAATTTCAGAAAAAAGAAAGCGATGCTGTGTTAAATACGGTCTGGACCATGACGAAACATGAAGAGGGAGCTTATCTGACGGTGAGAAAAAACTTTCAAAAAGCAGATGAAAAACCCCCCTACACGTATGCAGACGGGGAAAAAGCTTTTCAGAAAGTGTCTGAACGCTATCAAAAAGGGCTGGTCTATCATAAACGGACGAAGCTTGTAATCGTTTCAGACGGGGATCAAAAGAGCCGTTATGCGTGGCTTGTCATCATCCAGCCGTTCGGCTCAAATGAACATGACGCATACTTGGTTGATGCCGAGACAGATGAGGTGAAACATTTTGATGACAAATGAAGAAAAAAAAGCGGTGTTTATCGATTTGTATGAGCTCTATCAAGAAAGTGAACTGGAAGAGGAAACGATGATCTGGATGAAAGAGCATGAGCAGTTTTTTCAGGATCAGGCTGAAGCGGCAGCAGCCGGGAATAGAGAGCTCCCCGGCATGCAAAAAACAGATGATCATCAGAAGCTCCTTCATATCAAGATTTTTGTTTACTCGTTATATGGTGCTTTCCTGCTCCTATCGATTTGGATGACGGTGTGGTTTTTTTCTAAATGGCTCACAATAAAAAACAGACGATTGAAGAACTGTACAGGGAATATTATCATGACATCATGTACTATTTGTACAGGCGAACCCATCAGCTTGAGACGGCGAAAGACCTGGCGCAGGATACGTTTCTAAAAGCTTTTGCGGGCCTGGAGTCTTTCAGGGGCCATTCCTCGATCAAAACATGGCTGTATACGATCGCACATCATACGTTTATCAACTGGTACAGAAAAGATAAAAAAATCCAATTTTCCGACGTGGCGGCCTGCGGCGATATGGAACAGCACACATTTGAAATGCCTGAGCGCCATTTGGCAAACGCCATAATGCAGGAAGAGCTGAAACATCACATTGACCGGCTGAAAGAAGATTACCAGACTGTCCTCATTTTAAGAGAGTTTCAAGAGCTGTCATACGAGGAAATAGCGGAAGTGCTGAATTGGAAACTGTCAAAGGTAAAAACCAATCTTCACCGGGCCCGCCTGGAGCTGAAAAAAAGCTTGGAAGGCAGGGAGGTTTAACAATATGAAATGCCATCTTGTAAGAGATTTACTGCCTTTATACATAGAAGGCGATTGCAGCCGCAAAACGGAACGTTTGGTTGCCGCACACATTAAGACATGCGAGGATTGCCGGGAAATGTACGACATGATGAGGGAACCTGTCAATTTTCATGATGACGGAGGATTGCCAAAGGAAGCAGAAGAAGCGGAAGAACAAAAGTTCAGGAAAGCGTATTATCAAAGGCTGATTCTCAAAGGGGCAGCGCTGTTTGGCGGGGGCTACTTGCTGATGCTTTTGATTTACTTATTCTTTTTATAAGAACTGGCGGCAACCAGCCGCCGGTTTTTTGATATAAAATCAAAAGCCCCTTCATTCGGTAGGGGCTTCTTTCCTATTCAAGCAGGCCTTTTTCGCGCATTCTTTTTTTCAGTGTAAAACCGCTTCCCATAATGACGATCAGAATCGCGATGGCGATTGCGACGCCGGCTGCGCTTTTTTCGGCGACTGCAACTCCGATCATCATGATGCTGATCACTGCAGCAAGTGCGAATAATAAGAAAATCCATTTGATTTGTTTCACTGTTTTTCCATCCCCTTAGTATGAAGTCTACTGTTAGTTTACAGAAAATCGCGCTGGATAGAAAGGGGCAATGGGAGCTGAAAATTTGAAACAAATTGAAATAACTTTGTTTGTCAGTTATAATATGAAAGATTATCTGAATTTTTTTAGGAGATGAAAATGTGAAACTTCGAGAAGATCTTCGCAATATCGCTATTATCGCCCACGTTGACCATGGAAAAACGACGCTGGTGGATCAGCTCCTCCATCAGGCCGGTACATTCCGTGCAAATGAAAACGTGGCTGAGCGCGCCATGGATTCCAATGATTTGGAAAGAGAGCGCGGCATTACGATTTTAGCGAAAAATACGGCGATTAATTATAAAGATACACGCATTAATATTTTGGATACTCCGGGACACGCAGATTTCGGCGGGGAAGTTGAACGGATCATGAAAATGGTCGACGGCGTTCTGCTTGTTGTCGACGCTTATGAAGGCTGCATGCCGCAAACCCGCTTTGTGCTGAAAAAAGCACTTGAGCAAAACTTGACGCCGATCGTTGTTGTCAATAAGATCGACCGCGATTTTGCCCGTCCTGAAGAGGTCGTTGACGAAGTGCTCGATTTGTTTATCGAGCTAGATGCAAATGAAGAACAGCTTGAATTCCCGGTTGTTTACGCTTCTGCGATCAACGGCACCGCGTCAGCAGATCCGAAGCAGCAGGATGAAAACATGGAGGCTTTATTCGAAGCGATTGTCAACCATATTCCTTGTCCTGTCGATAACCATGAGGAGCCTTTGCAGTTCCAGGTGGCTCTGCTTGACTACAATGATTATGTCGGCCGTATCGGAATCGGACGCGTGTTCAGAGGAACGATGAAGGTCGGACAGCAAGTTGCTTTAATGAAGCTTGACGGTTCTGTCAAGCCGTTCCGCGTCACGAAAATCTTCGGTTTCCAGGGCTTGAAGAGAGTCGAGATTGAAGAAGCGAAAGCCGGCGACCTTGTCGCTGTATCAGGAATGGAAGACATCAATGTCGGAGAAACCGTCTGCCCGATTGAGCATCAAGAGGCGCTTCCGGTTCTTCGCATTGACGAACCGACGCTTCAAATGACGTTTGCGGTTAACAACAGTCCTTTTGCCGGTCGCGAAGGAAAATATGTCACGGCCAGGAAGATTGAAGAGCGGCTTGAACAGCAGCTGCAGACAGATGTCAGCCTTCGAGTCGATCCGACGCCATCTCCTGACGCATGGATCGTGTCAGGACGCGGTGAGCTGCATTTGTCGATTTTAATCGAAAACATGCGCCGCGAAGGCTTTGAACTGCAAGTATCGAAGCCGGAAGTCATCATTAAAGAAATCGACGGCGTTCGCTGTGAGCCTGTTGAACGCGTACAAATCGATGTGCCTGAAGAGCATACCGGATCTGTAATGGAATCAATGGGTGCGCGCAAAGGTGAAATGATCGACATGATCAATAACGGAAACGGGCAAGTCCGCCTGATTTTCAATGTCCCTTCACGCGGATTAATCGGCTACTCAACCGAATTCCTTTCCCTTACACGCGGTTTCGGGATTTTAAATCATACGTTTGACAGCTATCAGCCGGTTGAGCCGGGGCAAGTCGGCGGGCGCCGCCAAGGCGTGCTTGTCTCAATGGATACCGGGAAAGCTTCAGCCTACGGCATTCAAGGCGTTGAAGAGCGCGGCGTGATTTTTGTCGAGCCGGGCACAGAAGTATATGAAGGCATGATCGTCGGCGAGCACAACCGTGAAAACGACCTTGTCGTCAACATCAACAAAATGAAGCAGCAGACAAACGTGCGCTCAGCGACGAAAGATCAGACGGTCAGCATGAAAAAACCGCGTATCATGTCGCTTGAAGAATCGCTTGAATACTTGAACGAGGATGAGTACTGCGAAGTCACACCTGAATCCATCAGATTGAGAAAGAAAATTCTCGACAAAAACGAACGCGAAAAAGCAGCGAAAAAGAAAAAGCTGGCAGGATTGTCGTAATATTTGCAGAACCTAAAAAAAGAGCAACCCAACTAAGCAAAGGGGAGGGGAATCTTTTTGACTGATGTAAGTGAACGGCTGTCGTTTTTTGCCGCTCTCTATAAAGTGGACCAGAATCCCGAGGCGGGAATGTGGTGGCTTTATGCCACCATCTTCGTCCTGTCTGCGGTCGTCTTTAAACTGGGTTTCGCCAAACGGCTGCCGCTGTTGAAAACGGCGATCATTTACTTTTTTCTGGCATTAGGCTGTACGTTTTTAACTTTTTTCGGCGTTTTTCTGCCGGTTGGAGAAGGGCTGATCGTAGCTGTTTTAATCCTTTCGATTTATAAAATCCGCCTGCACCGTTCGAAAAAAGAGCAGACGGGGGCGAATACGTAGAAAAGACATAGCCTTCTTCGGCTATGTCTTTTCTGTATCCGCGAGAAAATCCGCCGTTAATAAGTCCCGAAACAAAGCCCTGGCAAAAAGGATCTCATCAGATGAATACCGGCTTAAAAATCGTTTAAATCTTTGTTCGATTTTATCGTGCTCCCGCTGGTGAAGGTGATGGATGCTTCTCCCTTTATGGCTTAAACGGAAGTAGATTTCTTTTTTATTATCGCTGAGCTGTGTTTTGCTGACGAGCCCTTTTTCGGTCAGCTTTGCGGTGATCCTTGAGACCGTCGCTTTTGAAAATTCCATCTTCTCGGAAATCGAGGTGACGTTGATCGGTTCGTGGTCGCCAATGCAGCTGATCGTATGGATGTCAGACATATTGAGTCTCATTTCAGCTCCGAATTCGCGCTCCATCTTTTTCATTTCTGCGGAGATGCGCTCTTTCATGACGGTTTCTTGCTGCTCCTGCTGATGAATGAGCCTGATGTACAGGTCAAATATTTCTTGTTTGGCGTGTGTTAAATGTTCCATGCAGAAAACCGGCTCCTTTAATCGATTATTCTGCTTTGATTATACCATTTTGTTACGCGTGAAACAAAATGGTTAAACAGATTGCAGATTAAGCGTTTCCGCACCAGCGGCGGATTCCATCGGCAATCAATTGCTCCGCGTTTTCCAGGGATTCGTCCACAGCCCAGGCTATGTGGCCGTCGGGGCGGATCAGCGCTGCTTTTACGCCATTCCATTCAGGCCGTCCGTCAATCGCTTTCAGTTGCATAAGCCGGACATGAGGCAGTCTGGAAAATTCCTTCGGTTCTTTTCCGAATGCTGCTAATAAGAAACGTCCATCGCGGTGAAATGTGTAAAGTCGTTTGACAGTACCATCTGAAAGGGTCAGGTCAATATCGGGCAGGCGTTTACCGTTCAGCTCATGTTCAGGCATTTTTTCATCTGCATCATACTGCACGCTGAGCGCTGCAATTTGTTCTGCCAGATAGCGATTGACGTCTGAAAATCCGAGTATGCTGGATAGCAATTCACGGAGGTACAGCCCTTCACGCGTAAAATCAAACAGCTTTGTTTGGATTTGTGTATTGACGATCAGCGCTTTGCCGACAGGGTGTCTTTCATGATGGTAACTGTCAAGCAGCCAGCCGGGACACCGTCCGTTGATCTTTGCTGCGAGCTTCCAGCCAAGGTTCATCGCATCTTGAAGCCCGACATTTAAACCTTGTCCACCTGCGGGAAAATGTATATGCGCGGCATCTCCAGCTAAAAAAATTCTGCCGGAACGGTAATGCTCCGCCAACTTGCTGGCATTTCCGAAGCGGGACATCCAAACCGGGCTGTTAATTCCAAAGTCCGTACCGCAAATGCGGCTGAGTTCTTTTTTTAATTCTTCCAGTGTGACGGGCTCGTGAAGCAAAGCTTGGGGCATATGCGGCGCCGTTATGAGGACGCGGAAAATGCCGCCGTCTAAAGGCACGATCACAACGCCGCCTTCACGGTTCACGCAAGTATAGAAATGCGATTCCGGCGGATTTTCAAGCGACACATCACCAAGCATTGCGGTGATATTCGCATCAGTTCCGGAAAAAGCGATGCGCGCCTGCTTGCGGATGGTACTTCCGGCCCCGTCAGCACCGACGATATAGGAAGCGGTTAGTAAGGACAGGCCGTCCGGACCCTGGACGACAAGCTCGGCGGTGTCTTCATGCTCGCGGACAGCGAGAACTTCATGACCGCGAAGGATGCAGACACCGAGATTCCTCGCGTGTTCCTCAAGCACCTTCTCAGTTTCGTACTGGGGGATGAACAGTGTAAAATTGGCTCGCGTGTCAAGCGCAGAAAAATCCAATCCAGTCTTCAGACCTGCAAAGTGCCCCGAACCGAGCGGCTTGCCAATTTCCTTAAATCGTTCTCCAAGCCCCCTCATTTCAAGTATTTCGATTGAGCGAGGATGCAGTGTGAGCGCTTTTGAGAATGGAGAAGGCTCATTCAGCCGTTCGACAATACAGGTCCGGACGCCGGCCAAAGCCAGCTCGGAAGCCGTCAGCAGACCGACGGGGCCGCCGCCTGCAATCAATACATCAAAATCCATGATCAATCACTCCTTTTTTGTTGCATATGAAACAATTTTAAAATACTACAAATGAAAATTTTTATCAACTATATTCTGTTATTTTGTTACTTATGTAACAAAAAGAGATAAAAAAAGCATGGAGCTTGTCCATGCTTTTATGACTTGATCTGCTCTTTATCTTTTCTGTGCGGATATAACTTAAAACGGCCGGTTTTCATCCGGTTTTCGGTTTTGATTTTAATTCTTTCGCTGCATTCATGGCACATATAGGTATGTATCGGCCGGTTTCGGAGACGTTTGGCAATGAGTGTGTCGTCATCGATTTTTTCGATTTTGTCACACAATGAACACTTTACCCTCACTTGATTCACCTCGCTTACGATCCATTATACCTTAATCGATCTGACAAATAAATTTTCTCTATTAGAAAAAAGGAAAAAGCCTGTACCGTCAAGAAAACAGTGGCACAGGCTTTTTTAAAGTTATTGCTGCCGATTTTTCATATGTTTGTTCGATTGATTATTCTGCTTCTTTTCGAGTTGTTTTTGGTTTCTCTCATTCAGCTGGTCGTTGTTGGATTTTGTAGGATTTGTTTGCTGGTTGTCTGTTGCGTCGTTCGGCACTTCAGGAAGGACGCGCCCGACAATGGCTGCCAGCTCATCGAGAATCCCTTTGACAGGACGTCCCGCTTGAATTTCTCTGCCCATTGCCCGCAGGCGGTTTACAGTGTCGGGATCCGCGACAACGGCGGCGTTTGCTCCATAAGGGTCATTCTGCAGAGCTTCAGCGACCGAATACTTAATGGATTCGACTTTGCTGCGTTCCAAATTGTCTTTCACATCAATTCCGACGACGGAGAGCCTGCCTAGCACGACGGCGGTCGCATCATTGACACCCGGAACGCTTTCGGTGATCTTTACAAGGCGCCGTGAGATGGCTTGTCCGTCTTCGCGGTTCACCGGCTCCTGGGCGCTGTTTTTTACATGAATCGGTCTGTTGCCGGGAAGCTCATTTGCTTCATTTCGGGCATTATTTTGAATGCCGCAGGCTGAAAGCAGCATAACGGTTTGAATTAGGATCAAAAAAAAGATTCGCACTTGAGGTTGCCTCCTTAAAAATGCTTTCATTAATTTTTATTGTTGAATTAACCTTCTATCTTTATTCACAAAAACATATATTTTAGCGGGCGCTCCATCAGCTTTTAACCCAAATGAAAATAAAAGGCTAAAAATCCTGATCAGGAGGCGGAAGATTGAGTAAAATTTATGTGCTAGATACGAATGTGTTATTGCAGGATCCGAATTCAATCTTTTCTTTTGAAGATAACGAGGTCGTCATCCCGGCTGTCGTATTGGAGGAAGTCGATTCAAAGAAACGTTACATGGATGAAATTGGGAGGAATGCAAGGCGCGTATCTAAATTGATAGATGATTTGCGTTTAAAAGGAAAGCTGTATGAAAATGTTCCTCTCCCTAACGGAGGAAGCTTGAGAATGGAGCTTAACCATCGCTCTTTTCAGCAGCTTCAGGAAATCTTTATCGAAAAAACTAGCGACAACCGGATTTTAGCCGTAGCGAAAAACCTCAGCCTTGAAGAAGAAACGAAAGAAGGCGGCAGACCGGTTATTCTTGTCAGCAAAGATATGCTGATCCGCGTCAAAGCCGATGCCATCGGGTTGATGTCAGAGGATTTTTTGCACGACAGGGTTGTCGACAATGATGATATATACAGCGGTTATACGGACGTGTACATTCGCTCGGATCAGATGAATTCATTTTTTGAACATCATTATTTGCAGCTTGACGAAATCAGCGAGGAGCCGCTGTGTCCGAACCAGTTTGTCGTCATGAAGGACGCGCTCGGCGGATCATCTTCTGCGGTTGGAATCGTAGATCAAAGCGGAAAAGCCGTTAAAAAGCTTGTTTTTGACCAGGAGCAGGTTTGGGGCATCCGTTCCCGAAACGTACAGCAGACGATGGCGTTGGAACTTCTATTAAGACAAGATATTCCGCTTGTCACCCTGATCGGAAAAGCCGGCACAGGAAAAACACTGCTTGCGCTGGCAGCCGGATTGCTGCAGACAGAGGATCTGGGGAATTTTAAAAAACTTGTTGTCACAAGGCCGATCGTTCCTGTCGGAAAAGATCTCGGCTATCTTCCGGGTGAAAAAGAAGAAAAACTTCGACCGTGGGTCCAGCCTATTTTTGATAACCTGGAATACTTGTTCAATGCAAAAAAACCGGGGGAACTTGATGATATTTTGGCGGGGATGGGCTCCATTCAAGTCGAAGCCCTTACTTATATAAGGGGCAGAAGCATTCCCGACCAATTCATCATCATTGATGAGGCCCAAAATCTGACCAAGCATGAAGTCAAAACGCTTCTGACACGCGTCGGGGAAGGCAGCAAAATCGTATTGATGGGAGATACCGAACAGATCGATCATCCTTATTTGGATGCGATGAACAACGGCCTGGCCTATGTAGTAGAGCGCTTTAAAGATCAAAAAATTTCCGGAAACGTGAAGCTTTTAAAAGGAGAGCGCTCCCGGCTTGCAAGGCTTGCAGCAGACCTGCTGTAAATAAAAAAACCGGGCTTTTAACCCGGGTTTCAACTTGCATGGCACGCCGGCCGGGTCGTCTGCAAAAGCCGAAAACCCGGCCGGGAAAAGAAGAGGCGGAGTTTTTTCCCCGCCTCCGGCGCACCCGTTACAGTGTTGCCGCTTTAAATAATGTGAATTTCTTTTACTCGTTTCACAGGATTCATCTTGTTAGAACCGTCGGGAAAATAAACGTGTACAGGCCCGTCTTCGCCAAGCGGCTTGCCTTTGTTGCTGAAGCAGAGAATCATGCCGCCCGCTTCTTCAATTGGAACGGAAACGTCTTCACCTTCCGTTTTGAAGAGGCATTTGACGGCGGAGCCTGACACCTCCGCGTTTTTCAAAAAAGGCTCAAGCTTGATTCCGAAAGTGCCGTCAAGCAATTTTTCCTTTTCATACTTTTTCTCTGATTTCAGCGTCGGCGGCGATACAGCACCTTCTCTGATTTGCCGTTCCCGGTCAATCACAAGGTCGTCATCTTCATCCTGTACCTCTCCGAAATGTGAAAAGAACTGCTCGAGATCGAATTTTCGGTCATCAAAAATCCAGACGCTCGGATCGAGCGTAATCGGATACTTTACATTTCCTGTGATCGTTACAATGCTCATGTCTCTACCACTCCCTCACAAAAAATTATAAGCGCTTTCTTTCGAATTGTCACTTCTCATAACAAAAGCCCTCTCCGGGAAAGATAACAGCAATGACGCTCGGATGGAGGGAAAAAACTTGAATTGCCGGCATAATGAGGAGCTCGAATATTTTGTCACAGAAGCGAAAAAAGTGACGGACAAAGGAAAGGTTGCATCTTACATACCGGCTTTGGCCGAATTATCGGAGGACGATTTATCGGCGGCGGTCTACTTTACCGACGGGACTTGTATATCAGCGGGGGATGTGGAAAAAGCATTCACTCTGCAAAGCATATCAAAAGTATTGTCGCTTGCCCTCGTTCTGATCGATCACGGACCGGAAAAAGTGTTTCATTACGTAGGACAAGAGCCGACTGGCGATCCGTTTAACTCCATCATCAAGCTTGAAACCGTCAACCCGGGGAAGCCGCTGAATCCGATGATAAACGCAGGAGCATTGGTGGTCACAAGCATGATTAAAGGAGAGACGAACGCTGATAAGATCGGGAGACTGCTTGATTTTATTAAAAAACTTGCAAACAACCGGAGCATTACCGTTTGCGGGAAGGTCGCCGAATCTGAATTTGAAACCTCGATGGTCAACAGGGCGATGTGCTATTACATGAAAGAGCACGGCATTTTTCAGGCTGAGGTTGAGGATGTTATGGATGTTTATACAAAACAGTGCGCCATTGAAATGAACAGCCTGGACCTGGCAAAAATCGGCTCTGTTTTTGCTTTGAACGGCAAGCATCCCGAAACGGGAGAACAAATCATACCGAAGGATATCGCGAGAATTTGCAAGACATTTATGGTGACATGCGGAATGTATAATGCCAGCGGCGAATTCGCAATCAAAATCGGAATTCCCGCCAAAAGCGGGGTTTCAGGGGGCATCATGGGGCTATCCCCATACCGTTTCGGCATCGGCATCTTCGGGCCTTCGCTCGATGAAAAGGGAAACAGCATTGCCGGAATCCGGCTTTTAGAGCTATTATCTGCGAATTACAGCTTAAGCATTTTTTAAAACGTTAGCGGAAGCTTAAAAAGCGAGTCTTTGAAATACGGCGAAAGGACAGAAATAGCTTGCTTTTTTTCGGCTGAGGCTTTATCATAAATAGAAGAATTAGGTACTCGCCTGGGGAACGGAGGGATACTTTTGGCGTCTGAGATTGTAGTCGACCATCGTGAAAAAGCACTTGCTCTGTTAAAACGTGATGCTGATAAAATCTTAAAGCTGATTCAAGTGCAAATGGACAACTTAACGATGCCTCAATGTCCTCTTTATGAAGAGGTTTTAGATACACAAATGTTCGGACTCTCTAGAGAAATTGATTTTGCTGTCCGCCTTGGATTAGTGGATGAAGAAGAGGGGAAAGAACTGCTTTACAGGCTGGAGCGTGAATTGTCTGCATTACATGATGCATTTACAAAAAAATAAATGAACACCTCAGAAGAATCTTTCTGTCTGAGTCAGCTTGTCGACGACGTTTCGATAGAAACAAACTGCCGGCAGGCTTTTTTTATTATGGAATGAGAAAGAAAACGCCAGTTGATGAAGGAATGGCCGCTGTTCACGCCGAATAAACGAAGACGCATGATTTGCCGATAAAAAAATAGAATGGCAGTCTTGGAACAGACGGACTTTTCTTTCTGAGGAGATTCGAAGTCTTATGAAAAGGGTATCTTTCGTGCTTTTTAAGAAAGTGTAGTAAAATAACGAAGGAACTACCACAAACACATTTTGAAGGCAAGTAAGGAAGAGGATAATATGATAAAAAGAATGCTCAAATCCTATGATTATTCATTAATCTTCGCTGTATTCCTGCTGTGCGGGTTCGGGCTCGTCATGGTGTACAGTTCAAGCATGATCACGGCCGTGACAAGGTACGGACAAAACAGCAGCTACTTTTTTGACAGGCAGCTGATGTTTTTGGCGCTCGGAACCGTCATATTTTTATGCGCGGCGCTTTTTCCGTATAAGGCTTTTGCCAATCAAAAATTCCAAAAGTTTTTGCTGCTCATTTCCGTCGTCGCTTTGTTCGGGCTGTTTGTTGTCGGACATGTGGCCGGGAATGCCCAAAGCTGGTTCAGGGTTTCGAATTACGGCATCCAGCCGGGGGAGTTTGTCAAGCTGACCGTCATCTTGTATCTTTCTTCCGTCTACGCCAAAAAGCAAAGCTATATTGACAACTTGGGAGCCGGAATCGCCCCTCCTGCGATCATCACGCTCTTCATTTGCGCCTTGGTCGCTGCTCAGCCGGATGTGGGAACGGCCTTTATCATCGCTTTAATCGCATTGTGCATCATTTTGTGCTCGGGATTCAGCGGCAAAACGCTGTTAAAGCTCGTGCTTTTGGCCGGGATTGTCCTTGTGCTCGTCAGCCCGCTCATTTATTTCAACTGGGACAGCATTTTAACAGAAGGACGGATGAAGCGGTTTGAAAGCTATCAAAACCCGTTTAAAGATGCGGGAGATTCGGGCTTTCAAGTCGTCAACTCCTACTTGGCGATCGGTTCCGGGGGACTGTTCGGCCTGGGCCTCGGCGAGAGCGTCCAGAAGTATGGGTATCTGCCTGAAACGCACACCGATTTTATTATGGCGATCATCGCCGAGGAGCTCGGTATTTTCGGTGTCCTTTTTGTCGTGCTGCTGCTTTCTTTCATCGTTTTAAAAGGGTTTTATATAGCGAGGAAATGCGATGATCCGTTTGGAAGCCTGCTCGCGATCGGCATATCGAGCATGATCGCCATCCAGTCTTTCGTGAACCTGGGCGGCATATCCGGCTTGATTCCTTTGACAGGGGTGACGCTTCCGTTTATCAGCTACGGAGGGTCATCGCTCATTCTGCTGATGGCAAGCGCGGGGATATTGGTGAACATCAGCATGTTTAATGAATATTTTGATCGGTTCAAACGAAAACAGCCTGTCAATACTACAAAAACGAAAGAAAATCAATATAAAAAAAGTATAAATTTTTAAAAAACTAAGCGTGTACAATGACCATCCGATTCATTTAGAATAGATACATACTTATAACAGCGGATGAGGGGGAACGACATGTCACAACAGTCTATTCAAAAAGTTCTTGTTGCAAACAGAGGGGAAATCGCTATCCGCGTATTTCGGGCCTGCACAGAACTGAATATCCGTACGGTAGCGATCTATTCTAAAGAAGACAGCGGATCTTACCACAGATACAAAGCCGATGAAGCATACCTGGTCGGCGAAGGGAAAAAGCCGATTGACGCTTATCTTGATATTGAAGGCATCATCGAGATTGCAAAACGCAACCATGTGGATGCCATCCATCCAGGCTACGGCTTCCTGTCGGAAAACATTCAGTTTGCTAAGCGGTGTGAAGAGGAAGGCATCATCTTTATCGGACCGACCTCCGAGCACCTCGATATGTTTGGAGACAAAGTAAAAGCCCGCGAACAAGCTGAAAAAGCTGGAATTCCGGTCATACCGGGGAGCGACGGACCAGTGGCGGATATAGCGGAAGTGAAACAATTTGCGGAAAAGTTCGGATATCCGTTTATCATTAAAGCGTCGCTTGGCGGCGGCGGGCGCGGCATGCGGATCGTCAGGGACGAATCGGAGCTGGAGGAGTCCTATAATAGGGCGAAATCAGAGGCGAAAGCGGCCTTTGGCAATGATGAAGTTTATGTCGAAAAGCTGATTGAAAAGCCGAAGCACATTGAAGTTCAAGTCATCGGAGATAAAGAAGGGAACGTGGTTCACCTTTACGACCGCGACTGCTCTGTGCAAAGGCGTCATCAAAAGGTCATCGAAGTGGCGCCGAGCGTTTCGCTTTCTGAATCCCTCCGGGAAAAGATTTGCGATGCTGCCGTTAAGCTTGCGAAGAATGTTGAATATGTCAATGCCGGTACAGTCGAATTTTTAGTTGCGAACGATGAGTTTTTCTTTATTGAAGTGAACCCGCGTGTTCAGGTGGAGCATACCATTACGGAAATGGTAACGGGCGTCGATATCGTTCAGACGCAAATCCTGATCGCTGCCGGTCTCAGTCTGGGCAGCAGCGAAATCAGCATTCCGAACCAGGATGCCATCACGCTGCACGGATATGCGATCCAGTCAAGGGTTACGACTGAAGACCCGTCAAACAATTTCATGCCTGACACAGGCAAAATCATGGCATATCGCTCAGGCGGCGGTTTCGGGGTGAGGCTTGATACCGGAAACAGTTTTCAGGGCGCTGTCATTACGCCTTATTATGACTCGCTGCTTGTTAAGCTTTCAACCTGGGCTCTGACGTTTGAACAGGCGGCGGCCAAAATGGTCCGCAACCTACAGGAATTCAGGATCAGGGGAATCAAAACGAATATTCCTTTCCTTGAAAACGTGGCGAAACACGAAAAATTTCTCACAGGGCAATACGACACGTCTTTTATTGATACAACGCCGGAACTCTTTGTCTTTCCTAAGCAGAGAGACCGCGGAACAAAAATGCTGACGTATATCGGGAACGTAACGGTCAACGGCTTCCCGGGCATTGATAAAAAGAAGAAGCCGGAGTTCGACAAACCCCAGATCGTCAAAACGGATGTCGATCAGCCGATCGCGAGCGGAACAAAACAGATTCTTGATGAACGCGGAGCTGAAGGGCTCGTCAAATGGGTGAAAGATCAAGAGGAAGTGCTTCTCACTGATACGACGTTCCGCGATGCCCATCAGTCACTGCTTGCGACAAGATTCAGAACGCATGATTTGGAGAAAATCGCCAATCCGACAGCTGCGCTCTGGCCTGAGCTTTTCAGCCTTGAAATGTGGGGCGGCGCCACTTTTGATGTCGCTTACCGTTTCTTGAAAGAAGACCCGTGGAAAAGGCTTGAGAAGCTGCGGAAGGAAATTCCGAATACGATGTTTCAAATGCTGTTGAGATCTTCGAATGCCGTCGGGTATACAAACTACCCTGACAACCTGATTAAAAAGTTTGTCAGCGAATCCGCTGCGGCCGGAATCGATGTATTCCGCATTTTTGACAGCTTGAACTGGGTTAAAGGGATGACGCTCGCCATTGATGCAGTGCGCGAGTCGGGCAAACTTGCCGAAGCCGCGATCTGCTATACCGGAGACATTCTCGATCCGAACAGAACAAAATATAACCTTGAATATTATACGTCAATGGCAAAAGAGCTTGAATCAGCGGGGGCGCATATTCTCGGCATTAAAGATATGGCCGGCCTGCTGAGACCTCAAGCAGCATACGAACTGGTGTCAGCTTTGAAAGAGACGATCGATATTCCGATCCACTTGCATACACACGACACGAGCGGCAACGGTATTTTTATGTACGCGAAGGCGATAGAAGCAGGCGTCGACATCGTCGACGTAGCGGTCAGCTCTATGGCGGGCCTGACATCACAGCCAAGCGCAAGCTCGCTTTATCATGCGCTTGAAGGCGATAAACGCCGTCCGCAGCTGAATGTCGATGCGGTAGAGTCGCTGTCTCAATATTGGGAGTCTGTCAGAAAATACTACAGCGAGTTTGAGAGCGGCATGAACGCGCCTCATACCGAAATTTACAAGCATGAAATGCCTGGCGGCCAATACAGCAACCTTCAGCAGCAGGCTAAGGGAGTCGGCCTCGGTGACCGCTGGAATGAAGTGAAAGAAATGTACAGCCGGGTCAACCACCTGTTCGGGGACATCGTAAAGGTTACGCCGTCATCTAAAGTCGTCGGGGATATGGCGCTTTACATGGTGCAAAATAACCTGACGGAAGATGATATTTACGAAAGAGGAGAATCACTCGATTTTCCTGACTCAGTAGTCGAGCTTTTTAAAGGGTATATCGGCCAGCCTCACGGCGGATTCCCTGAGAAATTGCAAAAGCTGATTTTGAAAGGGCAGGAGCCGATTACAGTGCGCCCTGGAGAACTTCTCGAACCCGTTTCGTTTGACGATATAAAAGCGGAGTTTAAGGAAACGCATGATCTGGAGCTTTCCGATCAGGATGCTGTTGCATATGCGCTTTATCCGAAAGTGTTTACCGAGTATGTTAAGACAGCGGAACTGTACGGGGACATCTCAGTGCTTGATACACCGACCTTCTTCTACGGCATGACGCTCGGCGAAGAAATCGAAGTCGAGATCGAAAGAGGGAAAACGCTGATCGTCAAACTTGTCTCTATCGGCGAACCGCGTCCTGATGCAACGAGAGTCGTCTACTTTGAACTGAACGGCCAGCCTCGCGAAGTGGTCATTAAAGACGAAAGCATTAAATCGTCCGTTCATCAAAAGGTGAAAGCCGACCGTTCAAACCCGAATCACATCGCGGCGTCCATGCCGGGAACGGTGATTAAGCTTCTTGTAAGCAAAGGGGACCAAGTGAAGAAGGGCGATCATTTAATGATCAATGAAGCGATGAAAATGGAAACGACCGTCCAGGCTCCGTTTTCAGGAACTGTTGAAAACATTCACGTGACAAACGGAGAAGCCATTCAAACCGGCGACCTCCTCATTGAGCTTAAAAAATAAAAACGCGGCCGCTGACTTTTGTCGGCGGCCTTTTTTTATGAAAAAATCCCCCGCAACAGGCGGGGGATCAACCGTTTATTGTTATTTTTGCGCCTGTCTGCGATAGCGCGCAACAAGCAGCAGGAAGTAGCAAAGGATTCCGAACAGGCAGGAAATGAAGAAAGCGTGGGCGAGTGCAAATCCCAAATCCAGCCTGCTGTAGACAACCGCAATTCCTGAGGCAGCCTGAAGGATAATCAGGATCAGGGAAATCATCCAGCCCCAATAAATGCGTTTTTGATTTTTATACTGTTTGGCCGCATGTATCGCTGCCGCAATGATCCAAGCGAACAGAAGAAGCGCCGCAGCCCTGTGTCCCATCTGCACCCATTCGTGAAACTTCCCTGGGAGCCAGCCGTTTTGTGTGCTGCACATCGGAAAGTCAAGGCACGCAAGGCTTGACTTCGTATGCCGGACATATGCGCCTGTATAAACGACGACATATGTGTATATAATGATTCCTATCATATGAAACTGCATGGTTTTTCCTATATAAAACGATTCGGCTTTCTGCTTGCTGTCAGCTTCAAACACGAGGAGCGTCAACAGCAGAACAGATGCAAAGGAAATAAGCGAGATTCCGAAGTGCAAAGCCATGATCAGGGCCGAAGACCCGAAGACGACCGCCGCAGCGCCCAGGAGCGCCTGAAGAATGAGGAAGACGACCGACATCACCGCGAGAAATTTCGTTTCCCTGATATGGCCGATTTTTTTCCATGTCCAAATGGCGAGAGCCAGCACAAGGACGCCGGATGTGCCGCTGACAAACCTGTGGCTCCATTCGATAATCGATTCAAGGGTTAGAGCCGGGAATATGCTTCCGTTGCAAAGCGGCCAAGATCTGCCGCAGCCCATTCCCGAACCCGTCTTTGTGACGAGGGCGCCGCCGATCAGCACGAAAAGCATGGCGATAGTTGTGATAATTCCCAAGCCTTTTAATGCTTTATTCATAAATTCAATTCTCCTTTTTTAATGCAAACTGACTAATAAAAAGATATTTACCACCTTCAAGTGTAAGCGAATTGATGTTCTGCTGCAATTCATAATGATTATTGTTCACAAAAATGCAATAGAAGGCGTTCACATTTTTATTGGTTTTGAAGACTTGATAATTGTGGCTTCGTTTGATAGAACTATATTAGAATGACAGTGGTTTTCCGCTCTTGTTCACAACTTTTCCTTCATCTGTAAAGAAAGTCATAAAAAGTTCACAAATATAAACCGGTTTGTCGATTAATATTTAATAGGCTGTTTTTTTCCAACCGGTAATCTTGTATGATAGAGTTGTAGGTTTTTTATGAATATACCGCTTCTCTTGACGTGATGAAGGTTTGAGTAAGGGGGGTTAGTATTATGGCTGAAACAAGAATTACAGCTGATACAGCAATGAATGGACAAATAGAAGAGACGACAGCATGGAAAGATTTCCTCGCCCTTATCAAAGTCGGGATTGTTTACTCGAACCTGATAACAACTTTTACGGGCTTGTGGCTCGCTTTTTACTTTTCAAATCTGAGCTTTCTAGGAAACCTTGATATCGTGCTGTTCACTTTAGCGGGATCCTCGCTTATTATCGCAGGATCATGCGTCATCAACAACTATTATGACCGTGATATTGACCAGCTCATGCAGCGGACGAGAACAAGGCCGACGGTGACTGGTAAAATCCAGCCTTCACAGGCATTGTGGTTCGGCATTCTGCTGACTGCGCTCGGTTTTATCATGCTGCTGATGACCAATCTGACAACTGCCGCAGTAGGCTTTGTCGGCGTCTTTACGTACGTGTTTCTATACACGATGTGGTCAAAGCGCCGCTATACCGTTAATACGATTATCGGAAGTGTGTCAGGGGCTGTTCCTCCTTTGATCGGATGGACCGCTGTCCAAGGCTCCATCGGAGTTGAGGCATGGGTGCTGTTTTTAATCATGTTTATTTGGCAGATTCCCCACTTTCTGGCGCTTGCGATTAAGAAAACGGAGGAATACAGAGCTGCAAATATACCGATGCTGCCTGTTGTACACGGTTTTGAAGTGACGAAAAGGCAAATCATCATTTGGATTGCCTGCTTAATGCCGCTGCCGTTTTTCCTGGGCGGACTCGGACTGCCGATCGTCATTTTGGGAACGGTACTCAATATCGGCTGGCTCGTTTGCGGTCTGGTCGGTTACAGAAGCAAAAATATCATGAAGTGGGCAACGCTCATGTTTGTATATTCATTAAATTACTTGACCATATTCTTCGTTGCCATGGTCGTATTCACACTTTTTAAAATTGGATAGAACTCTATAATTCATCACATTGAAGGCTGTCACTTAACACTTCAAACAGACAACAATCATGTAAAAGCCGCCTTATCGATTTTTTTCGATTATGTTTAACAAGGCGGCTTTACGTTCATACATAGATGGTATTTTGAGTAAAAAACCTCATTATTTAAGAAATGAGGAAATGTAAGTGCTTTAATTTAAGTGGGGAGTCAGATGAATGAATAGGTGTCCTATAAACGTTTGAACAGTGAAAGTTTCAAAAGGATTGATTGAAAAGGGGTTGGGAAGAAATGTTAAAGAAATGGCGTCTGATGTCGCTGTTCACTATTTTGGCGCTCGTTTTAGCAGGGTGCGGAGAACCGTTCATATCAACGCTGCAGCCGGCGGGCGAGGTGGCTGATCAGCAGTATTTCCTAATGATTCTCAGCACGCTGATCATGGTTGTTGTTGTAGTGGTGGTAAGTTTCATTTTCGTATTTGTCATCGTCAGGTACAGAAGATCTAAGCTCGGTGATGACCACATCCCGAAACAGGTTGAAGGAAACCGCAATTTAGAAATTTTATGGACTGTTATTCCAATTCTTCTCCTTCTTATCCTGGTTGTTCCTGTTGTCGCACAGACCTTTGATCTTGCTGATACAAAACCGATGGATAAGAAAAACAGGGATCCGGAGAAGGCGCTGGTCGTCAATGTCCGGGCGAACCTTTACTGGTGGGAATTCGAATATCCTGACTACGGCGTGGTGACGAGCCAGGAGCTGGTCGTGCCGACCGATGAACGCGTTTACTTTAAGCTGAAAGCTTCCGATGTCAAACATTCATTCTGGGTTCCTTCAGTCGGGGGTAAGATTGATACGAACACAGACAATGAAAACAAATTCTTCTTAACGTTCGATTCAAAACGCGCTGAAAAAGCCGGAGACTATTTCTACGGGAAATGCGCCGAGCTCTGCGGACCTTCCCATGCTTTAATGGACTTTAAAGTTAAAGCGGTTTCGAAGGATGAGTTCAAGGAATGGATGAGCGATATGGAAAACTATAAAGTGGGGGCGAAAACCGATCTCGCTGTTGAAGGAGAAAAAGTGTTCAAAGAGAAAAACTGCCTGAGCTGTCATGCGACCGATTCAAAAGATCAAAGGGCGGAAGCGGCCAGAACGGCTCCGAACCTCGCGACTTTTGGAGACCGGTCGACGATCGCCGGTGTGAAGGAATTCAGCGATGAAAACTTGAGAGCGTGGCTCAAGGATCCTGAAAGCATAAAACCGGGCAACAAAATGACCGGCACATACCCTGATTTGAGCGACAAGGAACTTGATGCACTGACTGAATATTTAAAGGGGTTAAAAACGGAAGACTAACGCTTCAAAGGGAGAATGAGGGAGGTTACATTGTGAGTACGCTTAAGAAAAAGCAAGGTTTTGGGGCTGTATTATGGGACTATTTAACGACTGTCGATCATAAAAAGATTGCCATCCTTTATTTGCTGGGCGGCGGGTTCTTCTTTGTGCTCGGCGGAATCGAAGCGATGCTGATCAGGGTTCAGCTGATGATACCGAACAATGACATCATGAGCGGCGGAGTCTACAATGAGATCATGACGATGCACGGTACAACGATGATTTTCCTGGCAGCGATGCCGCTTTTGTTCGCACTGATGAACGCCGTCGTTCCGCTGCAGATAGGCGCGAGGGATGTTGCGTTTCCATTTTTGAACTCGCTCGGCTTCTGGCTGTTCCTTTTCGGCGGCATCTTTCTGAATTTAAGCTGGTTTTTGGGAGGGGCACCCGATGCCGGCTGGACGTCTTACGCGTCGCTTTCCCTTCATTCCGAAGGGCACGGGATCGATTTCTATGTTCTCGGTCTGCAAATTGCCGGGATCGGTACGCTGATTGCTGGAATTAACTTTCTCGCGACGATTATCAATATGAGGGCGCCGGGCATGACATACATGAGGCTGCCGCTTTTCACATGGACGACATTCGTCGCTTCGGCTTTGATTTTATTCGCGTTCCCGCCGCTGACCGTAGGCATCGCGCTCTTGATGCTGGACCGGTTGTTCGGAACGAGCTTTTTCAATCCGGAATTAGGCGGTAATACGATCATTTGGGAGCATCTGTTCTGGATCTTCGGACACCCTGAAGTTTATATTCTCGTACTCCCGGCGTTCGGAATCTTTTCGGAAATCATTCCGGTTTTTGCGAGAAAAAGGCTGTTCGGTTATTCTTCAATGGTATTTGCGACCGTATTGATCGGCTTTTTAGGCTTCATGGTTTGGGCCCACCATATGTTTACAACGGGACTCGGGCCTGTGGCGAACGCCATTTTTGCGGTGGCGACGATGGCCATTGCCGTCCCGACCGGAATTAAAATCTTCAACTGGCTGCTCACGGCTTGGGGCGGGAGCATTAAGTTTACAACGCCGATGCTTTATGCGATTTCTTTTATCCCGTCGTTTGTCATGGGCGGGGTGACAGGTGTCATGCTTGCTGCTGCACCGGCTGACTATCAGTTCCACGACACGTACTTTGTCGTGGCTCACTTCCATTACGTCATCATCGGTGGAGTGGTGTTTGCCATCCTCGCCGGCGCTCATTACTGGTGGCCGAAAATGTTCGGGAAAATGCTGAGCGAAGCGTTGGGCAAAATAACATTTGTGCTCTTTTTCATCGGGTTCCATCTGACTTTCTTCATCCAGCATTGGCTCGGGTTGTGGGGAATGCCGAGACGCGTGTTCACATACTTGCCGAATCAGGGATTTGACATGGCGAACTTAATCAGTTCAATCGGAGCTGTGTTTATGGCGGCTGCGGTCATCATACTCGTGATCAATATTATCGTGACGACTGCCAAAGGGGAAAAAGTCGGCAGCGATCCTTGGCATGACGGAAGAACGCTTGAGTGGGCCGTTTCTTCACCGCCTCCTGAATACAACTTTAAACAGCTGCCTCTGGTTAGAGGCCTTGATGCTTTATGGATCGAAAAAAGAGCCGGCAAGCAGTCAATGACCGCCGCGGAGCCGCTTCAGGACGTCCATATGCCAAACGGATCGATTCTCCCGTTCATCATGTCACTCGGGCTGTTTATATCGGCTTTCGGCTTCATGTACCGGACGGAATTTGCCTGGGGGCTGCCTGTCATTCTGATTGGATTAGGAATCACATTATTTATGATGCTTCTCCGGTCTGTAATTGATGACCACGGGTATCATATTCATAAAGAAGATCTGATGGATGATGACGACAAAGGGGTGAAGGCATAATGCATACAGAAGAGAAATTAACGGCTGAAACCTTCCCGGCTTCTCCTGAAAAAGCTACATTAGAAGGAAAAAATAAGTTTATCGGCTTTTGGCTATTTCTCGGAGGAGAGACGGTTCTTTTCGCGTCTCTCTTCGCAACATACCTTGCGCTGAAGAATTCGAATGCAGGAGGGCCGAAAACGACTGAGATGTTTGACATGGGGCTGGTCTTTCTGGCGACAATGCTCCTTTTAACGAGCAGTTTAACGAGCGTATATGCCATGTATCATATGAAGAACTTTGCTTTTAAAAAGATGCAGGTTTGGCTCGGAATCACTGTTCTGCTCGGTGCAGGCTTCCTGGCGCTTGAAATATATGAATTCACCCATTATATTCACGAATATGGGTTCACCATTCAAAGCTCGGCTCTCGGCTCCGCTTTTTATACGCTAGTCGGCACGCACGGTGCGCACGTTACGTTCGGGCTGCTCTGGATTCTTTCTTTGATGATCAGAAATGCGCGCCGCGGATTAAGCCTTTACAACGCGCCGAAGTTTTTTGTCGCAAGCCTCTATTGGCATTTTATCGACGTTGTCTGGGTGTTTATCTTTACCGTTGTATACTTGATGGGGATGGTGGGATAAAAATGGTGAATAACGAAAACAGAGGGAATCCCAAAACAGATCTTGCCTACCGCAAAAAGAAAAACGCGGAGGACATGAGATATCAGGTTATTTCATTCGGTTTGATGATCGGCTTGACCCTTGTCGCTTTTTTAACGGTCGCCTCAGATGCAGGCGTATGGTTTACGGTGCCGTTCATTCTGCTGCTGGCCGTCATTCAGGTTGCATTTCAGCTGTACTACTTCATGCATATGAGTCAGCGGGGGCATGAAGCGCCGACTTTGTTCCTTTATTCGGGCGTTTTGGTCGCTTTTGTTACCGTTTTGGCTTTTGTGACGCTTATCTGGTGGTAATCGAACCGACATACAGAAAGGAGGATGCCTCATGTTGGGCAGCCTTGAAATATTCGGTTTTCGCGCCCTGTGGAGCCCCTATTTCCTAGGGGCTGTCGTTTTCATAACCGTCCTTTACTTTTTTCTGATGAAACGATTTGGATCAGAAGAAGAGCGGGCATCCAGGAAAGAAATCGGTTTATTCGTGACAGCGATGTTTCTTTTATACGCGTCTAAAGGCAGTCCGATTGATTTGCTGGGACATATTATGTTCAGCGCGCATATGGCGCAAATGGCGGTTTTGTATTTGATCGTACCGCCTTTGATCATCCTTGGCATACCGCCTTGGTTTTGGAAAAAGGTCATTTTTCTGCCGGTCGTCAAGCCGCTGTTCCGGTTTTTTTCAAAACCATTGATCGCGATTATCGTGTTTAACGGTTTATTTTCGATGTATCACATTCCTTTGGTGTTTGATTTTATTAAGACAGATGCCGTTTATCATGCCGTCATTACGGTGCTGATCTTCATTGCGGCGTTTTTCATGTGGTGGCCGCTCGTTCACAAGGTCGAGGAGCTTCCGCAAATGAACGGACTTTTGAAACTCGGCTACATTATGGCTGACGGCATTTTGCTGACACCGGCGTGCGCGCTGATCATGTTCAGCGATACGACCCTGTATTCGACATATTCAGATCCTTCCGCATGGGCGGAGGCAATGAAACTGTGCGTTCCTCTCGATACGCTGAGCGGAATGACGCTTACAGGTCCGGAAATGTTCAGCAGCATGCCTGTTCTGGAAGATCAGCAGCTTGGCGCGATCGTCATGAAAATCTTACAGGAAATCGTGTACGGGACATTTTTGGCGATTATCTTTTTCGGATGGGCGAGGAAGGAAAGAGCCAAAGACGAAAAGGAACTGGAAGAAGAACGATACTCGCCGTCTACGGTTCATTAAGATGAAAAAAGGGTACAGCCTCATCAGAGGGGCTGTACCCTTTTTATGTACGTCTGCTACACTTCAAGCGCTGAAACTTTTTCTTTGATTGAATTCAGCACCGTCTTGCTTGTTTTGAGGAGCTGCGGCGGGAAATGTTCGTTTTCACCGTATTCCACTCCATGCGGATAATAATATTTGCCCAGAAGCGGTGTCATCAGTTTGATGACCGCGCGCCGGGCGCCCACATCGCCTTCGACGGCATATCCGAACACGCGGAGGTAGTACCTGCCTTCCACCATATCGAATTTGCGGTCATATGTGACGCGTTCATAATCCCATTGGCCAGCTCTTACGAACCCTTCGTTTTCCATGATGTCGTCTAACCGGTTAAGGTCAGCAGTCAAGCCTTCGATACCGGATTCTTCAAATTTCATCCCGTAAAACCCCCTTTAAAAAATTACCTTTACTGACAATCATAGTATGAAAGCGTTAAACTTTCAATCCTGGCTTTAGCCGATATATAAATATTTTTATGAACAGTATGAATCGCGGGCGGCTTGACGACAATATGAACAAACGAAAGACAAGAGGAGGTCTTCTGATTGACACGTGTGAAAGATATTATGACAAAGGAAATATTATATTGTACAGTTCTTGATAATGTGTACGAGGCTGCCGTGAAAATGAAAGACGGAAATGTCGGAGCGATTCCGGTTGTGCTTGATGACGGTTTGGAACTGGTTGGGATCGTTACTGACCGGGATTTGGTGCTGCGGGGGATCGCCGTTAAAAAACCAAATTCGCAAAAAATTACAAATGTCATGACGACGGATCTCATTACGGTAAGTGAAGACGATTCAATTGAAAAAGCGGTTGATCTCATGGGAGATTATCAGATCAGGAGGGTCCCGGTTACACGGGGAAAGACGCTTGCGGGCATCATTACGCTAGGCGATGTTTCAACCCACAAAAAATCAAACCGGCAGGCTGGCGACGCGCTGACATTTATATCGGAAAACGAAGAGAGGCCTGGAGATTTTCTTCATTAAAACATATTTTGTCGCACATCTTAATAGGCTGTATTATCATTGAAAATTCATGTCAGTTCTGTTTAAATGACACTAAAGGCAAGTTTTTGATGCGGTGCGCCGTTTTATGGATAGATTGATCCGTCAGTCGGAGGTGAAAGTTTGAAAAATATATTAAGAGCGATTGTGATCCTTCTCATCGTTGCGGCTTCATACACCCTGTTTATTCAATACGGTTCAACACCTGAGAAAATTGTGAAGGAAGACAAGCCGCAAGTCTCAAACGAGGATGCGAAAAAAGAGAAATCCTTGAACATTCCCGATTCCGGCTTGCTTTCTTTTATCGGAGAGTCGGCTGAGACGATCGAAAAGAAACTGGGTAAACCGGACAGGGTCGATCCTTCAGCATATGATTATGAATGGTGGGTCTATAGCCAAGGGGCAAAACAGTACGTTCAAATCGGCTTGCTTGGCGGCAAGGCCGTGACATTGTTTGCGACAGGCGACGGGTTGAACACCGCTCCGTTTAAAATTGGACGGCCGTCAAGGGAAGTTTTCAAAACCGCCCAGATCGCCCCGTATGTCAATGTTCAATATAAAGGCAGTTCATACCGTTTCGAATTTTCTGAGGAAGACATGAATACAAGGCCGACGGTGAAAGTCGGAGACATTTATGTTCAGCTGTATATGGATAAATTCGAGGGGACGCTGTCAAGCATCAGGGCATTTGATGCGCCGACTTTCATCAAGCAAAGGCCGTATGAAGTTGTCTACAGAGGCACCCTGATTGAACCTCAAGCATTGACAGAATCGGATTGGAAAAAAATCGAGAAAGCAAATGAGAAGCAGATCTTTGATTTGACGAATGTCATCCGCGCAAGACACGGTCTTTCCCAGCTCTCTTGGGATGAAGGCGTATCAAAAGTGGCATACGGCCACAGCAGCGACATGAAAGAGCACCATTATTTCTCCCATGTGTCAGAAACAGAAGGCACGCTCAAAGACAGGCTGGAAAAAGGGAAAGTGAACTTTGAGCAGGCGGGGGAAAATATCGCGCTCAACTATGTCGACGGGCCTGCGGCGGTTGAAGGCTGGTTAAACAGCGAAGGACACAGAAAAGCGCTGTTAAATGCCGACTATACTCATCTCGGAGTCGGGGTGGACGAGAAATATTATACGCAGAACTTTATTAAAGAATGGCACTAGAGCCCGGGATCATACCCGGGTTTTTAGTTTTTAGAGAAAACCATGAAACTTTTAATGTTTGGTCTGCTGCTCACTCTTCCGCACGGACTCCTATAAAAAGAGGAATTTTTAGGCGAACACATTTTGCCGGGGCGGATTACACTATAGCAGGCATATGTTTTCGGAGGGGGTGTAGACGTTGGCAAATCAAAACGCGCAATCATCCATTGATGAATTTAAGCAATTTATTAAACGGCATCCTAAGTTGATTTCCGAAGTCCGGAAACAAGAAAAAAGCTGGCAGGAAGTATATGAAAACTGGGTTTTGCTCGGGGAAGACGATTCGATTTGGGATCCGTACAGGGAAAAAGAAGCTTCGGCAGAAAAGGAGCCTTCTGCTGGCGGCAAAAACGATTTCATTTCAAAAATGGTGACGGCCGTCCGAAAGATGGATGCCAATCAAATGAATGAGCAGATCAATAAAATGAGCCAGTCTATTTCTTCGCTGCAAAGCTTGCTCAGCCAGTTTTCGGGCGGAAGCCAAAAACAGCAGAATCAAAGCGGCGGCGAGCATCCGTTTTCTTTCCGAAAAGATTAGGGAAGGAGTCAGACATGCGTAAAGAAGTGCAAGAGTATGTGTTCGCTGATGAAGAGCGCCGCCGGTTCATCCGTGAGCAGCCGGTCTGGTACCGCAAGCTTTCGCGGAATCCGAATGACTTGTCAGCCTTTCATCTCGATATGATGAACTTTTATGAAAAAACGATTCCTCACAGGGTCAACCAGCTATCGGGCGGCATTCAGATGGCCCAGATGATGCTTCAAATGTTTCATGCGATGCGCACTCAGGATTAATTTAAAGCCTGAGTCTTTTTTTTATGATGATAAATCGCGTCATTCTGGCAAAGCTAGGTGTAAAGGAGTTGATCTGTGATGAAAAAGTGCTGGCTTGTAATCATGTTGTGCCTCTTGCTGGCCGGCTGCGCCACCCATAAACCAAAACCCAAGGGCGTTTCAGAATGGCGCGATGCAGCTTGTGCAAGCGAAGTTTTTGGAAAATAATAGTTTGGAGGCGGCACAGACATTTTTGAAAACGGCTGTTTTGTGATACACTATAGCTGGAGGTGCATGTCTATGTTTGCCACAATGGAATCGTTGCGGCTACAAAATGAAGCATATGATTTGGCCAACATGATTCTTCAATCAGAGGCGGCTGAACATTACAGAAAATGCTACAAGCGTCTCCGCGAAGATGAAGAGGCCGGACGTATTATCGCTTCGTTTACGAAAATAAAAGAACAGTATGAGGATGTGCAGCGCTTTGGCAAGTATCATCCTGATTATAAAGAGATATCCAAGAAAATGAGGGAAATCAAACGGGAGCTTGACCTTCACGATACAGTAGCCGAATTTAAAAAGGCGGAAACCGAGCTGCAATCTATCCTAGATGAAGTCAGCGTGGAAATCGGTCAGGCTGTATCAAAACATATCAAAGTACCGACTGGAAACCCTTATTTTGATAATCTTTCATCTTGCGGCGGCGGCTGCGGGTCAGGCGGAAGCTGCGGCTGTAAAGTTTCCTGATGAGGCTCGGTCGCCCCGAGTCTCGTTTTTTTTAGAACTTCATGCACAGAGCGACAGGCAGGTGAACAATTTGGAAATCAGGCGTCAAGGCTTAATCGTTTGGCTGCACTCCTTGAAGCAGGCGAAAATGCTCAGGAAATTCGGAAATGTTCATTACGTTTCAAAGCGGCTGAAATATGTAGTGGTTTATTGCAATATGGAAGATGCCGAAAGAATCATCGCTAAAATACGTTCGTACTCTTTTGTCAAACAGGTGGATCTTTCATACAAACCGTTCTTGAAAATGGAGTTTGAATCCAAGCAGGATAAAGCGAAAGAATACGACTATAAAGCCGGGCTCTAACTTGCTTTATTTTAAAAAAATCCCCGCAGAAATACCTCTGCGGGGTCCTTCTATTCCTTAAAAATCAAGGAGAAGGCAAAGGGAGAGGAGAAACCGGAGGAAGAACTTATGGGGAAACGTAAGTCTTCTCCGCGGTTGGCAACAACATCAATCGATGCTGTTGCTATTATTATCACCACTGAGCCTTTTTGCTATACATATGAATTTGTACTTTGGGTGTTTGTGCCAGAAAACACTTTATGATAAGATAGGAATGATTTTTTTCGAGTTTTAAGAAAAAGTGGTGGAAGTATGAGAGTGATTTCTGGGACGTATAAGGGACGTGCCTTAAAAGCGGTTCCCGGCACGTCGACAAGGCCGACGACTGATAAAGTAAAGGAATCCATCTTTAATATGATCGGCCCGTATTTTGAAGGCGGCACGGGTCTTGATCTGTACGCGGGAAGCGGCGGATTGGGGATTGAAGCGCTGTCGCGGGGGTTTGACCGCTTCATTTTTGTCGACCGTGATTTTAAAGCGATTCAAACCGTAAAAGGCAATTTGAAAACACTGGGCTTGGAAAAACGGGCCGAGGTATACAGGAATGACGCTGAACGGGCTCTCCATGCGCTGGTGAAAAGGGGCGCAAGCTTTGACGCCGTCTTTTTGGACCCGCCATATCGAGAACAAAAGCTGGAAGCGCTTTTATCGAAGATTGATGAAGCGGATATGCTGACTGACAGAGGTTTTATTGTAGCTGAGCATGGGAAGGAAGTTATCCTTCCGACCGAGGCGGGCGGACTTCAGCTTGCCCGTCAGGAAATATACGGCTTAACAGGCGTGACCATATACAGAAAGAGAGGGAATGGGGATGGCTAGCATTGCCGTTTGTCCCGGAAGTTTTGATCCGGTGACTTTTGGACATTTGGATATCATCAGGCGCGGGGCGAAAGTGTTTGACAAAGTGTATGTATGCGTCTTGAACAATTCTTCGAAAAAGCCGCTGTTTACGGTGGAAGAACGCTGTGGGCTGCTTCGCGAAGTGACGAAGGATATCCCGAATGTGCAAGTGGAATCTTTCCAGGGGCTATTGATTGATTATGCAAAGAGCAAGCAGGCGAACGTCATCCTGCGAGGGCTTAGAGCGGTATCTGACTTTGAATACGAGATGCAGGGAACCTCGATGAACAAAGTGCTTGATGAAAATATTGAAACGTTTTTTATGATGACGAATAACCAATACTCATTCCTTAGTTCAAGCATTGTCAAAGAAGTGGCAAAATATAAAGGTTCAGTCGCAGAACTCGTGCCGGAAGCGGTCGAGGCTGCACTTGAAAAAAAGTTTGCAAAAAATGAGCGGCCGTAACCGGCTGCTCATTTTTTAGCAGGGGCGTAAGATTTGGCATAAAGAATGCTGTAAATGAGAAGGGTGCCGATCGTAAGGAGCGGACCAATCTCTGCCAACGCGTTCCACATCTGCAGAAAGAAAGATTCCGTTTTCCCGGCCGTCAGAAAGGAGAAGGCCGGCTCCGTCGGAGAATAGAACGATGTATAAAGAGGCTTCCAAAGAATAAGAACAAAGATCGCTGCATAAATTCCCTGAAGGATGCGGGCGATAAAAAACGGCTTAAAGCGAATATCGGTTTCAGCAAGAATGCCTGCAACCTGCGCCTGAACGCAGAAGCCGCTGAAACCCAAAATAAAGCTGACAATCACCGCTTGCTGGAGAAGCGCCGCATCCGTGGAACTGACCAGTTTGCTGCCGAGCGTAATTTCAAACAATCCCGATAATAACGGTTTATCAAAATCACCGGGGAATTGAAGAGCAGTCAAAATCATTCGTGTGGCGTGCGAAAGAATGTCGGTGATGTGCATCACAGAAAGAATGTTATTAAAAACCGAAAAAAGAATGATGAAGCCGCCCACCATTAACAGCGTTTGGACAGAAGAGATGACAGCATCGCTCAAAAGTTTGCCGAGCGGCCGCTTTTCTTCAAGTCTTGCCTGATGGAGCGCTTTTAAGGCTTCTTTAATAGAAGGCAAAGGAAGCTTCTTTCGCACAGCGGTGCGGTTCTCTTCTTTTCTTCCGTAAGTACGCATCGTCAACCCGACTGCGAAATTGCCCAAATAATGGGCTGCCGCAAGCACGACGCCGAGAGAAGGATTATGGAAAAAGCCGACCGCAACGGCTCCGAAAATAAACAGCGGGTTAGATGAGTTGGTGAACGAAGCGAGCCGCTCTGCTTCAACCCGTGAAATCTGCCGCTCTTGTCTCAGCCTTGAAGTCAGTTTTGCACCGGCCGGATTTCCTGATGCCATTCCCATCGCAAGCACGAACCCTCCGACGCCGGGAACGCGGAACACCGGTCTCATGAAAGGCTCGAGCAGCAGCCCGACAAACCTGACGACACCAAATCCGATCAAGAGCTCTGATAAAATAAAAAAAGGCAAAAGGGAAGGGAATACGACCTCCCACCACATGGCAAGTCCACTTTTAGAAGCGTCAAATGATTCTTGCGGATGGGTGATGACGGCGGCTGTAAACGAAAGCAGCAAAACGGCAATCATAAGTGTCTTTACCTTTGACATGTCCATTTCTAACCCCCTTTGCGGCTGTGAATACACATTGGAAACAGGATCATGATAAAATAAACGAAAAGCTTGCCCGATTTGTGCGGAAGCCTTCTCCGTGAAACTTCTTTATCATTATACGAAGGCTGGTCCTCATTTTAGACCACCAGATTGCAGATCGGCGATACAAATGAACCGGAAGCTGCTTGAGACTTGCTGAAGCCCTTCTCCTTAATAAGCATCAATAGAAGGTATGGCATACATCTGTGAATTCATGCAGGCTGAAAATTTGGAACCGGACCGAAGATGTGAGCCGGTGAAAATAAAGATGGAGGGTTACATATACATGCTGAAAAAAAGAATTATACGCATCGCATTACTGATCGTTATCATCACGGCCGCGCTGTCATTTGTGAAGCTGCCTTATTACATCACAGAACCCGGCGAAGCGACTGAGCTGAAACCTTTAATTAAAGTTGATAACGGCTATCCTGAAAAAGGGAGCTTTTCTTTAATGACAGTTAAAGTCGGCCCTGCAAATCCGCTTACTTACATGTGGGCAAAAGTGCGCCCTTACCACGAAATTCTTCCGGAAGAAAATTTCAAACAAGAAGGCGAATCTGATCAGGAATATATGAAGCGCCAGCTGCAAATGATGAGAGATTCCCAGGAAAATGCGATGATCGCCGCTTATAAGCGGGCCGGAAAAGAAGTCAGCTACACGTTTAACGGCGTATATGCCATGACGGTCGTCAGCGGCATGCCTGCAGAAGGAAAAATACAAGTCGGAGACAAAATTAAAAAAGCTGACGGAAAAACGTTCCGTTCAGCGGAGAGCTTCGTCCGCTACATCGAATCAAAAAAAGCCGGAGACCCCGTGAAAATCGTAGTTGAACGGGATAAAGAAGAAAAAACATATGAGATGAAGCTGAAAACATTTAAAGAAGATCCGAAGAGAGCCGGGCTTGGCGTATCCCTCATCACAGACCGCAATGTCAAGGTGAAGCCGGAGGTCGATATGGACATTGAAAACATCGGCGGTCCTTCGGCGGGGCTGATGATGTCAATGGAGATCTATAATCAGCTGACAAAAGAAGACGAGACGAAAGGACACCATATTGCGGGAACCGGAACGATCGATGACGAAGGCAAAGTCGGTCCGATCGGCGGCATCAGCCAGAAAGTCGTTGCCGCAGATAAGGCGGGAGCCGACATCTTTTTTGCTCCGAACGAAGGCGGAAAAAAAGGATCTAACTACGAAGAAGCGGTCAAAACGGCAAAAGATATTAAAACCGATATGAAAATCGTCCCTGTCGACACGATGGATGATGCGATTCATTATTTGGAAGATAAAGTGAAAACCGCCTGATGGACAACATCAGGCGGTTTTATTTGCGCAAAAATATCCGGCTGTCTTCGTCATACCTGATCGGCGAAAGGGAATATTCCTGCTCCGTCAGCATCGTCCGCTCCGGCTCTTTGAGCGGGGCGCTGTATACTTGGCCCGCTTTTATGTCGAGCTGAAGGGAAGGGTGGGAAAAAGATCCCGTCTTTGTAATAAGGGGCACGCTCAGGCTTTTTTTCTTTTCGGCTAAGTAGGCCTGCCCTTTTTTTGTCATGCCGAGAAGTCTGATGTATGCCGGATACGGTTCGCTTAACATGCGCTTGACGTCGGCTTTCTTCGTTTTTGTGAGGATGTGGGTGTTCATGCGCTGCAGCCTTGTCCACGTATAGCGCTTCGTTTTCAAAAGCTCCATGTATTCCTTAAATGAGCCTGCTTTTCGGATCGCTTTTTTGGCGCGGTGCTCAAGTCCTTCTTCCACTTCATAAATCCCTTTCAGCTCTTCTGTATCCATTGTATGGAGGCTGTATTTCAAAAAGGGGAAATAATCTTCGGGCGAGTGCCACATGCCGAAAGTCCGGGCGTATTCATTAAGCTCGTCGATCGATGGCTTCGGAAGATAGAAGCGGCTGTTCGCGAGGCTTCCCGTTTCAAAGATCGATTTGCGTATGCTTGTGGCGCTTGCGATTCGGTCCGCTTCCGGGAAGGCCGAATCGTGATAGCCCGAGGATCGGCGCTTGACGGTTTCGGGCTTCATGCTCAATTGCTTTTGCACGATGGCTTTCACATAATGGAATCCGAGTATGTTGTTCGGCTTTGAAAGGTCAACAATGTTTCTGCCGTCTCCGGTTACAGCCCGGAACGCCTTTGCCATCGCTTGCGGGTAGCTCAGCCCAAACGCTATTTGTTTTTTTGCTTCTTCGTTGAGCCCGTCTTCGTGCTCTATCGTATGTGCAGCTGTATTGAGAAACGCCTCAATATCGCCGTGCTCGCTTCCGAAAAACAAAGAAGCACACCCTAATTCATTTAAAATCGCGACGGCGCCTTCAGCAAACGTTTCCGCTTTTTGAACAGCGAATATGTAAGGAAGTTCAACGACGACATCTGCAAAAGATGCGAGCGCCATCTTCGTTCGCGCCCACTTTGAGACGATGGCGGGTTCGCCGCGCTGCAAAAAGGAGCCGCTCATAACGGCAACCGCCACCTCGCTCCGGGTTTCCGATTTTGCTTCCTTTATATGATATAAATGTCCGTTATGAAAAGGGTTGTATTCCACAACAAGGCCGACCGCTTTCATTTTTTCACCTCTCTTGCATCTCTTGAAATAGTTATGATACATTTACACATGGAATGTCCAGATGCCTAGCGAAAACAGCATTTTTTCTAAGTGTATGAATTGTTGTTCACAATGTCAACGAATGAAAAGCGCAGGCGCATATCTGTAAAGAAAAAATATTGACAAAAAACATGATGAAAGCTATAATCATGTTTGTTGCTCACTTAGAGGTGATACAATGAAATGGACGATACATCAGTTGAATCAAATGCCGAAGAAAGACTTTGAATTTGATGAAACCGTTGATTTAAGCGAACTCTCTCAAAGCTCGGAAATACGCAGCATTTCACCGGTGCGGGTGAAAGGGCGCGCGGAAATCCGCTCAAAGCAGGCTGCATTTGATTTTACCATTTCAGGCGAGATGATCTTGCCTTGCTCAAGAACGCTTGTTGATGTTCGTTATCCATTCAGTATTTCTACAAAAGAACTGTTTATATTTCATAAGACCGAGGAATTGGAAGATGAAGACGTCCATATTGTTGAGGATGACCTCATCGACTTGACACCGGTCGTGAAAGAAGAAATCCTTCTTGAGATCCCTATGCAAATCTTTTGTGAGTCTGTTCAAAAAGAAGAAGGTGCTCCGCAGGAGGGCAAGGATTGGCAGGTCATTACAGAAGATGACCGGAAAGACCGGATTGATCCGAGACTTGCCGGACTCGAGAAGCTCTTAAAACAAGATGATGAATCTTAACGCTCTTTAAGGAGGTGGGAATAATGGCTGTACCTTTTAGAAGAACTTCTAAAACGAAAAAAAGACTTCGTCGTACACACTTTAAATTGCAAGTGCCTGGTATGGTAGAATGCCCAAACTGCGGTGAGATGAAACTTTCACACCGCGTCTGCAAAGCATGTGGATCATACAAAGGAAAAGACGTAAAAAGCAACTAATCGTCAACAATGAAAACACAAGACTTCAGGTCTTGTGTTTTTTTATTCCCTTCATCCTTTTATTTCCTGTAAAGAAAATAGTCTATCTACTCTATCAGCCGCATATGTATGAGGTAAATTCATAAAGTCATGGAGGGGGATAACATTTGACGATTACAAGACAGGATGCATGGACACAGGATGAAGATATATTGCTGGCTGAGGTTGTTTTAAGGCACATTCGGGAAGGCGGCACACAGCTTTCGGCCTTTGAAGAAGTGGGCAAGGCTTTAAGCAGAACGGCCGCTGCCTGCGGATTCCGCTGGAATTCCTTTGTCAGAAAGCAATACCAATCAGGTATTGAACTGGCAAAAAAGCAGCGTAAAGAGCTGCGCAAAAAAATAGGCGTCCATTCTGCGAATCTTCCTGGATCTGTCAAAACGGTTTCCGGGAGCAATGCGGAAAATCTGACGCTCGATGATGTTATTCAATACCTTGAAAAGCTGAAAGAAGCCCCTGTTCAAAAAGACTTTATAGATGAGAAGAAAAAGCTCGCTGAAGAAATCAATGAGCTGAAACAAGAAGTTGAAAAGCTGCGAAGCGAAAATCAATCGCTGAAAAAACGGCTTGAATTGACGGAAGAGGACTATAAAGCCTTGATTGAAATCATGGAGAGAGCCCGAAAAATGGTCGTTCTTCAGGAAGGCGAACGAAACAAAAAGGTGAAGCTCCAGCCGGAGCCGAATGAAAATCTCGAGCCACTTGAAAAATAGAAAACCGGCCATCCGCTTTCGGCCGGCTTTTTTCATTTAGGCTGATTCAGAACTTTGATTTGGTTCGCTCGCAGGATGCCAAACGAGCGGATTTTCCCCTTTATCCCGGGCCATATCGTATTTAACCGGTGTAAAGCCCATCTTGCTCCAAAAATCGGATGATTTGACACGCGGGCTTGTGCGAATCGGGAGTCCGAATGATTTGGCGAACTCCACCAGCATCGTACCGTAGCCGTTGCGCTGATACCCCGGCAAAACTTCAAGCTTCCAGAGCTCGAGGTAATCCTGGCCTTCTTCAAAGTATTGGTTGGTTTTTCCATCCGCTTTATACAGGCTCATTCTTGCGACGAGCCGATCCCCGTAATAGATGCCGTAAAAAGGTGAATTGCTGTCGTTTTCAATCATGTTGCTTTCAAGGTCCTCCAGCATGGAAAGCTCTTGAATCCCGTACTCCCTGAACTTTTTAAATTCTTCAAGCGTTTTGTAATTGATCAGCAAACGTTCGACTTTGACCATTATGTTACCCCCTTGTTTGTGGTCTACTTCTATTGTAAACGCTTTTTTCAAAAAATCCAAATGATAAAAATTTTCTAATATAATGAAGCGAAATGGTTCTGAATATTTGAAACAACTTACAAGTCAACGGCGAACATTTCTGCTATGATATACAGTATATGAAAAAATCAGGGTGTGAGCATGTGAAAATCGGAGTCATCGGAGGAGGCTCGGTCGGCCTCCTTTTTGCATACTATTTTTCATTCGGCCATGAAGTGACGGTGATCGCTCGGAGAAAGGAACAGGCTGAAGCGATTGAAGAAAAGGGAATCCGCCTTCTTGAAGACGAACAAGAGATGATCAGGAACGTCAGAGGCAGGACTGAACTTGATCCTGACTGCGATCTTCTTTTTGTTGCCGTAAAGGAGCATCAGCTCGGAGGCGTTCTGCCGGAACTGGAACAGGCCGCGCCTCGTGATATCATGTTCCTGCAAAATGGAATGGCCCATATTCCCGTGCTTGATAAATGGCAGACGGGCCACCGCATTTATACGGGATCTGTGGAACACGGCGCAGTCAGGGTGGATGACCGCACATTCCGGCACACGGGAAAAGGGGCCGTAAAATGGAGCGCGTTCCGAAGCCCATCCGCCTCCCGGCTGAAAAAAGAGCTCGCTTCAGTTCATGAAGCGTTCCCTTTTATTTGGTGCGAAGACTGGTATAAGACCCTCGCTGGAAAATTGATTGTCAATGCGTGCATCAATCCGCTGACGGCTCTTTTGCGGGTGGAAAACGGCGCACTGCTTGAAGAGCCGATGTATGAGGCCTATATGAAGCTCGTCTTTGAAGAAGCGAGCCGGATTTTGAAACTTGAAGACCGCCAAGCAGCATGGGACCATGTTCTTTCCGTTTGCCGCCGGACAAAAAGCAACACGTCTTCGATGCTTGCCGATGTGCTGGCCGGAAGAAAAACGGAAGCCGATGCGATCATGGGCTATTTGCTGAAGCGGGCAAAAGAGTCAGAGGAGTCTGCTCCGCACCTTACCTTTTTATATCGCAGTATCAAGGCGCTTGAAAACGAATGGAGCTAAATCTTTTGACCGAATCGCGGAACGTGCTATACTCGTTTCGGAAAGCTAACTATTTACTGGAGAAAGGAAGTTCTAAAGATGCAGCTTACTGAACTTTCCATACAAAGTCAAAACCCTTTTGTTCGAGACTATATAAATGGAAAAAAGGAGATAGAGCCGTTTTTCGATTACGGCCTGAGCAATGAAAGTTGGAGTGTCCGTTTGGATGACCTTTCCTCCCGGACGTATGACCGCGATGCTTTAGCTGACTATTTGCTCGACTATCACAGCAAATTTCAATCGGCAAGCATGAATGAAACAATCGAACGGCTTCGCGATCCGAAAAGCGTCGTCGTTGTCGGAGGGCAGCAGGCCGGCCTTTTAACAGGTCCTCTTTACACTATACATAAAATCGTATCGATCCTTGTATTTGCAAAGCAAAAAGAACAAGAGCTGAACGTTCCGGTCATTCCGGTATTCTGGGTTGCGGGGGAAGACCACGATCTGGAAGAAATCAATCACGTCTACATTTCTGACGGGGGCAAGGTGAAAAAGCACAAGCTCCCGCAGTCTCACTGGAAAAAAAGCCAGGCGTCAAAAACGGCGCTCGATGCCGAAAAAGCTGAAAAGTGGCTGGACGGGATTTTTGCCTCATTTGAAGAAACGGAGTATACGAATGATCTTCTCAGCCATTTGCGCCGATGTTTAAGGCAGTCTCTTTCCTTCACCGATTTTTTCGAATATCTTGTTGCCGGCATGTTTGAACAAGACGGACTGATCCTTCTGAATTCCGGCGACCCGGGCATCAGAGCCCTTGAAGCGCGTTTTTTCCGGCAGCTGCTGAACAGAAACGACGAGCTGACCGATTCTGTCAAACGGCAGCAGGAATTCATGCAACAACTGGGCTACACACCGATTATCGAAGGAGCCGCACAGCATGCGAACCTTTTTTATGAGCACGACGGCGAGCGCTTTTTAATCGAAAAAGAAAACGGGGCGTTTTTTATAAAAGAGCTTCACCTTCAGTGGTCTGAAGCAGAGCTTTGCGATTTGATCTGCCAAAAGCCGGAAGCGTTCAGCAATAATGTCGTAACAAGGCCGCTCATGCAGGAATACCTTCTTCCGACATTGGCGTTCATCGCCGGTCCCGGAGAGATCAATTATTGGGGCGAGCTGAAAGGCGCTTTTCAGGTTATGGGCTATAAAATGCCGCCTGTCATACCGAGGCTTCAGGTTACATTCCTTGAGCGGCACATCGAAAAAAAGCTGGGCGAGCGGGGAATCGAACTCCGTGAATCGATTGAAAAGGGAGCCCGCGCCAAAAAAGAGCAGTATTTTGAAGATAAGGTTCCGAGCGGTTTTACCGATTCGGTCAAACAGGCGAAAGAAAAAATCGAAAACATCCATTCCGCTGTGCGCGCTGAAGCCCTCGAAATCGATGGGAGCCTCGGCCCCCTTTTAGAAAAAAACTCAGGCTTCATTCAAGACCAGCTCGAATTTTTGGAGAAAACGGTTATTAAAAGGATTGAAGAAAGAGAAAACTACATTTTGCGTGATTTTGACAAAATTCAAACGAGCATCAAGCCTTTAGACGCTCCGCAGGAGAGAATTTGGAACATCGTGTATTATTTGAACAAATACGGTCCGAATTTCTTGGAAAAATACAAGGATTTGCCATATTCATTTCAAAACATGCATCAAGTTGTCAAACTTTGAAATAATTTTTTAAAAAACCCTGAGTAGTTCAGGGTTTTTTTTTGTTCTAAAACAGTGTAAAATAAATTTGTGGAGAGAAGTGGTGGATAGTGGTGAGTTGAGGAACGAAAGTGGGGGCCGAGATCATGTTTATGGGTGAATACCAGCATACGATTGATTCAAAAGGCCGCATGATCGTTCCGGCGAAATTCAGAGAAGGCCTCGGCGAGCAGTTCGTTCTGACGCGCGGGCTTGATCAGTGCCTGTTTGGCTACCCGATGTCCGAATGGAAACTCATCGAAGAAAAACTGAAGGCTCTTCCTCTTACGAAGAAAGATGCACGCGCTTTTACCCGCTTTTTTTTCTCCGGAGCCACCGAATGCGAATTGGACAAGCAGGGCCGGATCAACATTGCATCACCGCTTTTAAATTATGCAAAGCTTGAGAAGGAATGCGTGGTCATCGGAGTTTCAAATCGAATTGAATTGTGGAGCAAAGAGATTTGGGAACAATACGTAGAAGAGCAGGAAGATTCATTTGCCGAAATAGCTGAAAACATGATCGGATTTGATATATAATGAATCTTTGCGCATGCGGCGCTTCTGCAATCAGTTCATTTGAATAAAGGTGGGACTAGTAAAGAAATGTTTGAGCATACAACAGTATTATTAAAAGAAACAGTTGACGGTTTAAATGTAAAAGAAGACGGTACATATGTAGACTGTACATTAGGCGGTGCCGGTCACAGCGAATATTTGCTTTCACAGCTGTCTGAAAAAGGAAAGCTGGTCGCTTTTGACCAGGATGAAACCGCACTCCGCCACGCGAAGGAAAAACTGGCGGATCATGAAGGACAAGTCGTTTTCATAAAAAGCAATTTTCGGTATTTAAAAGACCGTCTAAACGAAATCGGCATCACGAAAGTGGACGGTGTTTTATTTGATTTAGGCGTCTCATCTCCTCAGCTGGATACACCTGAAAGGGGCTTCAGCTATCATCATGATGCACCTCTTGATATGCGAATGGACCTGTCGGCGGGCCTTTCGGCAAAGGAAGTCATCAATGAATGGCCTTATGAGGATCTCGTGAAAATCTTCTTTAAATACGGAGAAGAGAAGTTCAGCAAGCAAATCGCCAGGAAAATCGAAAAAGCAAGAGAACAATCGGCTATTGAAACAACAGGCCAGCTTGTCGATATCATCAAAGAGGCGATTCCCGCACCGGCAAGAAGAAGCGGCGGGCATCCGGCTAAACGGATCTTCCAGGCGATTCGAATTGCGGTAAACGATGAATTGAGAGTGTTTGAAGAAGCGCTTTTACAGGCGATTGAGGTACTGAAGCCGGGCGGAAGGGTATCGGTCATCACGTTCCACTCGCTGGAAGACCGGATCTGCAAATCGACATTTAAAGAGATGTCATCGCCTCCTGAACTGCCTCACGGACTGCCCGTGATCCCCAAGGAGTTTGAACCGAAATTAAAGTTAGTCAACAGAAAGCCGATCACAGCTTCTGAAGAGGAGCTTGAACACAATAACCGTGCGCGCTCAGCGAAGCTGCGCATCGCGGAAAAAGCACGAGAGTGAGCTGTACGAATTAAAAGGAGGTCATCAGTCTATGAGCAATTTGGCTTATAAAGTAGAAAAACAGCAACGACAGACAAACAGTGCAGAACAATCCGTTATCATCCGGAGAAGAGCATCGATAACGCTTGGGGAAAAGGTACTGATTGTGCTTTTTGCCCTGGCTGTACTCAGCGCTTCACTTTTTATGATTTCAAAGGCTTTTGCCGCGTATCAGACCAATATTGAAATTCAAAAGCTCGAAAAGAAGGTTGAAACGGAAAGCAGCAGAGTTGGTGACCTCGAAAAAGAAGCCGATATGCTGAAAGAGCCGGACCGTATCATGGACATCGCCCGGAAAAAAGGCCTTAAATTAGGTGATAAAAAAGTGAAAGACATACAGGAATGATGCACAATGCCGAAAAAAAATAAATTCATGAACAGAGGAGCGGCAATACTCAGTATTTGTTTTGCCCTCTTTTTCTTTGTTATCGTAGGACGATTTGCGTTTATTCAAGCGACGGGAAAAGTGAACGGCGAAGTTCTTGCACAGAAGGCGAACGAACAGTATGAGAAAAAGCGGACGATCGAAGCCCACCGGGGATCGATCCTTGACCGGAACGGAAAAGTGCTTGCCGAAGACACTTCGACATACAAGCTCGTCGCGATTATGAGCAAAAAGATGGAACCTCAATACGTGAAAAACAAGCAGCTGACGGCTGAGAAGCTTGCGCCGATTCTCGGTATGGATGAGGGGAAAGTGCTCGATATTCTCAATAAAAAAGGAGCGTTTCAGGTTGAATTCGGATCGGCGGGGCGGGATTTGACATATGCCCAAAAAGAAAAAATCGAAAAGCTGAAGCTGCCTGGCATCGTGTTCACCCGCGATACGAAGCGCTACTATCCAAACGGAATCTTCGCTTCCAATCTCATCGGCTATTCGCAGATCAACGCAAAAACAGGTGAAATGCAAGGCATGATGGGCCTTGAAAAAACGCTCAACGATTATTTGAAAGAAACGGACGGATACATGACGTACGACACCGACAGAACGGGCTGGCGCCTGCCGAACAGCAACGAAAATATTAAAGCGCCAAACAACGGAGACAACGTGTATTTGACGATCGATCAAAAAATCCAGGCGTTTTTGGAAGACAGCATGACGACCGTCCAAAAAGAATACAAGCCGAAGAAGATTATGGCGGCGGTCGTTGATCCGAAAACGGGCAAAGTGCTCGCGATGGGGCAAAGGCCGAGCTTCAACCCGAACGTGCGCGATGTCACGAACTATTACAACGACCTTGTCTCCTACAGCTTTGAGCCAGGCTCGACGATGAAGATTTTCACATTGGCGGCAGCCATCCAAGAAGGCGTATATAATGGAGGAGAACAATACAAGTCTGGATCATATTCGGTGTCTAAAAAAGATAAGCCGATTAAAGACCATAATGGCGGCAACGGCTGGGGCCCGATCACATTTAATGAAGGTGTTGAACGCTCCTCAAACGTCGCGTTTGCGATCCTTGCCAATGATAAACTCGGCACAGACCGCTTCAATCAATATTTGCGGAAGTTCCATTTTTACGACAAAACGGGCATCGACCTGCCTGGAGAAGCGAACAGCAAAATCAATTTTGAATATTTGCGTGATAAAGTATCAACTGCCTTTGGTCAAAGTTCAGCGGTCACGCCGATCCAGCAGCTTCAGGCCGCGACAGCGATCGCGAATAACGGAAAAATGATGAAGCCTTATGTCATCGATCATGTCGTTGATTCTGACAAAAACAAAACGATTTATCAAAATAAACCGGAAAAAGTCGGACAGCCGATCTCTGCCAAAACGGCAAAAGAAGTGCGCGACCTGTTGGGAAAAGTCGTCACATCTGATAAAGGGACGGGGAAGCCGTACAAGATCGAAGGATTTGATGTCGCCGGAAAAACCGGTACGGCGCAAATTGCCGGAGAAGACGGCAGATATTTGACCGGCCGCGAAAACTACGTGTTCTCCTTCATGGGCATGGCGCCGAAGGACGATCCGCAGCTTCTCGTTTATGTAGCCGTACAGCAGCCGCAATTAAAGGCTACGGAAACAGGTTCTGCTCCGGTATCAAAAATTTTCAATCCGGTGATGAAAAACAGTCTTCACTATTTAAATATCACACCGACAGAGACCAAAAAAGAAGAAAAGCAGGAAGAAAAACAGCTGGAAATGCCTGATTTCACCGGCAAACGAGCCAAATCCGCCGAAAAAGAGGCGCAAAACAGCAGCCTTGTTCCGGTTACGATCGGCGATGGCTTGGCTGTGAAAGAACAGTACCCGAAAGCGGGAGAAGCCGTCCTGCCGAATCAGAGGGTCTTCCTGAAGGCCGACGGGAAAATCACACTGCCTGATATGACGGGCTGGTCAAAGCGTGACGCTCTCCGCTTCGGCGCCATGGCAGGCATTCATATCGAAACGAGCGGCCAGGGTTATGTGAAAAGCCAAAATGTAAAAGCAGGCAAAGAATTAAAAGCCAACTCGGTCGTAAAAGTCAGATTGAAAAACGAATAGATCCCGTCTAAAAGGCTATCGGCTCAGAGTCGATAGCCTTCCGTTTGGGCGCGGCGCCTCCTGAGCATATAAAAATAAGGGCCGTTCTATCAAAACGCTCCAAGGCATAAAATGAAACAAGCCTAAATAAGGAGTGAACGGTCTCTTGCGCGTTTCCAATGTAACGGTCAGAAAACGTTTAATATTCGTTCTGCTTTTTGGTGTGATCATCTTTTTGATTATTGATACAAGGCTCGGATACGTTCAGTTCGTTCTGGGGGATAAACTGACGACATTAGCTAAAGATTCGTGGAGCCGGAACCTTCCTTTTGAGCCGGAAAGGGGCGAAATATTGGACAGGAACGGCGTCAAGCTGGCGACAAACCAAAGCGCGCCATCGGTTTTGGTTGTACCGAGGCAGGTTGAAAATCCGATCAAAACGAGCAAACTGCTGGCCAGCGTGTTGAATATGTCGGAAGAAAAAGCGTACAAACATGTCACGAAAAAAACGTCAATTGAAAGGATTAATCCCGAGGGCCGGAAAATTTCCCACGAGAAAGCAAAAGAAGTCAGAGATCTCAACTTGAAAGGCGTATACATTGCAGAAGATTCGATCCGCCATTATCCGTTCGGCAGCTATCTGTCCCATGTGCTCGGATTCGCGGGCATTGACAACCAGGGTCTGCTCGGCCTCGAAGCTTTTTATGACAAAGAGTTGAAAGGTGAAAAGGGCTATGTGAAATTTTATTCCGATGCAAAAGGCAAGAGAATGCCGGGGGAGGCGGATGACTATACCCCGCCGAAAGACGGGCTTGATATGAAGCTGACGATCGATTCAAAGGTGCAGACGATCATGGAGCGGGAATTTGATATCGCAGAAGCGAAGTATAATCCGGACGGTATGGTCGGTGTTGCGATGAATCCGAAAAACGGGGAGATATTGGCGATGGTCAGCCGGCCGGACTTTGATCCCGCAAACTACCAATCAATCGATCCCAAAGTCTATAACCGGAACCTGCCTGTATGGAGCACATATGAGCCGGGTTCTACTTTTAAAATCATCACGCTTGCCGCAGCTTTGGAGGAAAACAAAGTCAACCTCCAAAAAGATCAATTCTATGATAAAGGTTCCGTTGAAGTGGACGGCGCGAGGCTGAAGTGCTGGAAGCGCGGCGGACACGGCGCACAATCGTTTCTTGAAGTCGTCCAAAATTCGTGCAACCCGGGATTTGTTGAGCTTGGTCAGCGGCTCGGCAAAGAAAAACTGTTCACCTACATTAAAAATTTCGGCTTCGGACAAAAAACCGGGATCGATCTGCAAGGCGAAGGAACAGGCATCCTATTCCCTCTTGACCGCGTCGGCCCCGTAGAGCAGGCGACAACAGCTTTCGGGCAGGGGGTATCGGTGACGCCGATCCAGCAGGTCGCGGCCGTTTCTGCGGCTGTTAACGGCGGAACGCTGTATACGCCGTATATTGCCAAAGAGTGGATTGATCCCGTGACAAAACAAACAGTGAAAAAACAGACGCCGATCGCCAAAAGAAAAGTGATATCTGAAGAGACATCCAAACAGATCCGCTACGCCCTGGAGAGCGTTGTCGCCCAGGGGACGGGGCGGAACGCTTTTGTCGACGGCTACCGGGTCGGCGGCAAAACCGGTACGGCGCAAAAAGTAAAAGACGGGAAATATTTAAAAAACAACCACATCGTCTCATTTATCGGAACGGCTCCTTCAGATGATCCGAGCATTGTCGTCTACGTCGCCGTCGACAACCCGAAAGGAACGATTCAATTCGGGGGTACGGTTGCAGCGCCGATCGTCGGAAACATCATGAGAGACAGTCTTCCGCAGCTCGGCGTTAAGAAGCGGAAAGATCAGATCGAACGCGAATATCAATGGCTGGACAAAAAGCTGATCGAGGTCCCGAACCTTATAGGGCTTTCCGTGACAGAGCTTGAACCATTGCTGATCAACCTCAGGCTGAAGGCTTCCGGAGAAGGCGATGTCGTCGTTCAGCAGTCCCCTAAGCCGGGCGAAAAAGTAAAAGAAGGATCGACGATTCGCATTTATCTTGACAGCGATGACGGAGCCTCTGATTAATTCGTTTCAATATAGGAGCGGCTGCCTGCTGATGTCCGGGGCCGTTCCTCCTAAAAAATATATCGATTTTAAAGGATTAGCTGGATGTATCCTCTTTTTTACGCTAAAATATGAACTGTATGTCTGCACGAAGCTCGTGCGGCGAATCAATATGACAACGAATGAAGAATGATTAGACTTGAGAGGTTTGATACGATGAAATTGACAAAGCTTCTTACATATTTAAAAAATGCACCTTCCTATGCCGGCCAAGAAGACCCTGATATAACTTCAATTGAGATGGACTCCAGGGAAGTCAAGACAGGGAGTCTTTTTGTTTGTATAAAAGGCTATACAGTCGACGGGCATGACTACGCCCGCCAAGCCGCTGAAAAAGGGGCCGCCGCCATTGTGGCGGAAAGGGAAGTGGACGCCGATGTGCCGGTGATTATCGTCCGTCATACGAAGAGAGCGCTTGCCGTGCTGTCGGACGCTTTTTACGGCCAGCCGACAAAGCAGCTGAGGCTGATCGGAATTACAGGCACGAACGGCAAGACATCGACTTCTCACATGGTGGAGGAGATCTTTAGAAAAGCCGGGAGCCGTACAGGACTGATCGGCACGATGTACACGAAAATCCACGACGAAACGTTCGAGGCGAAAAATACGACGCCGGAAAGCGTCACACTTCAAAAAACGTTTAGAAAAATGGTTGATCAGGGTGTGGATACAGCCGTCATGGAAGTATCTTCACACGCTCTCCACATGGGCCGGGTGCACGGGTGTGATTACGATATCGCCGCATTTACAAACCTGACCCAGGACCACCTCGACTACCACGAGACAATGGAAGAATATAAACATGCGAAAAGTCTGCTTTTCTCGCAGCTCGGCGGATCCTTTAACCACGAAACACCGAAGTGGGCCGTGCTGAATGCGGATGACCCTGCTTCAGCCTATTTCGCCCAAGTGACGTCAGCACATCTTTTGACATACGGAATTCAAAACGATGCCGATGTCATGGCTGAAAATATCAAAATGGCTCCGAAAGGGACAACCTTTGACCTGGTGACGCCAAAAGGTTCTGCACAAGTGACGATTCCGCTTGTCGGCCTGTTTAACGTCTACAATGTTTTAACGGCTGCCGCGATCGCGATTGCAGCGGATATCCCGTTTGCCACGATTACAGAAGGAATTGAAGGGCTGAAAGGGGTCAGAGGAAGATTTGAGCTTGTGGACGCAGGCCAGGACTTCCCGGTGATCGTCGATTATGCCCATACCCCTGACAGCCTCGAAAATGTCTTGAATACGTGCAGAGGCTTAACGGAAGGAAAGCTGTTTGTCGTCGTCGGCTGCGGTGGAGACCGCGATAAGACGAAGCGTCCGAAAATGGCGAAGATCGCCGTTGACCTTGCTGATGAACCCGTCTTTACAGCCGATAACCCGAGAAGCGAAAACCCGCTCGCCATTTTAAACGATATGGAGGAAGGCGTAAAAGGAGCTTACTATCACAGCATCGTCAACCGCGAGCAAGCGATCTTTTTTGCAATTGCAAACGCCAAAAAAGGCGATGTCGTCCTGATTGCAGGCAAAGGCCATGAAACTTACCAGCAGATCGGCGGTCAAACCTTTGATTTTGATGACGCTGAGGTGGCCAAAAGAGCCATTCTTGAGCTGAAATAATCGAAAAAGAACTACAGGAAAGAGTTGTTGAAATGATGGATGAAATAAATCAACATATGAAAAAAAACAGTGAATATGATAAATGCGTATGCTGCTTCTTATATCATGCGGAAAGGAGAGAAGAACGATGCTCGAACAAGTAATTTTATTTACCATTATCATGGGCTTTTTAATCAGCGTTCTTTTATCTCCGATTTTCATTCCGTTTTTAAGAAGGCTGAAATTCGGGCAGAGCATCCGTGAGGAAGGTCCGAAATCCCATCAGAAAAAATCGGGAACGCCGACGATGGGCGGCGTCATGATCATATTGTCGATTATCGCGACGACCATTGTTATGACGATGAAATTTTCCGAAGTCAGCATGAACATGATCCTCCTCTTGTTTGTTACGGTTGGATACGGTCTGCTCGGCTTTCTGGATGATTATATTAAAGTCGTGATGAAGCGCAACCTTGGACTCACATCCAAACAAAAACTGATCGGTCAGATCGTGATTGCTCTCGTATTCTATGCCGTCTACCACTTCCAAGGGCTGCCGACTGACATCCGCATTCCGGGAACAGAGCTGTCGTTTGACTTCGGCTGGATTTATCCAGTGCTCGTCATCTTTATGCTTGTCGGCGGTTCAAATGCCGTCAACCTGACTGACGGGCTTGACGGTCTGTTGTCGGGTACAGCTGCCATCGCGTTCGGTGCGTTTGCGATTTTGGCGTGGAACCAGTCGCAATACGATGTCGCAATTTTCGCGGTTGCCGTTGTCGGAGCGGTGTTAGGATTTCTTGTGTTTAACGCGCACCCCGCGAAAGTCTTTATGGGAGATACAGGGTCGCTTGCCCTCGGCGGCGCGATTGTGACGATCGCGATTTTAACGAAACTGGAAATCCTGCTTGTTATCATCGGCGGTGTATTCGTCATTGAAACGCTGTCCGTCATTTTGCAGGTCATTTCATTTAAAACGACCGGCAAACGAATTTTCAAAATGAGCCCTCTTCACCATCACTACGAGCTTGTCGGATGGTCTGAGTGGAGAGTTGTCGTCACTTTTTGGACAGCGGGGCTTCTGCTTGCCGTCTTAGGAATTTACATCGAGGTGTGGTTATAAGTGGATACTCAAGATTTATTGCAAAATCAAAATGTGCTCGTACTGGGGCTGGCGAAAAGCGGATATGCTGCCGCTTCGATCCTTCATGAGAAAGGCGTAAAGGTTGTCGTGAATGACCAGCTGCCTTTTGAGGAAAATGAACCTGCGCGGATTCTCGCGGAAAAAGGGGTGGAAGTCGTCTGCGGCTCTCATCCGACGGAACTGTTTGATCTTCATTCGATCGACATTCTGATTAAAAATCCGGGCATCCGCTATGAAAACGTGATGGTCGAAGAAGCGCTGAAGCGGGGTATCCCGGTCTGGACGGAGGTTGAACTCGCCTATCATCTGACAGATGCTCCGTTCATCGGCATTACCGGTTCAAACGGAAAGACGACAACGACAACGCTTGTTTATGAAATGCTGAAGGCCGATTCGAAAAAAGCGCTCGTTGCTGGGAATATCGGTACGGCGGCAAGCGAAGTGGCCAATCAGGCCAGCGGAGACGAATGGATCGTGACAGAGCTGTCGAGTTTTCAGCTCATGGGGACTTATCAATTCAGACCGAAGATTGGATTATTATTAAACGTATTTGATGCCCATCTCGATTATCACCATTCGCGCAAAAATTATGAGCTTGCCAAACAGCAGGTCTATCGAAATCAATCGGAAACAGACGTTGCCGTTGTCAATTTGGACGATGAGACAGTCGTCCGGCTCGCGGAGTGTTCAAAAGCGGAGAAGGTGTATTTTTCGGTCCGCCGGACACTTGAGCGCGGAGCGTGCGTGAAAGACGGCGCAATCATGTTTAACGGCGAACCGGTCATGCCGCTGGAAGACGTCGTTTTGCCGGGAGAGCACAATTTGGAGAACATTTTGGCCGCCCTTTGCATCGTTAAAACAGCAGGCGTTTCCGACGCGGCCGTCCGTAAGGTGCTGACGAGCTTTACAGGTGTTAAGCACAGGATGCAATACGTCGCGACGATCAAAAACAGACTGTTTTACAATGACAGCAAAGCGACAAACATTCTTGCGACGAAAAAAGCGCTGTCCGCCTTTCAAAAGCCGGTCATTTTGCTGGCAGGGGGGCTTGACCGCGGAAATGAATTTGATGAACTAAAGCCGCATATGTCTTTTGTAAAAGCGGTGATCACTTTCGGCGAGACCGCGCCGAAGTTTGAGAAGCTGGCCGAAGAAATGGGAATACAACAGGTTAAACGTGTCGATAATGTTGAACAAGCAGCAACTGCGGCGTTCAGCCTGTCAGACGAAGGAGATGTCATTCTTCTGTCCCCGGCCTGCGCAAGCTGGGATCAGTACAAAACATTTGAAGAACGTGGTGACATGTTTGTAAACGCCGTGCATATGCTTAAATAAGGGCTTGTCTCGTAAAGATAGCCCTAAGAATTAGAGCTTGGGGTGTTCGGCTTTGCAAACAAAAAAAACGTCACCGGATTTTTTGCTGGTTATCATTACGCTATTGCTTTTAACAATCGGACTGATTATGGTATACAGCGCCAGTGCAGTATGGGCGACTTACAAATACGACGACTCCTTTTTCTTTGCGAAACGGCAGCTTTTGTTTGCCGGCATCGGGGTCATCGCCATGTTTTTCATCATGAACGTCGACTACTGGACGTGGAGGACTTATGCGAAAATACTGATCATTGTATGTTTCTTTCTGCTCATCATCGTCCTGGTTCCCGGGATCGGCATGGAACGGAACGGGTCGAGGAGCTGGATCGGAGTCGGCGCTTTCAGCATTCAGCCGTCCGAGTTTATGAAACTCGCGATGATCGCATTTTTGGCCAAGTTTTTATCTGAAAAGCAAAAGAATATTACGTCGTTTAGAAAAGGCTTTGTGCCGGCGCTGGGCATTGTCTTTTCAGCTTTTCTGATCATCATGATGCAGCCTGACCTCGGAACAGGAACCGTGATGGTCGGCACATGCATCATTATGATCTTTGTCGCGGGGGCGAGAATTTCGCACTTCGTTTTTCTCGGCCTGATCGGACTGAGCGGTTTTGTCGGCCTTGTGCTGTCGGCGCCGTACCGGATCAAAAGGATCACTTCATACTTGAACCCTTGGGAGGACCCTTTAGGAAGCGGCTTTCAAATCATTCAGTCTCTTTATGCGGTGGGGCCCGGCGGGCTGTTCGGCCTCGGCCTCGGCCAGAGCAGGCAAAAGTTTTTCTATCTGCCTGAGCCGCAGACAGATTTTATTTTTGCGATTTTATCAGAGGAGCTCGGCTTTATCGGCGGATCGCTGATTCTTTTGCTCTTCAGCGTTCTATTATGGAGAGGCATCAGAATCGCGCTCGGTGCGCCCGATTTATACGGCAGTTTTGTCGCCGTCGGCGTCATTTCGATGATAGCGATTCAGGTTATGATCAATATCGGAGTCGTGACTGGCTTGATTCCTGTTACAGGCATTACGCTTCCGTTTTTAAGCTATGGCGGTTCATCACTGACCTTGATGCTCATGGCGGTCGGCGTGCTGCTGAATGTCAGCAGGTATTCTAGATACTAGATTTTGGCGATAACCCTGTTGCGAGATAGCAGGGTTATCGGCGTGTACATAAGGATTAAGGGGGAGAACAGATGCGGATTGTTGTTAGCGGAGGCGGAACGGGCGGCCATATTTACCCCGCCCTTGCGTTTATTAAAGAAGTGAAACGGCATCACGAAGATGTTGAGTTTTTATATATCGGAACCGAAAAAGGCCTGGAGAAAAATATCGTCGAGCGGGAAGGGATCCCTTTCAAAGCGATTGAAATTACGGGTTTTAAAAGAAAACTTTCATTTGAAAACGTCAAAACCGTCATGCGCTTTTTAAAGGGTGTAAAAGAATGCAAAGAAGAATTAAAACGGTTCAAGCCGGATGCCGTGATCGGCACGGGCGGCTACGTGTGCGGCCCCGTCGTATACGCCGCTTCAAAACTGGGGATTCCGACGATTATCCACGAACAAAACAGCCTTCCCGGACTCACCAATAAGTTTTTATCCAAATATGTTGATAAGGTAGCGATTTGTTTTGATGAAGCGAAAACACATTTTCCTGCAGAAAAAGTTGTTTTTACAGGAAACCCGAGGGCGTCTGAAGTCGTCTCTATAAAAGGGGGCCGTTCCCTGACCGCTTTGGGTCTTGCAGAGGGCAAAAAAACGGTCCTTATTTTCGGAGGCAGCCGCGGTGCCGCTCCGATCAATGAAGCGGTCATTGCGATGCAAAACGAATTAAAAAAGCGGGATTACCAGGTTCTTTATGTCACAGGGGAAGTTCACTATGATAAAGTCACAGCTGCGCTTGAAAAAGAAGGCGCCGCTCCGAATATGGTCGTCCAGCCGTTTCTCCATCAAATGCCCGAGTACTTAAAAGCGTTCGATGTCGTCGTGGGCCGCGCAGGGGCAACGACAATAGCGGAAATCACCGCGCTCGGCATTCCAAGCGTTCTGATTCCGAGTCCGTATGTTACGGCCAACCACCAGGAAGTAAACGCACGCTCACTCGGGGAGCAGAACGCCGCTGTCGTTTTAAAAGAATCAGAGCTTAATGGAGACCGCTTAATTCAGGCGATCGATCATATTTTACAAGACGAAAAGACGTTGGAAGAGATGAAGATCCGCGCGAAATCGCTTGGCGTGCCGGACGCTGCGGAACGCTTGTACAATGTGCTGAAAGAATTGAAACATCATGCAAAATGATAAGACAGAAGGATTGTGGAGGTTTTCGATGGATAAGGTGATACAAGAATTAAAAGAACTTGAAGTCGGCAAAGTTCTGGAAAACGAGCCGCTCAGCAACCATACAACGATTAAAATCGGAGGACCGGCTGACGTGCTGGTGATTCCGAAAGACATTCAAGCTGTCAAAGATACGATGAAGGTTGTCAAGAAGCACGGCGTCAAGTGGACGGCCATCGGCAGAGGCTCGAATCTTCTCGTTCTCGATGAAGGGATAAGAGGCGTCGTCATCAAGCTCGGCCAGGGACTCGACCATATGGAAATCGACGGCGAGCAAGTGACGGTCGGCGGCGGCTACTCTGTCGTAAGGCTTGCGACAGGCATCAGCAAAAAAGGGCTTTCCGGCCTTGAATTTGCCGCAGGCATTCCTGGTTCGGTCGGCGGAGCGGTTTACATGAATGCCGGCGCCCACGGCTCAGATATCAGCAAAGTATTGGTGAAAGCATTGATCCTTTTTGAAGACGGAACGATCGAATGGCTGACGAATGAAGAGATGGCGTTCAGCTACCGCACATCCATCCTTCAAAACAAGCGGCCGGGCATTTGTCTTGAAGCCGTTCTCCAATTGGAGCAAAAAGAACGCGATCAGATCGTCGCGCAGATGCAGAAAAACAAAGACTACCGAAAAGAAACGCAGCCTGTGTCCAACCCTTGCGCAGGCAGCATCTTCAGAAACCCGCTGCCTGAACATGCGGGCCGGCTAGTTGAAGAGGCTGGTTTGAAAGGCCATCAGATCGGCGGGGCAAAGGTTTCGGAGATGCACGGCAATTTCATTGTCAACGCAGGCGGCGCAACAGCGAAAGACGTCCTTGATTTGATTGCATTCATTCAGAAAACGATTAAGGAAAAATACGATATCGACATGCACACTGAGGTCGAAATTATCGGAGAAAAACGGTAAACGGCCTCTCTACTTCAGATCGCCTTATGATATAATGTATGAAACAAACAAGCAAACGGCATCCTAGTATGTCGTTTGTTTCGCTAAACGGAAGCTTTTTAGCTTGCCCCCGTGCTTTCATATGTCGAAAAGCGCGTCTTTTTTCGAACAAAAATAAGCAAATAAAAGTCTTTTTGTCTGCTTTATTAACCTGAGGTGAGCCTACGTGAAACCCGGTATTGATAAAGAAAAAGTAGTGAATATAGAAGAACGTATTCCCAAAATTAAAGAACAGCGAAAGCAAAAGGCAAACCGCCGGCTGATCACCTTTATTCTGCTCTTTTTCACGATGATGCTGATCATCATTTACCTGCAGACGCCGATCAGCAAAGTCTCGAAGGTAGAGATCAAAGGAAACAAAAACGTTTCAAAGGAACAGATCATTTCCCTTTCTTCAATCCATAAAGGACAGACGGAATTTTGGAGTCTGAGCAAGCAAAAAGCCGCAGAAAAGATCGAGCAGAATAAACTGATCAAAAAAGCCGAAATTTCTAAACAACTGCCCAACAAAATCGCCATCTCCATCGAAGAGTATAAAAGCATTGCGTTTTTGCAAAAACATAATGTGTACTACTCCGTGCTTGAAAACGGCACGGTGCTTCCTGAAGAGGTGACGCCGACTGACATCGGACCAACCCTTAATAACTGGGAGGAAGACGAAAAGCTCGTTCAAATGGCAAAACAGCTGAACAAGCTTTCCGATTCCGTGAAAAAATCGATTTCCGAGATCAACTATACGCCTCAAAAATCAAACCCTTGGCTGATCAAACTGTATATGAACGACGGCTATATCGTGACAGCTTCGCTGAAAACGTTCGGACAGAAAATGAACAGCTATCCGGCGATCGTAAAAGAGCTGCCGAAAGGGGAAAAAGGCATTATCCATATGGAAGTCGCGACTTATTTTGAACCTCTGAAAAAAACGGATGAAAGCAAAAAGGGAGACGGAAATTGAAGAGGCACACAGTCAATCTTTCACTCGCCATGCTTGTCCTCGGCTTCCTGCTGTCTTTCTCCTATCAATTCGCCAGGGAAAACAAAGACCATGAAGAAACTGCTGAAAATTGGAAAGAGGAATATTCCCTGCGCGACCGGCTGATTTCCCAAGAAAAGCAAAATAAGAAGCTGGAACAGGAGCTTTACAAAAAACAGCAGGAAGTACAGAAAACAGAGACGGCTTTGAAAAAGGAAAAAAAAGAGTACTACAATATTGTGGAAGATGTTGAGAGGTACAGAATGTTCGTCGGGGAAATCGGCGTTCAGGGCGAAGGGATCAAAGTGACGCTGAAAGACGCTTCGTACATCCCAGAGGGTGAGAATGTCAACAACTATATCGTCCATGAAAGCCACATTTTCCGCCTGCTCAATGAGCTGTGGATTTCCGGGGCGGCCGCGGTGTCGATCAACGGACAGCGCGTGACACATCATTCCTACATATCGTGCAACGGCCCTGTCATCACGGTTGACGGCAACCAGTATCCGGCGCCGTTTGTTATTTCGGCCATCGGGGATGCGGATGTGCTGATGCCGGCGCTGAACATTGCAGGAGGGCTTGTGGACCAGCTGAGCCGCGATCATATTTCAGTCAGCATCGAAAAACAAGATAATATCGAGATGGAGCCCCTTTTGAAGCAAGGGGAATGAACGTTGAAAAGTTGGTGGGCGGACATTGAAGAAAAATAATCGTTTCATCAGTTTGAGCATCTTGATGCTCATTTTCGGCATTATGCTGTCCGTGCAGTTCAATTCGCTGAAGGCGCCGAAGGTCCGCGATACGCGGGACATTTGGGACCTCAGGGAGGACTTGAAGGAAGAACAGAAAAAACAGCTTGATCTGATCAGCGAAATTGACAAGTATGAAAAAATGCTGAACACATACAGTCATCAAGAAGAAACCTCGCGGACAAAAGCGTTGAATGAAACGCTTCAAAACTTAAAAAAACAGGCCGGCTTCACAGATGTCACAGGGAACGGAATCATCATCACCATTTCTCAGCTCTTCTCGGAAGAATTGACAGGGGAATCGATTCAAAATCCCCCTCCCGACCTTCTGAAAAAGCTGATTAATGAACTGAATATGTATGAAGCGGAAGAAATATCCATCAACGACAGAAGGGTTGTCAACACGACGGTGATCCGCGATATCAACGGAACAACCAAAATAGACGGTTATCCTTTGGACAACTATCCGATAACGGTAAAAGTCATCGGCAAAAACGCCGATAAACTATATAGCCGAATGAATGCTTCATCCCTGCAGGATCTGTTCGCGGGAGAAAATCTGGATTTGCAAATCAAAAGGCCTGAAAAACAAATCAAAATCAAAGCTTACGAAGGTTCAATGCAAGTTGCGCCATTGAAACCGCTCGAAAAATCAAAAGGAGAGAATTCCTAATGTGGCTTCCGGTTTTAGGGCTTTTGCTCGGAATTACAATCGGGTTCAGCACGAATTTCACCATTCCGGATGAGTACTCAAATTATTTGTCCCTGGCGATTCTGGCATCGCTCGATACGTTGATCGGGGGAATAAGGGCCCATTTGGAAAGTGTATACGATGAACTAGTTTTTGTGACAGGCTTTTTCTTCAATATTATTCTTGCCATAAGTTTGGCTTTTCTGGGCGTTCATCTTGGTGTAGACTTGTATTTAGTCGGTATGTTTGCATTTGGCGTGAGGCTTTTTCAAAACATCGCGGTCATCAGAAGAATACTGCTCGCCAAATGGACGGCATCGAGGAGAAAAAATTAAAAAAAATCGGATTTAAAAGAGGATATACATAGGATATCACGAATATTCACAGTAATCCTAAAACTGAAAACGAAGCGTATTGGTTTGTATTGATTGTTACACACTTGTAAAACCAGATTCATTGTATTGTTGTTCGGCAAATAATAGAATAGAATTGACTGAAATGTGAGGAGGTGCCATAGAATGAACAACAATGAACTTTACGTCAGTCTAGACATCGGTACGTCCAATATTAAAGTGATCGTCGGTGAAATGTCAGACGATTCTCTTAACATTATCGGAGTCGGAAATGTTCCCTCAGAGGGGCTGAAAAAAGGATCAATCGTTGATATAGATGAAACGGTTCATTCTATAAAAAAAGCGTTTGAACAAGCAGAAAGAATGATAGGTTTTCCGCTGACCCACGCGATCGTCGGGGTTAATGGGAACTACATCCATATTCAAGATACGAACGGTGTTGTGGCTGTCTCAAGCGAGAATAAAGAAATCCACGTTGAAGACGTGCGCCGGGTGATGGAGGCCGCTCAAGTCGTTTCCATCCCGCCTGAACAGCTGATCGTCGATGTGATTCCGAGACAGTTTATCGTTGACGGAAGAGGCGATATTACAGATCCGAAAAAGATGCTCGGCGTCCGCCTTGAAGTGGAAGGATCGCTGATCACGGGCTCTAAAACGATTTTACATAACCTGCTCCGCTGTGTGGAAAGAGCGGGAATTGAAATAACGGATATTTGCCTTCAGCCGCTGGCTGCCGGATCTGTCGCTTTATCAAAGGACGAAAAAAACCTCGGAGTGGCTTTAATCGACATCGGGGGAGGATCAACAACGGTTGCCGTATTTGAGGACGGCCACCTTCTTGCGACCCGTGTCATACCACTGGGAGGAGAAAACATCACCAAGGATATTTCAATCGGATTGCGCACCTCCACGGACGAAGCTGAGCGGGTGAAAAAGCAGTTTGGACATGCTTTCTACGAAGAAGCGTCGGAAGAGGAAACATTTGAAGTCGCCGTGATCGGGACGGACCAAAAGCAGACCTTTACTCAGCGGGAAGTGGCAGACATTATAGAAGCCAGGCTTGAAGAAATCTTTTTATTCGTGGCAGAGGAACTGCGGAACATGGGAATAAAAGAATTGCCGGGAGGCTTTGTGCTTACAGGGGGACAGGCTGGAATGCCGGGGGTCCTCAGCCTCGCACAGGATGTTCTTCAAAATAACGTCAGAGTGGCTAGCCCGAATTATATCGGTGTAAGAGAACCTCAATACATGACAGGAGTCGGCCTCATCCAATTCGCTTACCGCAACGCAAAAATCCAAGGCAGAAAAGTAGGGTTTAAGATGCCGGAACAAGCGGTTCAGGAAGTCGCGGCAACTCATCAAAAAGAAGTGCAGCAGCGACCGAAGCCAAAATCCAAGCAGCAGGCTCAAGCTGAGAAAAAGCCGAGCAAAATGAAGAAAATATTTAACTTCTTTTGGGAATAGAGATTAGTCATTCGACGGATTAGGAGGATTTAGCATGTTAGAGTTTGAAACAAATATAGACGGCTTAGCATCGATTAAAGTAATAGGAGTAGGTGGCGGCGGTAACAATGCCGTCAATCGGATGATCGAAAATGACGTTCAGGGAGTCGAGTTTATCGCAGTCAACACGGATGCTCAGGCTCTCAACCTGTCAAAAGCGGAAACGAAAATGCAGATCGGTGCGAAGCTGACGCGCGGGCTCGGCGCCGGAGCCAATCCGGAAGTCGGCAAAAAAGCCGCAGAGGAAAGCAAAGAACAAATTGAAGAAGCGCTGAAAGGTGCAGATATGGTGTTCGTCACAGCCGGAATGGGCGGCGGAACAGGAACGGGCGCGGCACCTGTCATCGCACAAATCGCAAAAGATCTGGGCGCATTGACTGTCGGCGTTGTCACAAGGCCGTTTACCTTTGAAGGAAGAAAAAGACAGCTTCAGGCTGCAGGCGGTATTTCAGCAATGAAGGAAGCCGTCGACACCCTGATCGTCATTCCGAATGACCGTCTTCTTGAAATCGTCGATAAAAACACACCGATGCTTGAAGCGTTCCGTGAAGCGGACAACGTTCTCCGCCAAGGTGTTCAGGGCATTTCAGACCTGATCGCAACGCCTGGACTGATCAACCTTGACTTTGCCGATGTCAAAACGATCATGTCCAACAAAGGTTCTGCACTGATGGGTATCGGTGTAGCGACAGGCGAAAACCGCGCTGCGGAAGCCGCTAAAAAAGCTGTTTCCAGCCCGCTGCTTGAAACGGCGATTGACGGCGCCCAAGGCGTGCTGATGAACATTACAGGCGGCACCAACTTAAGCCTATACGAAGTTCAGGAAGCGGCGGACATCGTTGCAGCTGCATCTGACCAGGACGTCAACATGATCTTTGGATCTGTCATCAATGAAAACTTAAAAGACGAGATCGTCGTTACGGTGATCGCGACTGGATTTATCGAACAGGATCAAGATTCATCAAAGCCGCAGAGACCTTTAAACCAAGGCTTAAAACAGCATCATCAGCCTGCTCCGAAACGGGAGCCGAAGCGCGAGGAGCCAAGCATGCCGCATCGCAGCCCATCACAGCCTGCCGAGGATACGCTTGACATCCCGACTTTCTTAAGAAACCGCAATAAACGCTAAACGTCTACAATACATTGGAAAGCTGCCGACAAGAAGTCGGCGGCTTTTTTTGCGCGCTGGAACAGCAGCCGATGTTCCTTCCCCTCCAAAAGCATCAATTGTCTTCTTGATGGAAGCGGCTCCCTCAAAAGCCTTGCATCTAATCTCTCTCTTTTCTCCCGAATGTACAGATTTTCCTTTTTTCTTGTCATCAGGCCGAACTATGAACGGTGAACAAGTCATATGTAAAAAGAACGAATTTGCAAACTGACAAAGGAAAAATGACAGAATACGACAATATCTATAAACCTTTTCTATTACCATTATTAATAGTTTCTGTTTCTAGACATAGAAACGCAAGAAACGACTATATTTGCTATTGCTTAAAGGAGGATGTCATGTGAAGAAAAAGCCATTATTCCGCACGTTCATGTGCGCTGCACTCATCGGTTCACTTCTCGCTCCGGTTGCTGTGCAGGCTGATACAGGCACGGCAGCGAAGACAAAGGAACAAAGCAAAATATCTAGCGCTCTTTATAAACGTTTTGAGAAAGAAGGTAAAGTGACCTTTTTAATTAAAATGAAAAGCCAGGCGAACCTTCAGCAAGCGGCAACCGCGGCTGAAAAACGGGCGAAAGCAAGCGTTATGACCGTGAAAAAAGCAAAAGAGATCAAACGCTCGGCAGTGCTGACTTCCCTGCGTACAAAAGCTGAAAGAACACAAAAAGATTTGAAATCGTTTTTGGAAAAAGAAGAGAAAAAAGGAACAGCTAAGAAAGTGGAATCTTTCTATATTGTAAACGGCATCGCCGTGACGGCGACAAAAGATGTTATGGAAAAAGCGGCTTCATTTCCTGAGGTTGAAAAGGTGCTGCCCAATCAAAAAATCAAGCTGGGCAATACCGAAAAACCTACAGTAGAATCGAAAACAACCGCGGATCGCACCCCTGCTTCCAACATTGAGCAGGTTCATGCGCCGGATGTCTGGAAAAAGCGCTATAAAGGCAAAGGAGCCGTCGTCGCTTCAATTGACACCGGCGTAGAGTGGGATCATCCGGCGTTGAAAACAAAGTACAGAGGCTACAACCCTTCTAAACCGAACAGTCCAGACAATGAGTTCAACTGGTTTGATGCGGTAAGCAATAAGAAAACGCCATATGATGACTTGGGCCACGGCACACATGTGACAGGCACGATGGTCGGCTCAGAAGCCGGCGGCAAAAACCAGATCGGTGTCGCGCCGACGGCGAAATGGATCGCTGTCAAGGCCTTTTCAGAGGACGGCGGAGATGAAAAATCCCTTTTGGCTGCAGGAGAATGGATTTTGGCCCCGAAAGATGCGAAAGGAAAAGCGCACCCTGAAAAGGCTCCCGATGTCGTCAACAACTCTTGGGCAGGGGAACGCGGACTCGATGAATGGTATTTGGATATTGTCAAAGCTTGGCGGGCAGCTGATATCTTCCCTGCATTTGCAGCGGGCAATGTCAGCGAATTCGAACCGGGCGGACCGGGTTCAGTTGAAAACCCGTCCAACTATCCGCAATCTTTCGCGATTGGCGCAGTTGACAGCTCAAACGCGTTAGCCGACTTTTCATTGCAAGGGCCTTCGCCATATGACGAAATCAAGCCCGATATTTCTGCACCTGGCGTCAGCATCCGCTCTGCTTATCCGGGACATAAGTATGCTGCAATGAACGGGACATCGATGGCGACCCCGCATGTATCCGGCATCGTCGCCTTAATGAGGGAAGCCAATCCGGACCTCACAGTCGATGAAATCGAGCGCATCCTGCTGAAAACGGCGACGCCTCTAACTGACAAAACGTTTAAAAAATCCCCGAACAACGGCTACGGATACGGCTTGGTCAACGCTTTAAAAGCTTTTGACGCAGCTAAAAAAACTAAATGATAAAAAAGGACAAAACCTTTAAGCGTTTTTGTCCTTTTTTTATCTAATTTTAAACAAGGCCTTGACAAATACCGACAAAATAATTAACCAGTTTTTACTATATTTAAGTTACATCAAAGTCAGACAAGGCGTCCACAAGGAGGGGGGACAGGAAAATTCAGCTAATTTCATAAAAAAGGGGGATGTTCATTTGAAAAGAAAGCTGAGAAAAAAGGCGTTTTCCACCATTTTAAGCGGTTTGTTAATCGGCTCGCTGTTCATGCCCGCCGTTTCAGATGCCGCGGCAAAGCCCGCACTTACTTCCATGAAAGAACAAGCAGCCGCAGGGAAGGGGAAAATTTCAAAAACTCTTGTCAAACAGTTCAAAAAAGAAGATCAAGTCACATTTTTGATTAAACTGAAAGATCAAGTCGATACACCAAAAGTGGCCAAACAGGCGGAAAAGAACGCGAAGAAAAAGTCGCTGAGCGCTGCTAAAACAGAATATCAAAAACGCTCGGCTGTTGTTTCCGCTTTAAGAGTCAAAGCGGATGAGTCGCAAAGCGATCTGAAACGTTATTTAAAAAAGCAGGAAAAACAGGGGGACGTAAAAAAAATCAGATCCTATTATATTGTCAACGGCATGGCCGTCCATGCGACGAAAGAGGTCATGGAACAAGTAGCGGCTTTTCCGGAAGTAGAAAAAGTGCTTCCGAACGAAAAAAGGCAGCTGATCAAACCGACTAAACAGTCTGTGAAAAAATCAGCAGCCAAGGATGAAAAAGAAATCGAATGGAATATCAATCGAGTCGACGCACCAAAAGCCTGGAAATTGGGATATGACGGATCGGGCACGGTTGTCGCGTCGATTGATACGGGCGTGCAGTGGGATCATCCGGCCTTGAAAGAAAAATACCGCGGATATGACCCGCAGCATCCCGATCAGCCTAACCACGAATTCAGTTGGTATGATGCGGTTTCAGGCGCTTCTGAACCATTTGACGATCTGGAGCACGGCACGCATGTAACCGGGACGATGGTCGGCTCAGAGCCTGACGGCCAAAACCAAATCGGTGTGGCGCCGGGTGCGAAGTGGATTGCTGTGAAAGCTTTTTCAGATGACGGCGGTACGGACGAAGACCTTATTGCAGCAGGTGAATGGATTTTGGCGCCAAAAGATAAAGACGGCAACCCGCACCCTGAAATGGCGCCGGATGTTGTCAATAACTCATGGTCAGGGGGAGCCGGGATTGATGAGTTTTACAGGGATATCGTAAAAGCGTGGCGAGCTGCCGGCATCTTTCCTGAGTTCTCTGCGGGGAACGTCGATTTCGCCAATCCGGGAGGACCTGCTTCGATTGCCAATCCGGCAAACTACCCTGAAGCGTTCGCAACCGGAGCGACAGACATCGATAATCGCTTAGCCGATTTTTCACTTCAAGGTCCTTCCCCGTATGATGAGACTAAGCCTGAAATATCGGCGCCTGGTGTCAACATTCGCTCATCTGTGCCTGGAAGCGGCTATCAAGACGGCTGGGACGGCACTTCAATGGCTGGCCCGCATGTCGCAGCCGCCGCCGCTCTTATCAAGCAAGCCGATTCGTCGATCACTGTTGATGAGACCGAAAAGATTTTGATGGAAACTGCAACACCGCTCACAGACAGCAAATTTACCGAATCGCCGAACAACGGATACGGCCACGGACTCGTGAACGTGTTTGACGCAGTGTCCGCTGTGACAGGCGGGTTGGGCAGAGCGGAAGGACAAGTCGGAAAAGAAGGCGAAGACAAAAGTCCGCCGGCCTTAAACCATCAAGAGATCACCGAAATTTACTCAGGCTCGGAAACGCCTCTTAAAGCTGATGTAGAAGACGATGTCAGCATCATATCGGTCAAATTGAGCTATAAAACAGATGACGCCGATTGGGAGACGATCGCTGCCAAACAAACTTCCGGCGACTATAAAAAAGGAACGTACGAGGCGGCTGTAACTGTTTCTGAAGGGAAAACCCTTTCCTACAAGTGGATTGTCACCGATTTCGGAGGCAACAAAACGGAATCCAAAGTGTACGAAGTCCCGATTTCCCCGGCTGTGACAACAGGGTATAAACAAGATTTCGAGAATTCCGCCAGCGGCTGGCTCACATCAGGCGTGAAGAATTCATGGGAGCGCGGAATTCCTCAGTCAGGCCCGAACGCCGCAGCATCGGGAAAAAACGTATTCGCAACAAATCTGACAGGGCCGTATGAAAGTTCGGCTAATATGAATCTTCTCATGCCTCCTGTCAGCGTTCCAAAAAATCAAAAGCTTTATCTCACATACAAATATTGGCACGATATTGAAGAGGACTTTGATTACGGCTTCGTTTACGTACAGCCTGAAGGAAAAGGTGAATGGATCCCGGCTGCCGAGTACAGCGGCAAGACATCAGAATGGAAAGACGGACAGATCGATTTGTCGGAATACGGGGGACAGACGATTAAGGTCATGTTCAACCTTCAATCTGACGACAGCATTGAAGGTGACGGGCTGTACATCGATGATGTAGCGCTTGTCAAGGAAGTGAAGAGCGCCGGTACGAAAAAACGATTGGGCGTTGAAAAACAGCCGGCCAAAATGAAGGATAAGAAAACAAAGAAACGAATGATTGATCCGAAAAAAGCAAAACCGGCAGAAGCCCTTCAGGAAAAAACCGAAACGAAAAAAGCAGCTCCTGCGGTTCTTCCGGTGCGCGCTCAGGTCAGCGTGCTGGAAACGGGCAAATCGACATATTCCAACCAGGCAACAGGCGCATACAGCTTGGCTCATGCACCTGGAACCTATACGCTGAAAGCGGAAGCGTACGGATATGAATCAACCGCCCAAACCGTAAAAATCGAGTCCGACAAGACAACAACGGCAGACTTTGTTTTAAAAGAACTAAAAAAAGGGACGCTCACCGGAACGATAAAAAATAAAAAAACGGGCGAACCCGTCCGGCATGCAAAGTTGTATATCGTTGAAGATGCAGCTGTAAAACCAGTCCAGACGGATGATGACGGAAGCTATTCATTAACGGCCTATGAAGGCTCGTATACGGTAAAGGTCTCTGCAAACGGATATTACAGCAGCGAGTTTTCCGTTGATTTAAAAGGCGATGTCTCGAAAGATATCGAGCTCGATCCTTTCATCGGCTATCCGGGGGAAATAGGCTATGATGACGGAACCGGGGAAAACGCCTGGGCTTTCTATGAATCCGGCAACGGGCTGGCCGTTAAAATGACGCTTGAAAACGGGCAGGAAAAAGCCATGCTGAAAGGCGGTTTGTTTAAATTCTGGGATACAGAATTCCCTGATCCGGGCGGCACTGATTTTGCAGTAGAGGTCTATGATGCTTCGGGTGAAAAAGGCTCTCCGGGCAAAAAAATCGCCGGCCCGTTCAAGGCTGAAGCGCTCCGCACAGGCGAATGGACGACCGTTGATTTAGGTGACGAAGGCATCATCGTCGGAAAAGACTTTTACCTCGTATACGTCCAGACAGAGGATCTGGCCAACTCACCTGGACTTGCTACAGACGAAGACGGAGAATATTCCGGCCGCAACTGGCAGTATACGGACGGCTCATGGTCAAAAGCGCCATCAGACCAAGGCAACTTTATGATCCGCGCTTTGGTCGACTATGAATTGTCGGTGCCTGTGATTACGTCTCCTAAAGACGGATTCATCACCAACCAAAAGAACGCTGTCATTGAAGGGACATCCTCGCCGAATACGACCGTTCATCTCTTTAACGGGGATGAAGAAGCCGGAACAGCGGAAACGGCGGCAGACGGCACTTTCTCAAAAGAAATACCGTTGAATAAAGGGGAAAATGTCATCACCGCGAAATCGTCATCGGCTTCCGGAACGACTGATGCTTCAGAACCGGTCCGGATCGTCCTTGACCAGAAAAAGCCGAAGCTTACAATCGACACGCCGGAAAGCGGCTCAAAACTCAATAAAGAGACCGTCACCGTGAAAGGAACAGTATCAGACGATCACTTAGAATCTGTTCATGTAAACGGCAAAAAAGCAGCTGTTGACAATGGCGAATATTCTGCAAGGATTATGCTTGACAACGGCAAAAATGAAATCAAAGTAACGGCATCGGATGCGGCAGGCAACAAAACGACCAAAAAGGTCACGGTAGATGTCAACTTTGAAGCGCCGCAAATCACCGGCTTGAAACCGGCCGAAGATCTCGAGCTCAAAACGGGAGAAACCGTGAAAATCGAGTTTGAAAGCGCCGCTGATTTGGATGCTGTCTTTGTGATCAGAATGCCGCTGACCAATTTCAAAACCGCTGCCCAAAACGTAACGGAGCTGCCGATCAGAGAAGTCTCAAAAGGAAAATATGAAGGATATTGGACCGCTACTTCAACTGCAAAAGCAAAAGGAGCGGAAATCGAGGTCATCGTCAGAGATGATTACGGCAATGAAACGAGACAAACGGCAAAAGGCAAGCTGTATATCAATGAAAAGCTGAAATAAAGGTGAAAAGACGCTGTCTTTAATGGCAGCGTTTTTTTCGTTTTACGATCGACAAATTCAGTACGAAAACTTCAAAAAATGTACGATTTACGCAACATTAATTGACAGACTTTACCTTTGGGCTTGATTTATACTTAGGAAAACAAACACTAAGGTCACCGAGCCGCAGAAAGGGGAAGGATGTGGAAATCTATTTAGATGCGATATGGCTGTTAAACTTTTGTTTTGACTTGCTGCTTTTAATGATGACCGCATTTATTTTAAAGCGAAGGGTTAAAAAGCGGAGGCTGATCCTAGGGGCATTTGTCGCGTCAAGCATCGTTCTGTTTATGTTTACACCTTTTTCACCGTACGTCCTTCATCCTGCCGGCAAACTGTCGTTTTCGGTTGTGATCGTTCTTGTGGCATTTGGTTTTAAGCGGTTCCGGTTTTTTTTGCAGAATTTGTTTTCTTTTTATTTTGCCACTTTTTTAATGGGAGGAGGGATTATCGGAGCGCATTCTTTGCTTGAAACGGATTCGATCATGGAAAACGGCGTCTTTATGACGAATTGGTCCGGTTTTGGAGACCCCGTCAGCTGGCTGTTTGTCTGTGTGGGTTTTGCGGCTGTATGGCTGTTTTCAAAAAAGCGTTTTGAAGATGCTGAAGCGAAGAAAATTCAATACGAAGAACGCGTCCGCCTAGAGGCCTGCATTGGTGAACATACGCTTCATTTCACCGGATTGATTGACTCCGGAAACCAGCTCTACGATCCAATCACAAAAACGCCCGTCATGATCGTCAATATTGAAAAATTGAAAGTTGTATTGGGAGAAGAGGCAAGTGTGACCATCAAGGAAATGAGCCCGCTTGATGCCGTCGGGAAACTGGATGAAGCACTGCCGTATATCGGGCGGATCCGCCTGATTCCGTACCGCGGGGTCGGCCATCAGCATCAGTTTCTGCTCTGCTTAAAGCCGGATCATGTGCTCGTTTGTACGGAAAGAGAAGTGATTGAAGCGCCGAAATGCCTGATTGGCATCAGCACATCACCGCTTTCCGCTGACGGCGAATTTGACGCCATCGTCCATCCGAAAATGCTGGCCGGAAACCCGGTCAAACACGTTTCTTAAACTTGAAGTCTGTTACATTATCATACTCCTGAAGACGTTTATTTAGAAGGGGGAGGAAGATGAAAAAACTAAAATTAAGGTTAACCTATCTATGGTACAAACTTTTAATGAAACTGGGGCTGAAAAGCGACGAAATTTATTATATCGGCGGAAGCGAGGCGCTTCCCCCGCCATTGTCAAAAGATGAAGAGCAGGTGCTTCTCCATAAGCTGCCTGACGGTGATCAGGCGGCACGAGCGATTTTGATTGAACGAAATCTCAGACTGGTCGTGTACATCGCGAGAAAATTTGAAAATACAGGAATCAATATCGAGGATTTAATCTCCATCGGCACGATCGGGCTCATCAAAGCGGTGAATACGTTTAATCCCGAGAAAAAAATCAAACTGGCTACATATGCTTCCAGATGCATTGAAAATGAAATTTTGATGTATTTAAGAAGAAACAATAAAATCCGTTCAGAGGTATCATTCGACGAACCGCTGAACATCGATTGGGACGGAAATGAGCTGCTTCTCTCAGATGTGCTCGGAACAGAAAACGACATTATTACAAAAGACATCGAAGCAAACGTTGACAAGAAGCTGCTGAAAAAAGCGCTTGAACAGCTCAATGACAGAGAAAAACAGATCATGGAGCTCCGTTTCGGGCTTGTCGGAGGGGAAGAAAAAACACAAAAAGACGTTGCCGATATGCTCGGGATCTCCCAGTCATATATTTCCCGACTTGAAAAAAGAATTATTAAAAGGCTCCGAAAAGAATTCAACAAGATGGTTTAATTTTTTTATGAAATTTGAAGCATTGACAGTCAAGGGTTTTCGGCTCGATCTTCTTATTTTTGGAAATTAACGATGCATATTTTTCCCACCCGAGGAGATACTGAACTTTGTACAGCAGCTCCTGTAGGGAGGGAAAAAAGTGTCGAGGAATAAAGTTGAAATCTGCGGGGTTGATACATCAAAACTGCCCGTACTGAAGAACGAAGAGATGAGAAAGTTATTCAAGCAAATGCAGGATGAAGGAGACACAACAGCGAGAGAAAAGCTTGTTAACGGCAATTTGCGCCTTGTCTTAAGCGTCATTCAAAGGTTTAACAACAGAGGAGAATATGTTGATGACTTATTCCAAGTCGGCTGCATCGGACTAATGAAATCAATTGATAATTTTGACCTGAGCCACAATGTTAAGTTTTCAACATATGCTGTACCAATGATCATCGGAGAAATCCGCAGATATTTGCGCGATAACAACCCGATCCGCGTCTCACGGTCACTCAGGGATATCGCGTACAAGGCGCTGCAAGTGAGAGAACGGCTGATCAGTGAGACAAGCAGGGAGCCGACTGCTCAGGAGATCGCTAAAGAGCTTGAAGTGTCCCATGAAGAAATCGTTTTTGCGCTTGACGCCATTCAAGATCCTGTATCTTTGTTTGAGCCGATTTACAATGACGGAGGAGATCCGATTTATGTCATGGATCAAATCAGCGATGAGCGCAACAAGGATTCGCAATGGATCGAAGAGCTCGCCTTAAAAGAAGGCATGAGACGGCTGAATGAACGGGAAAAAATGATCCTCAGAAAACGCTTCTTCCAAGGCAAGACGCAAATGGAAGTCGCTGATGAGATCGGAATCTCCCAAGCCCAGGTCTCAAGGCTGGAAAAAGCCGCCATTAAACAAATGAATAAGAACATTCACTAAGCCGCAGTCAATCTGCGGCTTTTCACATGCTAAAAATGGAAAATCTCTCATTCACTTTATTAAATATATAAGCTATAATAAAAGAATTATATTTTAATTTATCAGAATATTTACATAAAAAAAGGGGGATTTTAAGTGGTTCTGCAGCTTGAGCATGCTTCACTAAAACGAAACGGAGAGTGGATATTAAAGGATATTGATTGGACGGTGGAAAAGGGGGAGCACTGGGCGTTATACGGATTGAACGGAGCCGGCAAAACCGCACTGCTCAATATGCTGTGCGCTTATTATTTTCCGACAATAGGAAAAGTCACCGTGTTAGGGCGCGAATTCGGAAAAACGGAGCTTGGCGAGAAGCTTCGGCGAAAAATCGGCCTTGTTTCAGCCGCCCTGCAGCAGAAGCTTTATCCTGAAGACAGTGCATTTGAAATTGTTTTAAGCGGCGCCTTCGCTTCGATCGGCCTTTATGAATCGCCTTCACAGTCTGTCAGAGAGAAAGCGGTCGCCCTCTTGGAGGAATTCGGCTCCATCCGCTATGCGGACAGGAGATATGAAACGCTCTCCCAGGGAGAAAAGCAAAAGGTGCTGATCGCAAGGGCCTTGATGGCCGATCCTGAGCTGCTGATTCTCGACGAACCTGTCACCGGTCTAGATTTTATCGCGAGGGAGCAGGTGCTGGATACGGTTGAACAAATTGCCAAGAAAGACAGTGCGCCGTCCATGCTTTACGTTACTCACCATGCAGAAGAAATTCTCCCCGCTTTCAGCCAAACCCTGCTGTTAAAAAAAGGGGAAGTGTTTGCGTTGGGAAAGACAAGAGAGATGATGTCCGGCGAGGTTCTGTCCGAATTTTTCGATATGCCCGTCCAGGCGGTATGGACGGAAGATCGGCCGTACTTGTCCAAGAAAAAAACTGCAAACCTCAATGTTTAAAGCTTCGGATGTGTTTGGGAGCCTCCTTCTATTATGGAGGCTCTTTTTCAGCTTTCATCATCTTAAAGAAGCTGGTAAGATAATAAAGAACGTCATGTTTTAGGGGAGTTCATCATTATGATCATTCAATTCATTCGCTACAGATAATGAAAGGTATAGACAAACGCTTAGCCCATCCACACCTATGGCTTTAAAAATGCCGAAGGAGCGGGTTTATTTGTCTATGCCTTTTTCATTGATCTAAATACGAATGAATGAGGTGTAACAATGATGAATAAAAAATTAAAAAGAGCAGCGCTTATGAAGGAGCATGAAACGATGTTTCAGTGCCCGCTATGCGCCGCGAACATGGCGATCAGCGAGTTAAAAAGCCTTATATGTTCAAACAGACATACGTTTGATATCGCAAAAGGAGGGTATGTCAATGTCGCGACGCATTCTCCTTCTGTTAAATATGATATAGATTTATTTGAAGCCAGAAGAATGTTAGCAGCCGCCGGCTTTTTTGAACCGATGAGAGGCGCGTTGACAGACCGTCTTAAACAAGCCGGCCTGCCGTTTTGCAATTTTGTCAGGATCCTCGATGCCGGCTGCGGGGAAGGTTCGCATTTGACGCGAATCGCTGAAACGCTAGAAGCGCGTTTCGGAACGCCTGTCCTTGGAGTCGGGCTGGATTTGGCGAAAGCCGGGATTGTATCGGCGGCTAAGCAAGAAAGAGAGGCGATCTGGTGTGTCGCCGATCTGGCTGCCGCACCGTTTCGGAATCGTTCATTCGACGCGATCCTCAATATATTGTCGCCTTCTAATTACGCGGAATTCGAGCGGCTGTTATCGGATGACGGCATCGTTTTGAAAGTGATTCCGAGAAGCGGCCATCTGAAAGAACTGAGGAGATTTTTGTACGACGGCTCGGACAAACAAGCCTATACGAGCGAGGATACGGCTGAGCGCTTCGCGTCTCATTTTGATCTGATCGACAGAACGGAGATCGCCTACAGCAAACGTTTAGACCGAATCCAGCTCCCGCCGCTCATCAAGATGACGCCTTTATCATGGCGCGCGCGAAAGGAGCGGATCAATGCCTTTCTAAAGAAGGAATCCGCTGTTATGACCGTCCATCTCGATATTTTAGCCGGCAGGAAAAAAACGAAATAAACCACTGAAAAGGCAGTCTAAATAAAGGACTGCCTTTCATATAATCTTAAAAGGACATTTGATCAGAGGAGGCGTGCGGTGGACATGATGAATATTTCTGATTTCCAGATAAAAGATGTCGTTAACGTATCAAACGGAAAAAAGCTCGGCAGCATCGGCGATATCGATATAAATGTAACGACAGGCAAAATACAGGCGATCGTCATCGGAGGAACGGGGAAAGTTTTCGGATTTTTCGGAAAAGAAGAGGAAATCGTCATTCCGTGGCGAAATATTGTTAAAATTGGAGAAGATGTGATTCTTGTGCGTTTAAGCTGATCTAGCACAATCAGATGCTGCCTGATCAATCGGCGGACCTTTATCCGCCTGCTTTTTTCAAAATGTTGTGAACGATGAGAACGTCTGCAAAAGCAGGGATAAATGTTGCAAACAATACATTTCGTTTAGTTTTTTGAAACGAAACTAAACGAATGCATCAAGATGTGTTAAAATAGGAGCGATATGATGAAAGACTACGATGTTTGTCGAAAGGCTGATCACCATGAATACATATAACCCCTTTCGTCTTGATGCTCCGTCAATGCTTTTGATTGAGGAATGGAATCAGACGGCGGAAACCGGCGGAGCCGTCACAGCCGGATTTACGACAAAAAACGGCGGAGAAAGCGAACCGCCTTTTCACTCATTGAATACAGGGCTGCACGTTCAGGATCATGAACAGCATGTCATCAATAACAGAAAAAAGGTTGCCGACATCCTAAAAACAGATCTGCACGACTGGGTATTTGCTGATCAGACGCATGAAGACCGGATTCATAAAGTGACGGATGGCGATCGCGCCAGCGGCGCTTTCCGATACGATACGGCGCTGAAGGCTACGGACGGACTTTATACAGACAGGCCAAACCTGTTTTTGGCGCTTTGCTTTGCCGACTGCGTTCCCGTTTATTTTTACGATCCGGTCCGCTCGCTGGTCGGCATCGCTCACGCGGGCTGGAAAGGCACCGCACTTGGGATCGCCGCCAGCATGGTTGACACGTGGATCAGGCGGGAAGGGTCGAATCCCGCAGACATCCGTGCCGTGATCGGGCCTGCGATCGGTTCGTGCTGCTACACTGTCGACGATCATGTAATAGACAAAATCAGAAATCTTCCTCTTCAGCAAGAAGACAAAGCCTTTTTGACGATAAAAGAAGGGGAGTACCGTCTCGAATTAAAAGAAGTGAACAGGCAGCTGCTTGTACACGCCGGAATTCCAAACGGCCAGATCGAAGTGAGTTCCCTTTGTACGAGCTGCGAGCGTTCACTGTTTTTCTCCCATCGGAGAGACCGGGGAAAAACCGGACGGATGATGTCCTTCATCGGATTAAAGGAGGTATAGCTTACAGGTGGATGTAAAAAGCAATTTACGACATATAAATGACAGGATCAACGAAGCGTGTATCAAAGCGGGCAGAACGCCCGACGAAATATCCGTCATCGCTGTCACGAAATATGTTTCCCCGGAACGGGCGCAGGCAGCGCTGGATGCAGGAATCAGGCATTTGGGTGAAAACCGTGATACCGGGCTGCTTCACAAGCTCGACGTTCTGAAAGACAGCGAACCGGTATGGCATTTTATCGGAACCCTGCAGACGAGAAAGGTAAAAGCAATCATCGATCATGTCTCATATATCCATTCTTTAGACAGGCTTTCACTGGCCGATGAAATTCAAAAGAGGGCAAAAAAACCGATTGACTGTTTTGTCCAGGTCAACACATCCCTTGAACCTTCAAAACACGGCATGGCAAAAGAAGAAGTTCTTCCTTTTGTAAAAAAACTGTCTGGATACGAAAACATTCGGATCGCGGGATTAATGACGATGGCTCCTTTTACGGATGATGAGAAGGCAATCAGAAGCTGTTTTCGCTTGCTGAGAGAGCTGCGCGACGAGGTGCGCGGCCTTGATCAATGGAACGCTCCGTGCAGCGAGCTTTCGATGGGTATGTCTAACGACTATGCGATCGCAGTCGAGGAAGGCGCGACATTCGTCAGAATCGGATCTTCCTTAGTCGGAAATGAAACTGGAGGTGGACAATCATGAGTTTGAAAAACAAATTTAAAAACTTTTTTTCCTTGGATGATGAGGAATACGAATACGAGTATATTGAAACAGACAGGGAGGAAATCCCTGAAGAGCATGAATCAAAAGACAGAACCGCCTACCAGTCTAAAGCGGCTGGGAAGCAGAATGTCGTAAGTTTGCAAAGCGTTCAGAAATCTTCTAAAGTAGTGTTAAGTGAGCCTCGGGTGTACGCGGAAGCCCAGGAAATCGCAGACCATATCAAAAACCGACGCGCCGTCGTCGTGAACCTGCAGCGCATCCAGCACGATCAGGCGAAAAGAATCGTTGATTTCTTGAGCGGAACTGTATATGCTCTCGGCGGCGATATTCAGCGGATCGGAGCGGACATCTTTTTATGCACGCCTGAGAACGTCGATGTTTCCGGCACGATTTCCGAGCTCATAGAAGAAGAACATCAGAGGTGGTAAATCGCAGATGATCCTACTTTATCAAATTTTAAGCACGCTTTTAACCGTCTATTCTTTTGCGCTCATTATTTACATTTTTATGTCTTGGGTGCCTAATGCAAGGGAATCTTCATTCGGCCGGGTGCTTGCTTCACTTTGCGAGCCTTATCTCGAACCGTTCAGAAGGATCATTCCTCCGCTCGGGATGATTGATATTTCTCCGATTGTGGCGATTTTCGTCCTGAAATTCGCAGATGCAGGGCTTCTTGCGGTTTTCAGAATGCTCGGCGCTTTTTAATTGAGATCATGCCGATTTCCCGTAAGGACTTGCCGGCGGCAGCGGCGCCGCTTTTCATGAGTGTGCCTTCAATCTTTGCGGGCCGAGTATCGGGCTTGGCTGTAGCCAGGCCTCTTTACATAGAAAGGAAAGACAATGAGCGATATTTACCAGCATTTCAGAAAAGACGAAGAGCCGTTTATCGACCAGGCTCTTGAGTGGAAAAGAATCGTAGCGGAACAGTACCGGATGAAGCTGACCGATTTTTTGGATCCGCGGGAACAGGTGATCCTGCAGTCTGTCATCGGTCAGTCGGACGAAGTGAGGCTTGAATTTTTCGGGGGGTTCCCTGAGGCTGAACGAAAGCGGGCTGTGCTGTTCCCCGAATATGCCGAGCCGTCTGCCGAAGATTTTCAGCTTCAAGCCTGGGAAGTCATCTACCCGCAAAAATTTGCCTCCATCGAGCATCGCGAGCTTCTCGGCTCATTGATGGGCATCGGATTGAAGCGCCAAAAGTTCGGCGATCTGATCTTTTCGGACGGAACATGGCAGTTTATCTGTTCGGAAGAAGTCGCTGATTTTGTTTTCACCCAGCTGACACAAATCGGCAAGGTGAAAGTTTCCCTTGAAAAAATTCCGCTTTCAAAGCTTAAAGTACCGGAGCAGGATGTCGAAATAAGGGATGATACGGTTTCATCTTTGAGGCTTGATGCGATTTGCTCGGCAATGAGCAGGCAATCCCGGCAGAAAGCACAGGTTCTTGTGAAAAACGGCCTCGTGAAAGTGAACTGGAAAGTCATCGAAGACCCTTCATATGCACTGGCTGAAGGGGATATGGTTTCGATCCGGGGATTTGGCCGCTTCAGAATGAAAAACATTGACGGCAAAACGAAGAAGGGCAAATGGAGATTGACGTTTGAAAAACAAAAATGACGCGTTTTAACAGTTTTTTCTCCGCCCGGTCGAATTTTGCTTTATAATGTTGACTAGGACAAGTGTACATAAAGAAAAAAATGGAGGTGGGCAGCATGCCTTTGACGCCAAATGACATTCATAATAAAACATTTACGAAAGCGTTCCGCGGCTATGATGAAGATGAAGTGAACGAATTCCTGGCCCAGGTGAGGAAGGATTATGAGATCATTCTGCGCAAAAAAAATGAGCTTGAAACAAAGGTGAACGAGCTTGACGAGCGTCTCGGCCATTTTTCGACCATCGAAGAGACGTTGAATAAATCGATCCTTGTCGCACAGGAAGCGGCAGAAGACGTAAAGCGCAATTCCGAGAAAGAAGCGAAGCTCATCATCCGTGAAGCTGAGAAAAACGCTGATCGGATCATTAATGAGTCTCTTTCAAAATCGAGAAAGATCGCGATGGAAATCGAAGAGCTGAAAAAGCAGTCAAAAGTGTTCAGAACCCGTTTCCAAATGCTGATCGAAGCGCAGCTTGACCTGTTGAAAAACGATGACTGGGATCATTTGCTTGAATACGAAGTAGACGCAGTAATGGATGAAAAGGAATAGATTTTCGTTTGCAATCTTGACATACCGTCATCTGTTCGCATATAATACGTTCATAAATTGAGTGAAAAACGTTTGAGAGGGACAGACATTGATTCCTGAAAACAATGAAAGCGACCCGGGGGCGGTGTAAGCCCGGGATTGTTGGAATCGTTGTGTATCAGCCCTCAAGTTTCCTTTCTGAACCGTCCAGTAGGAAAGGACGTCCCATCACGTTACGATGTTTGAGCGGATAAGCCGAATCGGCTTGTCTAAAAGGGTGGTACCGCGAGATCAAAGCCTTCTCGTCCCTTATGGGATGAAAAGGCTTTTTTTGTTTTAGAAAAGATGTTTTGGAGGAATGGTAATGGATTATAAAGACACGCTCTTAATGCCGAAAACAGATTTTCCGATGAGAGGAAACCTGCCGAACCGCGAACCTGAAATCCAGGGGAAATGGGAGGATATGGACATTTACAGCCTCGTTCAGAAACGTACCGAAGGCCGGCCGATGTTCGTGCTTCATGACGGACCGCCGTATGCGAACGGCGATATTCATATGGGGCATGCGCTTAACAAAGTACTGAAGGATTTCATCGTCCGTTCGAGATCGATGAGCGGCTATCATGCGCCGTACGTTCCGGGCTGGGACACACACGGCCTGCCGATTGAAACAGCGCTCACGAAGAACAAAAAAGTGAAGCGCAAAGAAATGACAGTTGCCGAATTCCGCAAACTTTGCGAAGAATATGCATGGCAGCAAATCGAAGGCCAAAAAGCGCAATTTAAGCGGCTCGGTGTCAGAGGAGATTGGGAAAATCCATACGTGACGCTTAAGCCTGAGTTTGAAGCGCAGCAAATTAAAGTATTCGGCGAAATGGCGAAAAAAGGCTATATTTACAAAGGGAAGAAGCCGGTTTACTGGTCTCCTTCAAGTGAGTCTGCTCTGGCTGAAGCGGAAATCGAGTACCATGATAAACGCTCTCCGTCTATCTATGTTGCATTTGATGTAAAGGATGGAAAAGGCGTATTAACAAACGGCGAAAAGATTGTCATCTGGACGACAACGCCGTGGACAATCCCGGCCAACCTCGGCATCGCCGTACATCCTGAACTGGAGTACAGCGTCGTTGCTGCCGGCGGCGCGCGCTACGTGATGGCAAGCGCATTGATTGAAAGCGTGGCAAAAGCGATCGGCTTTGAAGATCATGAAGTCGTTCAGACTGTTAAAGGTAAAGATTTGGAACATATCGTCGCAGTTCATCCTCTATACGGCAGAGATTCGCTTGTGATGCTCGGCGAACACGTAACAACAGATGCCGGTACAGGCTGCGTTCATACCGCTCCAGGACACGGGGAAGACGACTTTATCATCGGTCAAAAATACGGGCTTGACGTGCTTTGTCCGGTTGATGAAAAAGGACATATGACGAGCGAAGCCCCTGGTTTTGAAGGACTGTTTTACGATCAGGCCAACAAGCCGATTACAGAACAGCTCGAAGAAAAAGGCGCTTTGCTGAAGCTTGATTTCATCACTCACTCCTATCCGCACGACTGGAGAACGAAAAAACCGACTATTTTCCGTGCAACCGCCCAATGGTTCGCTTCCATCAAAGACTTTAGAGGCGAGCTTCTTGAAGCGGTTAAAGAAACTAAATGGGTGCCTGAATGGGGCGAGACACGCCTCTACAATATGATCCGCGACCGCGGCGACTGGTGTATTTCAAGACAGCGCGCATGGGGCGTGCCGATTCCGGTATTTTATGCGGAAAACGGGGAGCCGATCATCACGGACGAAACGATCAACCACGTTTCTGAACTATTCAGGGAGCACGGTTCGAACATTTGGTTTGAAAAAGAAGCGAATGAACTGCTTCCGGAAGGCTTTACTCACCCTGGAAGCCCGAACGGCAAGTTTACAAAAGAGCAGGACATCATGGACGTCTGGTTTGATTCAGGTTCGTCTCATCAGGCCGTACTGGAAGAGCGCGAAGGTCTTGTAAGACCTGCCGACTTGTATCTGGAAGGATCTGACCAATACCGCGGCTGGTTTAACTCATCGATTTCGACAGCGGTTGCCGTAACAGGCAAAGCACCTTATAAAGGCGTGCTTTCGCACGGTTTTGCTCTTGACGGAGAAGGCCGCAAAATGAGTAAATCACTCGGCAATGTCGTTGTTCCTGCAAAAATCATGAACCAGTTCGGGGCAGATATTTTAAGGCTGTGGGTTGCGTCTGTCGACTATCAGGCAGATGTCCGCGTGTCTGACGCGATCTTAAAGCAAGTCGCAGAAGTGTACCGGAAGATCCGCAACACGTTCCGCTTCCTTCACGGAAACATTGCTGATTTTGACCCGGCGAAAGATGCAATCGCTGTGGAAGATCTGAGAGAAGTCGATCAGTACATTTTGATCAAGCTGAACAGCCTCATTGAAAAAGTCAAAAAAGCGTATGAAGAATACGATTTTGCAGTCATTTACCATGCTGTCCACAACTTCTGTGCGATCGAGCTCAGCTCATTCTATATGGACTTTGCTAAAGACGTCGTTTATATTGAACACGCCGATCATAAAGACCGCCGCAGCATGCAGACCGTTTTTTACGAAACGCTGCTTGCGCTTGTCAAGCTGATCGCGCCGATTCTGCCGCATACTGCGGACGAAATGTGGAGCCACTTCACATTCGTATCGGAAAAAAGCGTGCAGCTTACAGATATGCCGGAAACAAGAGACATTCCGAATGCAAAAGAGACGGAAGAGAAGTTCGACAGCTTCATGAAGCTGCGCGACGATGTTCTTAAAGCGCTTGAAACAGCACGGAATGAAAAGATCATCGGAAAATCTTCGGTTGCCAGCTTGACGCTGTATCCGAATGAAGAAGCTAAAGCGCTGCTTTCTTCAATCAAGGAAGACGTCAAACAGCTGTTCATCGTGTCGGAGCTTGCCATCGGCGGAACGGAAGCCGATGCGCCTGAGGATGCGCAGTCGTTTGAAACAGGAAAAATCGTCGTTGCTCAGGCAGAAGGCGAGACTTGCGAGCGGTGCCGCATGGTTTCCAAAGAAATCGGCGAGGATCCCGATCATCCGGAACTCTGCCCTCGCTGTGCTGGAATTGTGAAGACGTATTATCAAAATTAACCATGAAGCGGTTCGGAGTTTTTCCGAACCGCTTTTAGCATGCCGCCAAACCTTATCATTTGCTGTCATGCCTGCTAAGTAAATAAAAAGGATCGGCAGCTAACCTGCTTGAACGCCGCCGCCACATCCTGTGAAAGTCCGCAGTAAGGATGCCATTGCTGACATCGTTTTGTACGTCAGGAAAAATCTTTTGGGCTTGGATACCGGCATTGTCGGTAACACTAAGGTCACAAACGATAAGAGCAGGAGTTGATGTAGGCGTGAACGAGCAGCTGGCGGCAATTCATACCGAACTTCTTCAAATGAAGGAAGAGTTGGAAGCAAGGCTTTTTGAATACTCCTTTTTTCAGCAGGATTCTCAGGGCATCAGTTCGTATCAGCAGGCAACACTTATGTATCATGTAAAAGAAGAGCTTCAGGACGTGCTTTTGGCCCTTTCAAAAATCGAAAACGGAACATACGGCATTTGCGAAGAAACAAATCAGGCTATTCCGCTGGCAAAGATGGCTATTCTGCCGACGGCGCGCACTGCGAACGATTTTTTATATCATGCCCAATTTGAAAAAAAGACGCTTCCTATTTGGGCTGAGACGGATGAAACGTTCAACCGGGCGCTCTACTCATAACATTCTGCAAGAGGGGAGGGCATTTGCCCTCTTGCAGGATGTCAATGAATATTCCTTTACTCCTTTTCTTTTTCTTGTTAAAATGCTTAAATGAAGAGAAACAGAAACTGGAGGAACGGTTTGTGCCTTATTACATAATTGCGCTGCTCATTATCGGTATCGATCAATTTACAAAATGGCTGGTCGTCAGCAAAATGGAGTACGGTGAAAGCATCCCCGTCATCGATGGCTTCTTTCAGATTACGTCGCACAGGAATACAGGTGCGGCATGGGGCATTTTGGCCGGGCAGATGTGGTTTTTTTACATCATTACGACGGTGGTGATCATCGGCATTGTATACTACATTCAAAAACATGCAAAAGGACAAATCCTGCTCGGAATCGCTCTCGGTTTGATGCTTGGCGGTGCTGTCGGCAATTTCATCGACCGCGTGTTCAGACAAGAAGTTGTCGATTTTATCCACGTGACGATCGTCAATTATCACTATCCGATTTTCAACATTGCCGATTCATCTTTATGCATCGGAGTCCTGCTCTTATTTATACAAATGCTGTTAGACGGAAAGAAGAAGAAGGAGCTGTAACATGGAGCATTATGATATGACCGTTCATGAAGAACATAAAGGTGAACGGATTGACAAGTACTTGACCGCAGTTGAAGCGGATTGGTCGCGGACTCAAGTACAGCAGTGGATTAAAGAAGACCGTGTGCTGGTTAACGGAAATGCGGTGAAAGCCAATTATAAAGTTCAGGAAGGGGATGCGGTGTCAGTCCAGGTTCCCGAACCGGAACCGCTGGATGTCACGGCTGAACCGATGGATCTTGATATTTATTATGAGGACCAGGACGTACTGGTCGTCAACAAGCCGCGGGGAATGGTCGTTCATCCGGCTCCCGGCCATTTGACAGGGACGCTAGTCAATGGTTTGATGGCGCATTGTGACGACCTGTCAGGCATCAACGGCGTGATGAGACCGGGGATCGTCCACCGGATTGATAAGGACACTTCAGGCCTGTTGATGGTTGCCAAAAACGACATGGCGCATGAGTCGCTCGTGAACCAGCTTGTCAACAAAACAGTAACGAGAAAATACACCGCGCTCGTCCACGGCGTCATCCCGCATGACCACGGGACGATCGACGCGCCGATCGGCAGGGATAAAAAAGACAGGCAGAGTATGACGGTTACAAGGGAAAACGGAAAGCATGCCGTCACTCATTTTGAAGTAATCGAACGGTTCGACGATTTTACTGTCGTTGAATGCCAGCTTGAAACGGGGAGAACCCATCAAATTCGCGTGCATATGAAATATATCGGCTTTCCTCTCGCGGGAGATCCGAAATACGGACCGAAAAAGACGGTCGATTTCAACGGCCAGGTGCTGCATGCGGGCGTATTGGGGTTTGACCATCCGCGTACGGGAGAATATGTTGAATTTGAGGCGCCTCTGCCTGACGACATGAAAAACCTCCTCGACAAAATTCGAAATAAACGTTGACAGACGTTTTCTTTTTTGAAATAATAAATGCAGTTAAATCAGATTCTTTAACACAGTCCAGAGAGGCTGAGAAGGATACCGGACAAGCGAATCAATGAATTCGTTTAAAGACCCCTCTCTGCCTTTATGCAGAAGGGGTTTTTGTTTTATCCTTTAAAAGATGCGAGGTGTTTGGCCATGCAAGAGCAGGAAAAGGCTGTTGTGCTTGACGAACAGGCGATCAGAAGGGCGCTGACAAGAATCGCCCACGAAATGATTGAACGAAACAAAGGAATGAACAACTGTATCCTTGTCGGAATCAAAACGAGAGGCATCTATCTGGCCAAACGGCTTGCCGAACGGATTGAGCAAATCGAAGGAAACAAAGTCACCGTAGGAGAGCTGGACATCACCCTTTACCGGGATGATCTCTCCAAAAAAACGTCCAATAAAGAGCCGCTTGTCAAAGGAGCGGACATTCCGGCGGACATCACCGATCAAAAGGTGATCCTCGTCGATGACGTGCTTTACACGGGACGGACGGTCAGAGCGGCCATGGATGCGCTCGTCGATGTCGGGCGGCCTTCATCCATCCAGCTTGCGGTGCTTGTCGACCGCGGCCACAGAGAGCTGCCGATCAGAGCCGACTTTATCGGGAAAAACATCCCGACGTCGAAAACCGAAAAGGTCATGGTTCAATTGGAGGAAGTTGACGGACGCGACCTTGCGGCGATTTATAAAAAGTGAATGATAATCCTATAATCCTTTTTTAAATGCATTCCAGTGAGTTTGCAAAGAGGGATGGAACGAAAGAAAGCCGCCTTACCGTGCGGCGGTCTTTGTCTGCCTCTTTGCGCAATTTAAGCAAAGAGGCTTTTTTAATGGGCATAAATCATTTCAGGATATGAAGACATCATAGACAGTGAGTCGATCATCAGGAGGAAAAAATATGAGTCAGAAAAAAGTGAACCTTGGTGTCAGAGAAGTACCAAAACCTTTGAATTGGATATCTTTCAGCCTGCAGCATCTGTTTGCCATGTTCGGAGCGACGATCCTTGTGCCGAAGCTTGTAGGCTTAAGCCCGGGCGTGGCCCTCATTACAAGCGGGCTTGGAACGCTTGCGTATCTCTTGATTACAAAAGGACAGATCCCGGCTTACTTAGGTTCATCCTTTGCATTTATTGCCCCGATTATCGCGGCAAAAGCCGCCGGAGGCCCTGGCGCGGCCATGATCGGCGCATTTATGGCAGGCATCGCCTACGGGCTGATCGCCCTTCTCATCCAGCAGCTTGGAACGGACTGGCTGATGAGGCTTCTGCCGCCTGTTGTCGTCGGTCCGGTCATTATCGTCATCGGACTCGGGCTGGCAAGCACGGCTGTCAATATGGCCATGTATGAAGATTCGGGAGCAAAAGTGCTCGTCTACAGCGCCAAGCATTTTGGCGTCGCAGGATTCACACTCGCGCTCACCATAATCTGCGCGATTTTCTTGAGAGGATTTTTCAGCCTGATTCCTGTCTTGATCGGAATTATCGGCGGATACTTGTTCGCCCTGACCCAGGGAATCGTCGACTTCCAGATGGTTCTTGACGCCAAATGGTTTGCTGTTCCGGACTTCGTGCTTCCGTTTGTCGACTATACGCCGAGCGCGGCGGCTGTCGGAATCGGAATCGCCATGGTGCCCGTCGCTTTCGTGACAATGTCAGAACATATCGGACACCAAATGGTATTAAGCAAGGTCGTCGGCCAGGATTTTATTAAGAAGCCCGGGCTTCACCGCTCGATTTTCGGCGACAGCGTCGCAACGATGCTTGCATCATGCATCGGCGGACCCCCGACAACGACTTACGGAGAAAACATCGGCGTACTCGCCATCACAAGAGTATTCAGCGTATTTGTCATCGGCGGAGCGGCTGTCATTGCACTGTGCTTCGGATTTATCGGCAAAATTTCGGCCCTGATCAGCTCTGTTCCTTCCGCAGTCATGGGAGGCGTTTCCTTCCTGCTGTTCGGTATCATCGCATCCAGCGGACTGCGCATGCTGATCGATAATAAAATTGACTTGGAAAACAAGCGAAACCTGATCATCTCATCCGTCATTCTCGTCATCGGAGTGGGCGGCGCATTTATCAAGATCTCAGGGTTTGAGCTGTCAAGCATGGCGCTTGCGGCGATCGTCGGAGTGGTTTTAAACCTTGTCCTGCCTGAATCAAAGGGAGATCAGGACGGAATTGAAATAGAAGAGCATATTTAAAAACCTTTTAAATGAAGTCCAGAGAGGCTTGAAAGGGTTGCGGAGAGAGAAGTGCAAAAAAGCGCATTCTCTGATTCACTGTACCCCAAGCCGTTATGGCCTGGGGTTTTTTTACGGGAAATTAAGCCTGAGGGGGAGAAAAAATGAAACACTTGACCGCAATGAATGAGCTTAGTCTTGAGGATATTCACGAGCTGATTGAAGAGGCGAGAGAGCTGAAAAAAGGCAAGTCCGATTCCGTTCTCTCCGGAAAGTTCGCTGCCAACCTGTTTTTTGAACCGAGCACAAGAACGCGCTTCAGCTTCGAAGTGGCTGAAAAGAAACTCGGCATGAATGTGTTGAACCTGGACGGTGTTTCAACGAGCGTACAAAAAGGAGAATCGTTGTACGATACCGTCAAGACCCTCGAATCCATCGGCGCTGATGTATGTGTGATCAGACACTCTCATGATCATTATTACGATGAACTCATCGGACATGTCGGCATTCCGGTGATCAATGCCGGAGACGGCTGCGGTCAGCATCCCACTCAGTCTTTGCTCGATTTGATGACGATTCACGAGGAATGGGGCAGATTTGCCGGACTGACGGTATCCATACACGGAGATATCAAGCACAGCAGAGTGGCAAGGTCCAATGCCGAAGTGCTGACAAGACTCGGAGCAAAGGTTCTTTTCTCAGGTCCAGACGAATGGCGGGATGAAGACAATCCATACGGGACATATGTGTCGCCTGACGAAGCGGTTGCACATTCGGATGTCGTGATGCTTCTCCGGATTCAGCACGAACGGCATGAGAAAAAGGCGGCAGAACGCGATTATCTCGAAACATTCGGATTGTCGCTCAAGCGGGCGGAGCTCTTGAAAAAAGACGCGGTCATCATGCACCCCGCACCTGTCAACCGAGGCGTCGAGATTGACAGTGCACTGGTCGAATCCGGCCGGTCGAGGATTTTCAAACAAATGGAAAACGGAGTATATATCAGAATGGCGGTTTTAAAAAGAGCGCTTCTAAACGGCGAAAACAAAAAAAGGGGAGATCAGGCTTATGTCTTATTTAATTAAAAACGGCTTCATGCTCGACGAAAAAGGCGAAAAAGTACAGCGCGATATCAGGGTTGAAGGCGATGCAATCAGCGAGATCGGAAGCCTTGAGGCCGCTTCGGGGGAAACGGTCATCGATGCGGATGGACTTTTCGTCTCGCCAGGGCTTGTTGACCTTCACGTTCACTTCAGAGAGCCGGGCGGCGAGAAGAAAGAAACGATCGAAACAGGTGCAAAAGCCGCAGCGAGAGGCGGGTTTACAACTGTCGCCGCAATGCCGAATACCCGGCCTGTCCCCGATACGAAAGAGCAGATGGAGTGGCTTGTCAACCGCATTGACGAAACGGCATCAGTGAGAGTGCTGCCGTATGCTTCAATCACCATCAGGCAAACAGGTCGGGAAATGACCGATTTCGAAGGGCTGAAAGACGCCGGCGCGTTCGCGTTTACCGATGACGGCGTCGGCGTTCAAACGGCGGGGATGATGTATGAAGCGATGAAAAAAGCGGCTTCGATTAATAAAGCGATCGTCGCTCACTGTGAAGACAATTCACTGATCTACGGCGGCAGTGTACACGATGGGGAATTTGCCAAAGCCAACGGTTTAAACGGGATTCCTTCGGTGTGCGAAGCGGTTCACATCGCAAGGGATGTGCTTCTTGCCGAAGCGGCAGGCTGCCATTACCACGTCTGTCATATCAGCACGAAGGAATCGGTCAGGGTCGTCCGCGACGCCAAAAAAGCGGGAATCCGCGTGACGGCGGAAGTGACGCCGCACCATCTGCTCCTTTCAGACAGCGACATTCCCGGCCTTGATACGAATTATAAAATGAATCCGCCGCTTAGAAGTCCGGAAGACAGGGAAGCGCTCCTTGAGGGGCTTAGAGACGGAACAATTGATTTTATCGCAACGGATCATGCCCCGCATACAGAAGAAGAAAAACAACAGACAATGAGCCTTGCGCCTTTTGGAATTGTCGGCTTGGAGACGGCTTTTCCGCTCCTTTACACGCACTTTGTCAAAACAGGCAAATGGACGCTGAAACAGCTGCACGATTATATGACGGTCAAACCTTGCGAGGCGTTCGGGCTGCCGTACGGGAAGCTTGAAGCCGGACGGTCCGCGGATATTACGCTCATTGATCTTGAACGCGAAGAAAAAATTGATAAAAGCACCTTTCTTTCTAAAGGGAAAAACACGCCGTTTGACGGCATCAGCTGCTTCGGCTGGCCGGCTATGACAATGGCAAAGGGAAAACTCGTTTACCAAGAGGGGAGACTTGTAAAATGAAAAGACGTCTTATATTAGAAAACGGAACGATTTTTGAAGGGGAAGCATTCGGCAGCCTGGAAAACACCATGGGAGAAGTCGTCTTCAACACGGGGATGACAGGCTATCAGGAAATCCTCTCAGACCCGTCATACTGCGGACAAATTGTCACCCTGACCTACCCTTTGATCGGGAACTACGGGATCAACAGAGACGACTTTGAATCCATCACCCCTTATGTAAAAGGGTTTATCGTAAAGGAATTATGTCAACTTCCATCAAACTGGCGCTCTGCTTATACACTTGATGAATATTTAAAAATGAAAAACATCCCGGGACTCTCAGGGATAGACACGAGAAAGCTGACAAGAATGATCAGAACGGCAGGTACGCTGAAAGGGGTATTTGCCGGCCCTGAAGAAGATGCTGGGGCTTTGGTTCAAAAGCTGAAAGAAACGAACCTTCCGACCGATCAGGTCAGCCAAGTATCAACAAAAACGGCATATCCGAGCCCTGGGAGAGGGAAGCGAATCGTGCTCGTCGATTTCGGAATGAAACACGGCATCTTAAGGGAGCTGAACAAGCGCAAATGCGATGTGATCGTCGTTCCCCACAATATAACGGCAGAAGAAGTGATGCAGCTGAAGCCTGACGGCGTAATGCTGTCAAACGGACCCGGAGATCCAACGGACGTACCGGAAGCGATTGCGATGATCCAAAACATTCTCGGCAAGGTTCCGCTGTTCGGCATCTGTCTCGGCCATCAGCTGTTTGCCCTCGCCTGTGGAGCAAAGACGGAGAAAATGAAGTTCGGACACCGCGGTTCCAACCATCCGGTTAAAGAGCTTGAAACCGGCAGAGTATCAATTACGGCTCAAAACCACGGCTATACCGTATCGTCTGTTGAAAACACGCCGCTTGAAGTGACCCATGTGGCGATAAACGACGACACAATCGAAGGGCTTAAACATAAACACGAACCGGCTTTTACGGTTCAATACCATCCTGAAGCTTCACCGGGGCCGGAAGACGCAAACCATTTATTTGATCAATTTTTAGACATGATTGAAACCACAGAGAAAGAAGGGGAAGCGGTATGCCTAAACGCGTAGATATCAAAAAGATTTTGGTGATCGGATCGGGGCCGATTATTATCGGGCAGGCGGCGGAATTTGATTATGCAGGCACACAGGCCTGCCTCGCTTTAAAAGAAGAAGGCTATGAAGTTATTCTCGTCAACTCGAATCCGGCGACGATCATGACGGATACGGAAATGGCCGACCGCGTGTATATCGAACCGCTGACGCTTGAATTCTTAACACGGATCATCCGCAAAGAGCGGCCGGACGCCATATTGCCGACATTGGGCGGGCAGACGGGCCTCAACTTGGCGGTCGAACTGTCAGAGCACGGCATCTTGGCTGAGTGCGGCGTCGAAGTGCTCGGCACGAAATTGGCGGCGATCCAAAAAGCGGAGGACCGCGATTTGTTCAGAAGCTTGATGAATGAGTTGAATGAGCCTGTTCCGGAAAGCGAGATCATCCACTCGCTCGGCGAAGCGCGCGAGTTTGTCGAGCGCATCGGTTTCCCCGTCATCGTCAGGCCGGCATACACGCTTGGCGGAACAGGCGGAGGCATCTGCTCAAACGAAGACGAGCTGAAGGAAATCGTTGAAAACGGCTTAAAAATGAGCCCGGTTCATCAATGCCTGCTTGAAAAGAGCATCGCCGGCTACAAAGAAATCGAGTATGAAGTCATGAGAGACTCGAGCGACCATGCGATCGTCGTCTGCAATATGGAAAACATCGATCCGGTCGGGATTCATACCGGGGACAGCATCGTTGTAGCACCGAGCCAAACGCTGAGCGACCGCGAATACCAAATGCTTCGCAATGTCTCGCTGAAAATCATCCGCGCGCTTGAAATCGAAGGCGGCTGTAATGTTCAGCTGGCGCTTGACCCGGACAGCTTTCAGTACTACATCATCGAGGTTAACCCGCGGGTCAGCCGTTCTTCTGCGCTTGCCTCAAAAGCGACGGGCTATCCAATCGCAAAGCTTGCCGCAAAAATCGCTGTCGGTTTGTCTCTTGACGAAATGATGAATCCTGTTACAGGAAAAACGTACGCGTCTTTCGAACCTGCACTCGACTATGTTGTGTCAAAAATACCGCGCTGGCCGTTTGACAAATTTGAATCAGCAAACCGCAGGCTCGGCACGCAGATGAAAGCGACAGGCGAAGTGATGGCGATCGGAAGAACGTGGGAGGAATCTCTCCTGAAAGCGGTCCGTTCTCTTGAAGCGGATGTCTACCATCTGGAACTGAAAGATGCCGGTGAGATCTCGAATGAAGTGCTTGAAAAACGGATTAAAAAAGCGGGAGACGAACGGCTCTTTTACCTGGCCGAAGCGTTCAGAAGAGGATACACAGTCAGCGACCTCCACGAATTTTCGGCAATTGACCTGTTCTTCCTCCACAAGCTTGAGGGAATCATCCGCTTTGAAGAGAAGCTGAAAGCCGGACGCGGCGACCTCGGCCTTTTAAAAGAAGCGAAAGAGCTCGGCTTTTCAGACCGCTTTATCAGCCTTCTCTGGGAGATGCCTGAACGAAAGCTTTATGATCTTAGAAAAGAAGCAGGCATCACGCCTGTTTATAAAATGGTTGATACATGCGCGGCCGAATTTGAATCGGAGACGCCGTATTTCTACAGCACGTATGAAGAAGAAAACGAATCGGTCAGAACGGACAAAAACAGCGTCATCGTTCTTGGCTCCGGTCCGATCCGGATCGGCCAGGGGGTCGAATTCGACTATGCGACCGTGCATTCGGTCTGGGCGATTAAAGAAGCCGGCTATGAAGCCATTATTATCAACAACAATCCTGAGACGGTTTCAACAGACTTCAGCATATCCGACAAGCTCTACTTTGAGCCGCTTACTGTTGAAGATGTCATGCATATCATCGATTTGGAGCAGCCGAAAGGCGTCGTCGTTCAGTTTGGCGGACAGACTGCGATCAACCTTGCCGACGAGCTCGCAGAAAGGGGCGTCGCCATTCTCGGAACATCCCTTGAAGATTTGGACCGCGCCGAGGACCGCGACAAGTTCGAACAGACGCTTGAAATGCTGCAGGTACCCCAGCCGCTTGGAAAAACGGCGACATCTGTGGAAGGCGCCGTTGAAATCGCAGCCAATATCGGCTATCCGGTGCTTGTCCGCCCATCGTATGTACTCGGCGGACGTGCGATGGAGATCGTCTACCATGAAGCAGAGCTTCTCCATTATATGGAAAATGCAGTAAAAATCAATCCGCAGCACCCTGTCCTGATCGATAAATATTTGACCGGAAAAGAAATAGAAGTGGATGCCATTTCTGACGGTGAAACGGTCGTCATTCCGGGGATTATGGAGCACATCGAACGGGCGGGCGTCCACTCGGGGGATTCGATTGCCGTTTACCCGCCGCAATCCCTTTCAGAGGACATCAAGAAAAAGCTTGAAGCATACACGATTAAGCTAGCAAAGGGCTTAAACATCGTCGGCCTGCTCAACATTCAGTTTGTCCTTTCAAAAGATGAGGTTTACGTCCTTGAAGTCAACCCGAGATCGAGCCGAACGGTGCCGTTTCTCAGCAAAATCACCGGCATTCCGATGGCCAATCTCGCAACAAAGGTGATTCTCGGAGGGAAGCTTGCCGATATGGGCTATACAGAAGGCCTCCAAAAAGAGCAGGAAGGCGTATATGTGAAAGTGCCGGTCTTCTCGTTTGCGAAGCTTAGAAGAGTGGATATCACGCTCGGACCGGAAATGAAATCGACCGGGGAAGTCATGGGCAAAGACAGCACATTGGAAAAAGCGCTATATAAAGGACTGATCGCTTCAGGCATTCAAATTCCGAACTACGGCTCTGTTCTCCTGACAGTTGCTGATAAAGATAAAGAGGAAGGGCTGTTGATCGCCAAGCGGTTCCATGCGATCGGCTATAAAATCTTGGCTACGGAAGGAACGGCAGGCTATTTAAGAGATGCATCCGTACCTGTTAAAACCGTCGGGAAAATCGGCGAAGAAGGTACAAATCTCCTTGATGTCATTCGAAACGGGGAGGCGCAGTTCGTCGTCAATACGCTGACAAAAGGGAAGCAGCCGGCAAGGGACGGCTTCAGAATCAGACGCGAATCCGTTGAAAACGGCGTTGCCTGCCTGACATCCCTTGATACGGCGGAAGCGATTTTGCGGGTGCTTGAAAGCATGAGCTTCCGCGCCGATCATATGCCGGCGATTAAAATCGCCCAAAAGGCGGCCGTCAGATGAGAAAAGGGTATATGACAGTCCGTTCAAACAAGTGCATCGCGGATCATATTTATCAAATGGTGCTTGAAGGGGAGATTGCCGAAGTTTGCGGCGCTCCCGGCCAGTTCCTTCACATCAAGGTCTCAGACTCCCTCACGCCGCTTTTGAGGCGGCCGATCAGCATCGCTGATATCAACAAAGCCGCCCGGCAGGTGACCATCATCTTTCGCAAAGATGGGGAAGGAACGAGACTCCTTTCTTTAAAACAGGAAGGAGATCAGCTCGATGTTCTCGGTCCGCTCGGCAACGGTTTTCCGGCTGAATCGCTTGAACAGGGGAAAACGGCTCTTCTCGTCGGAGGAGGGATCGGTGTTCCGCCGCTTTACGAGCTGAGCAAACAGCTGACAAACAGAGGGGTGCACGCGATCCATGTGTTAGGATTTGCTTCTGCAAAAGATGTCTTTTACGAACAGGAATTCAGCCGTTTCGGCCGGGTGTATGTGGCAACCGCAGACGGCACCCGCGGTTCAAAGGGATTTGTTACAGATGTCATTGAAAACGAGGGGCTTCAGTTTGACTGCATAATGGCCTGCGGACCGACGCCGATGCTGAAAGCTTTAAAACAGCGCTATCCGGATAAAGAGGTATATCTGTCAATGGAGGAGCGCATGGGATGCGGGATCGGCGCTTGCTTTGCCTGTGTCTGCCATACGGAAGAAAGCGAAACGTCTTATGTGAAGGTATGCCTTGACGGTCCTGTTTTCAAAGCCCAGGAGGTGCTGTTATGATGCTTGAAATCAATTTGCCGGGCCTTCAATTGAAAAATCCGATCATGCCGGCCTCAGGCTGCTTCGGATTCGGGAGAGAATTTGCGAACTTTTACGATCTTTCGCGTCTCGGTGCGATCATGATTAAAGCGACGACGAGCGAGCCGCGCTTCGGGAATCCGACGCCGCGCGTCGCCGAGACGCAAGCCGGCATGCTTAATGCCATCGGCCTGCAAAATCCGGGTTTAAAGGCTGTCATGGAACGCGAATTGCCGTGGCTCGAACAGTTCGATACACCGATTATCGCCAATGTCGCCGGCTCGCAGATCGAGGATTATGTTGAGGTGGCTGAAGAAATCAGCAAAGCGCCAAACGTTCATGCGCTCGAGCTGAATATTTCCTGTCCCAATGTGAAAACCGGAGGCATCGCCTTCGGCACGCAGCCGGAAATGGCCGGCGAGCTGACGAAAGCGGTGAAAGAGGTTGCGAGCGTCCCCGTCTATGTGAAGCTGTCGCCGAACGTCGCGAACATTACCGACATCGCTCTTGCCATAGAAGAAGCGGGAGCGGACGGTTTGACGATGATCAACACGCTGATCGGGATGCGGCTCGACTTAAAAACGGGAAAGCCGATTTTGGCGAACAAAACCGGCGGATTATCAGGACCTGCCGTTAAACCGGTGGCCATCAGAATGGTGCATGAAGTCAGCCAAAAGGTCAGCATTCCGATCATCGGCATGGGCGGCGTCCAGTCAGCCGAAGATGTGCTTGAGTTTTTGCTGGCGGGTGCGAGCGCAGTCGCCGTCGGCACGGCAAACTTCGTTAATCCGTTTGCTTGTCCCGACATCATCGACGATTTGCCGCGCGTTTTAGAAAAATACGGATACCGTTCGTTGAACGAGTGTATCGGAAGGAGCTGGAAGGATGAACAATACGCCGCCCATCATCGCGCTTGATTTTGCATCAGCACAGGAAACATATGCGTTTTTGGACCGGTTTCAAGGAGAAGAGCTGTTCGTTAAGGTGGGCATGGAGCTTTTTTATCAGGAAGGACCTGCCATCCTTGAAAATCTGCAGGAGCGCGGCTGCCGCATTTTCCTCGATCTAAAGTGCCACGACATTCCAACGACCGTATACAAGGCGATGAAAAGGCTGGCGGGATTTGGCGTCAGTCTTGTCAATGTGCACGCAGCAGGCGGAAAGCAAATGATGGAGTCGGCGCTTGAAGGCCTTGAAGCGGGGACTCCGGCAGGCCAAAAACGCCCTTCATTAATTGCCGTGACTCAGCTGACAAGCACGTCCTCAGAAATGCTTCAGCGTGAGCTCCTGATTGAAACGCCGCTTCTCGATACAGTTGTCCACTACAGCCGGCTGGCTGAAGAAAGCGGTCTTGACGGCGTCGTCTGCTCCGTTCATGAAGCCGAACACATTTACCGGGCTGTGTCTGTAGATTTTCTGACCGTGACACCCGGAATTCGCATGGCAGATGACAAAAACAACGACCAGGTCCGGGTGGCGACGCCTGGCTACGCAAGGGAAAAAGGCGTGTCGGCGATCGTTGTCGGCCGTTCGATTACCCAGGCGGAAGATCCTGTGTCAGCCTACAGAAGAATAGGACATGAGTGGGAGGGAACCAAGGCATGAAAACAGACATTGCAAACCATTTATTAAAAATCAAAGCGGTTTTCCTGCGCCCGAACGAACCGTTTACATGGGCGAGCGGCATTCTGTCGCCCATCTACTGCGACAACCGTTTGACGCTTTCATATCCGGAAGTAAGAGATGATATCGCTTCAGGGCTTGCCGGACTGATTCAAGACAAATTTCCCGGAGCCGAGATGATCGCCGGTACAGCGACCGCGGGAATCCCTCATGCCGCGCTTGCCGCTGACAGGCTGAGCCTGCCGATGTGCTACGTCAGAAGCAAACCGAAGGCGCACGGCAAAGGAAACCAAATTGAAGGGGCCGTTGTAAAAGGACAGAAAGTCGTTGTGATCGAAGATTTAATTTCAACGGGAGGAAGCGTTCTTGAAGCCGCCGCCGCCCTCACAGAGGCGGGATGTGAAGTGCTCGGCGTCGCCGCCATTTTCACTTACGGGCTTCCAAAAGCCGCCGCCGCCTTCAGCGAAGCAGGCGTTGAATACCACACGCTGACTGATTACGATACGCTGACCGAGGCTGCGCTTGCCGGTGGATATATTACTGAACAGGATGCCGCCAAACTGAAAGAATGGAAAGCGGATCCTGAAAGCAAGTCTTGGATGGATTAATGAAAAAAGCCGTATTCTCCTAATGGGAGAACGGCTTTTTTTGCGTCTTTTTGCAGATTTAAAAATAGTAAAATCGGATTATTTTTATTTTTTATTAATCCTATAAAAAAAGTCGGGTTGACTTTTGTTCGAATTGTGCTAAAATTTTAAAATAACAAAAGCAAACTTATCAAGAGCGGTGGAGGGACTGGTCCGATGAAACCCGGCAACCTGCGTGTGAAGCGTAAGGTGCTACTTCCAGCAAAATGCCCTCATTTTGAGAGATAAGGAATAGCGGAGTTCCTCGTCTTTCTTTCAAATTTGGAAGAAAGATTTTAATTTTTAGGGGCAGAGGAGGAGCTAGAAGTGAAGACAGATGAACAGCTTGAAAAGGTGATCATCAAAATGAAAGACATGCTGAAAGACATGAATTACGGATCGATCACATTCGTTGTTCAGGACGGCAAAGTCATTCAAATCGAAAAAAATGAAAAAATAAGATTGAAATAGCTGACTAGACAAACTAGAGGCGGTTTTCACAGTTTTTTTCTGCTGGAAGCCGTTTTTTTGTTGGCGAAAAAAGGGGGAACCGAAAATTTTTACTTACAGCACATGGGAAGAACCAAATATCTCTTTTCAGGAAGATGACTCTTATAAAGGAGCGCTGTCCGTCTTGAAATGGGCGTACGGACATTACGGAAATCAGCTTGTATATGCGTGCAGCTTCGGAATTGAGGGAATCGTCCTGATCGATTTGATTTATAAGGTGAAAAAAGATGCGGTCATCGTTTTCCTTGATACGGGATTTCATTTTAAAGAAACGTATGAAACGATCGACGCTGTCAAAGAACGATATCCAGGCCTTCAGATTATCATGAAAACACCGGAGCTTACCGTCGAAGAGCAGGCGAAAGAATATGGGGACGAACTATGGAAGACCGCTCCGAATTCCTGCTGTGAAATGAGGAAGGTCATTCCTCTCCGCGAGACGCTTTCAGGCTACCCGGCGTGGCTGTCGGGCCTGCGCCGCGAGCAATCGCCCGGGCGGAGCAAAACGAATTTTTTGAACAAAGATGAAAAATTCAAGTCTATCAAAGTTTGTCCGCTCATTCATTGGACGTGGAAGGATATTTGGAGATATGTGACAAAGCACGATCTCCCGTATAATCCGCTTCATGATCAAGGCTACCCGAGCATCGGCTGCGCTCCGTGCACCTCTCCGGCCTTTACAATGGATGATCTTCGATCAGGCCGCTGGAACGGATCGGCTAAAACAGAATGCGGATTACACGAGTAAGGAGATGAGTCATGGAACTTGCCGCCATTTTATTTAGCATGTTTTTTGCGATGAATATCGGAGCGAGCGGTGCAGCTGCTTCAATGGGAATCGCCTATGGATCTGAAGCCGTCAAAAAGAAGTTTCACGCACTAATAATCTGTGCAGCAGGCGTTCTCTCGGGCGCCGTCATCGGCGGAGGAAACGTCGTGAAAACGATCAGCTCAGGCATCATTCCCGAACGGGTGATTTCGCTTGAAATCGTCTGCATTATTATCGGCTCGGCGGCACTGTCGCTCTTTATCGCAAATGTACTCGGCATCCCGCTTTCGACAAGTGAAGTGACGGTCGGATCTGTTGTCGGAGTAGGTGTTGCTTACCAGGTTTTATATGTGAAATCTTTGCTTGTCATCGTCTCATTTTGGGTCGTTGTACCAATCGTCGCTTTTACCTTTACATTTGCGATGGCAAACATCATGAAAAAAACGATCAAACGTCCAGCCTCGGGAAAGAAAGCAAAGGTTTTGGCGGTCATTCTGTTGATCACCGGGTTTTTTGAAGCCTTCTCAGCAGGCATGAACAATGTCGCAAATGCTGTCGGACCTCTGGTGGCGGCGCATGTTTTGACAGTCGGGGAAGGAACGCTCTACGGCGGACTGTTTGTCGCGCTGGGCGCCCTTTTACTGGGCAGGCGCGTTCTTGAAACAAACGGCAAAAAAATAACGAAATTTTCAAAAGGAGAGGGGATCATCCTTTCCGGAACAGGAGCCGGGCTTGTCATCATCAGTTCGATTTTCGGTTTGCCGGTTCCGCTTGCGCAAGTCACATCATCTTCTATTATAGGGATGGGAATGGCAAAAAACGGCGGCAATGTCTTTCATAAACAAGTGGTCAAAACGATGCTGAAAGTATGGGTCGTCTCGCCGTTCCTTTCATTATGCTTGTCTTATATGCTGGTCAGCCTTTTATTAAAAGGAGACTATTATGCTCTCATCGTCGTCACAAGCGTCCTTCTGGCATCTGTCGGGACGATCAGCCTGATGAGAGCAGTCAAAAAAGAGCACAGCTCCGTCCATGAACAAGGCGGAGGAATTTAAACACAAAGTAGGGGGAAACAAGTTTATGAGTTTAGCACCACACGGCGGTGTATTGGTTAACCGCGTCAATGAAGCATACGATTTTCAACATATCGCACAGGAAATTGAACTGGATTTAATGGCTTTTTCAGATTTGGAGCTGATCGGAATCGGAGCGTACAGCCCGATCCAAGGCTTTATGACAGAGAAAGACTATCTGTCCGTTGTCGAAAATATGAGACTGTCAAGCGGCGAAGTATGGACGCTTCCGATCGCTCTGCCTGTTGACGAGCAAAAAGCTTCAAGCTTAAAAGCGGGGGACACCGTCCGCCTCACCTATAATGGGGAAACATACGGCGTCATCGAGATCGAAGACATCTATACGCCGGACAAGAAAACGGAAGCCGTCAATATCTATAAAACCGACGAACTCGAGCATCCGGGCGTCAAAAAATTGTTTGACCGCGGCAGCGTTTATGTGGGCGGGCCGATCACTCTCATTAAACGGAGTGTAAAGCAATTCCCGGCCCACACATTCGAACCTCTGGAAACAAGAAAAAAATTCGCAGAACTCGGCTGGAAAACGATCGTCGGATTCCAGACGAGAAATCCGGTTCACAGAGCGCACGAATACATTCAAAAAACGGCGCTCGAGACGGTAGACGGTCTTTTCCTCAATCCGCTCGTCGGGGAAACAAAATCAGACGATATTCCGGCTGATGTCCGCATGGAAAGCTATCAGGTGCTGCTTGACGGCTACTATCCAAAAGACCGCGTCTTTCTCGGCGTTTTTCCGGCGGCGATGCGCTATGCGGGGCCGAAGGAAGCAATCTTCCATGCGCTTGTCAGAAAGAACTACGGATGTACGCATTTTATCGTCGGAAGAGACCATGCCGGAGTCGGCGATTACTACGGCACATATGAAGCGCAGGAACTGTTCGATCAGTTCGCGCCGGAAGAGATCGGCATTACGCCGCTGAAATTCGAACACAGCTTCTACTGCAATGTCTGCGGTTCAATGGCTACGGCGAAAACGTGCCCTCACAGCAAAGAACATCATGTCATTTTGTCCGGCACAAAGGTGAGGGGCATGCTGAGAAACGGCGAGTTCCCGCCGAGCACATTCAGCCGTCCAGAAGTCATTCAAACATTAATCAAAGGCTTAACGGCCGGGGTTTCTTAAGGGGGAGCATCTCTTGGTAAATAAAGATATTGTCTGGCATGAAGCGTCCATTACAAAACGGGAATATCATGAGAAAAATAAACATAAAAGCTCGATCGTTTGGCTGACGGGCTTGAGCGGTTCAGGAAAATCAACAATTGCCAATGCCGCAGCGCGTGAGTTGTTTGAACAAGGCTACCAGGTCACGGTGCTCGACGGCGACAACGTCAGGCACGGACTGAACAAGGACCTCGGGTTTTCCGATGAAGACCGGAAGGAAAACATCCGCCGGATCGGCGAGGTCGCGAAGCTCTTTGTCGAACAGGGGACGATCGTCATTACGGCGTTCATTTCCCCTTTTAAAGAAGACCGCGGGCTTGTCAGACAGCTCGTCGAGGAAGATGAGTTTCATGAAGTCTATGTGAAATGCGATTTGGCGACGTGCGAGGAGCGCGACCCGAAAGGCTTGTATAAAAAAGCGAGAAACGGAGAAATTCCATTTTTCACGGGGATCGATTCGCCTTATGAAGAGCCTGAAACGCCTGAGCTAGTCCTTGATACAGGCGCACATAATCGGGAAGAGTGCAAAAATCAGCTCGTCCAATACGTGAAAGATCAAACGAAATAAAATGCGGGTGAAATAGGAAAGTGCTGCACATGCACTTTCCTATTTCATAAAGAAAACGTTTGGTTTTTGTGATATTTTCAGGCACCAAACGCTTTCTTTATGATTTATAATGATTGAAGAAGACGTTGATCAGATCGGGGGGAGATCTAAGATGGGGAAAGTATATATCGTTGGGGCAGGTCCTGGAGACCCCGATTTACTGACGATCAAAGCTTTAAAAGCCATCCAGACAGCCGATGTCATTTTGTATGACAGGCTTGTGAATAAACAGATTTTACAGCACGCCAAGGAGGGAGCGGATCTCATCTACTGCGGAAAGCTTCCGGACTACCACATGATGAAGCAGGAAACGATCAATCATTTTCTCGTCAAGTATGCGAAAAAAGGGAAAATCGTTGTCAGGCTGAAAGGCGGCGATCCTTTCGTATTCGGCAGAGGCGGCGAGGAAGCGCAAACCCTCGCTGAACACGGAGTTGCTTATGAAATCGTGCCGGGAATCACCTCGGGGATTGCCGCCGCTGCTTATGCGGGCATTCCAGTGACACACCGGGAAGCGAGTTCAAACGTCGCTTTCGTGACAGGACATTATCAAAAAGATGAACATTTTGAAGAGAAGTGGAAAGCGCTAGCCACAGGGATCGATACGCTTGTCATTTATATGGGGATTAAAAACGTGAAGCAAATTGAAAGGCTTCTGATCGAAAACGGCAGAGATCCGTCTACCCCTGCCGCTTTCATTCATTGGGGAACGACGGACAAACAAAAAACGGTGCTTTGCACGGTTGAAACGCTTGCAGGTACAGTCGAAAGCGAAAAAATTGAAAACCCGAGCCTGATTGTCATCGGGGATGTCGTTCAATTCAGCTCACAGTTAAGCTGGTTTGAACCCGAGCTGAAAGATCCGGCATTAAGCGAGGCGCTTTAATATGAAACAAGCGATTTTATATATCGGCCACGGGAGCCGTCTGAAAAGAGCTCAAACAGAGGCAGCCGCTTTTTTGGTGTGCTGCAAAGAAACCATGTCCGCCCCCATTCAGGAAATTTCTTTTTTGGAACTGGCGGCACCGGATATCGAAACCGGTTTTAAAGCGTGTGTGGAAAAGGGCGCGACGCATATCGCGGCTGTGCCGCTTCTCCTCTTGACAGCCGCGCATGCCAAAAGGGACATCCCTGAGGAGCTTGCCCGCGCTTCTTCGCAGTATCCTTCCGTCAGCGTCACTTACGGAAAGCCGATCGGCGTCGATCAGGAAGTCGTCAAAGCGGTTTTTACAAGGATCGAAGAAACGGGGACGCCATATGAACATGCAAGAGTCGTGGTGATCGGAAGGGGGAGCTCTGATCCGGATGTCAAACGGGATGTCAATGACATTTGCGAGCGGCTGAGAGACCTCGCGCCCGTTGACGAGGTCATTCCCTGCTTTATGACAGCCTGTGAACCGCACTATCTGGATGTGTTTAAACAGCTTAAAGAACGGGACGGAAAAACGACATTTATCGTACCGTATTTGCTGTTTACCGGTATGCTGATGAACGAGATTGAAAGGGAAACCGCCAAGCTGAAAGAAACCAATCCGGACGTCGTGCTGACGGATTACCTCGGCTTCCACCCTCATGTGAAAAACGCCTTTTTGCACCGCGTTGAGGAAGCGGTTATCAACAAAGCCGGCCGCTTTGATTTTACAGGAGCATCAGATGCTGCCGCTTCACATTAACATCAAAGGCAAATCCGCAGTCATTGCAGGCGGGGGGGAGATCGCGGCGCGGCGTCTGAAAACGGTGCTGGCAGAACGTGCGTCTGCAACCGTCATCAGCCCCGAAGCATCAGAAGAGATGCTCGGATTGATCAAAGAGCACGGCATCGAATGGAAGAAGAAAAAAGCGGAACCCGTCGATTTCAAGGATGCATTTCTGATCATTCTCGCGACCGATGATCACGAGGTGAACAAGCGGATCGCCGCATCAGCTGCTCCTGATCAGCTTGTTAATGTTGCGAGTGAAGCGGAGCTTGGAAATGTATATGTTCCGAAAATAATCAACAGAGGAAACATCACCATATCCGTCTCGACAAACGGAGCCAGCCCGCGTCACACGATCAAACTGGCCGGACAGATTGAAGATTTGATCGATGATGAGCTTGTCCAAGAGATCGACGAGCTTCTCCGTAAAAGAAGAGGCCTGAACCAGTGAGGTTCAGGCCTTTTAGCATTATTTTTTCAGCTTGATGATCAGGTCTTCGTCAGGTGTTACAAAAACGGTTTGCTGGCTGTCGTAGGTGACAAAACCGGGCTTTGCGCCATTCGGCTTTTTGACATGGCGTATTTTTGTATAGTCGACAGGAACCGAAGCCGAGTTTTTCGCTTTGCTGTAATAGGCAGCGATCTGCGCTGCTTCAAGGATGGTTTGCTCGTCCGGATCGCTCGATTGGATGACGACGTGCGACCCCGGAATATCTTTCGTGTGAAGCCAGATGTGGTCGCGGGCGGCAAGTTTCATCGTCAAATATTCGTTCTGCTTGTTGTTTTTGCCGACGAGAATCGTTTCTCCTGCGCTGGATTCGTATGTTTCGAGCGTCGGCGCCTGTTTCTTCTGTTTTTTCTGGCCTCCTTGCTGTTTGGCCCGCAAATACTTTCCTTCGGCGAGCTCTTCGCGGATTTCGGTTATATCTTTCGGAGAGGCAGACGAAAGCTGCTGAATCAGCTGGTCGAAATAAGCGATTTCCTCTTCTGCTAATCTGATCTGCTCCTTCACGACTTCCACCGAATTTTTCGCTTTTTGATATTTTGTAAAATAGCTTTGCGCGTTTTCGGAAGGCGTTTTATTCGGATTGAGCGGTATCGTGATTTCTCCGCCGTTTTCATCATAGTAGTTGATGACTCTCGCCGCTTTGTCTCCTTTTTTCAGCTGGTACAGGTTCGCTGTCAACAGCTCTCCGTACAGCTGAAAATCCTTCGCGTGTTCGGACTGCTCAAGCGTTTTTTTCAGCTTTTTGATTTTGTTTTCGTTCTTTTTCTTTTCGTTTGCCGCGAAACGCTCTAAATCATGAGCCTGCTGTTTGACGCGGTCCCGCTCCGCTTTTCCGAAATAGTAGCGGTCAAGAAGTTCGCTCAGCGTATGAAAGGGTCTGTTATCGCCTTTTATATGGGTCAGCTCAAGAAGGTAAAAATATTCTTTTCCATCTTCTGTCGTGATAAGCTGGGGCTGAAAACGCCGGTTTTTGATTTCGCTGAACATCTCTGTCAAGACGTTTGGCAGTGTCGCCCTGTTGGCAAGGCCCGCGCGAAAGACGGCTTCTTTCGCAAACAGAGGCGAGACGCCGGAAAAGGTATCGACGATCTGCCTGTCCAGTTTGCCTTCCTGGAAATTCAAATGGCGGAGAATATCTTCAGTTTCCGCTTCCAGCGGTGACAATTTGTTCTGGGCGGGAGGGAGAATGTAATCGTATCCCGGAAGCACGGTGCGGTAGCTGTTCACCGAAGGTGACAGGTGCTTCAAACTGTCGATGATGACATCTTTTTCTCCGTCGGTTAACACGATGTTGCTGTGCCTTCCCATGATTTCAACCATCAGCTTTCTTGTCAGCGTGTCGCCGATTTCGTTCCGGCTCCTGATATGAAAGACCATCATTCTGTCCATGCCGACTTGCTCGACTCGGTCGATAAAGCCGCCTTCCAGATGCTTCCGGAGGAGCATGCAGAACATCGGAGGGGTGCTCGGGTTGTCATAGGTTTCGTTTGTCAGGTGAACCCGCGCATAACTCGGGTGGGCGGAGAGCAGCAATTTGCGGTTCTGCCCGTTCGCTCTGATATGAAACACCAGCTCGTGCTTAAACGGCTGGTGGATTTTTGCGATTCGTCCGCCTCGAATCGTTTCATTTAATTCTTCGATCATTCCGTATGTAAAAATGCCGTCAAAAGACATATGAAAAACTCCCTTTTCTCGTTAATCCTCTTCGTAAAGCGTCTATTCAATAATTATAGCATGATTTGGGACGAGTCTGAATAAATTGACTTATAGAGATGGATATACCAAGAGCAACCTTTAGGGCAGGAGGAGTGGACGATTCAATGAAATGGCACGAGATGGGACAAACCGAATTGTTAAACATAACAAAAACGTCCATCGGCAAAGGTTTAACAGAAAAAGAGGCCGAAAAGCGGCTGGAAAGACACGGAACAAACGAACTTCAGGAAGGGGAAAAAACATCGGCGATCGCACTGTTTTTTTCTCAATTCAAGGACTTCATGGTTCTTGTTTTGCTTGCGGCCACGTTGATCTCTGGTTTCCTCGGGGAGTATATTGACGCCATCGCGATCATTGCGATCATCTTTGTAAACGGCATTCTCGGCTTCTTTCAGGAGAGACGAGCGGAAAGATCGCTCGAGGCTTTGAAGGAACTGTCGGCTCCTCAAGTGGCTGTGCTCCGGGAGGGGGAATGGGTAAAGATCCCTTCCAAAGAGCTCGTTCCGGGAGATGTTGTCCGTTTTGCAAGCGGAGACAGAATCGGCGCCGATCTCAGGCTTGTCGAGACAAAGAGCCTTGAAATAGAAGAATCGGCTCTTACGGGTGAATCGCTTCCCGTGTCTAAACAGGCAGAAGCTTTTCAGGCGTCCGACGTATCGCTGGGCGATCTGAAGAATATGGCTTTCATGGGAACGTTGGTCACAAGGGGGAGCGGCACCGGCGTCGTTATCGGCACGGGAATGAACTCTGCGATGGGAAAAATCGCCGATATGCTCGAATCTGCCGGGAATACGGCGACCCCGCTGCAAAGAAGGCTTGAAGAGCTCGGCAAAATTTTGATTGTCGCCGCTTTGTTCCTGACGCTGCTTGTCGTTGCTGCCGGAGTCATCCAGGGGCATGACCTATACAGCATGTTTTTAGCGGGCGTTTCCCTTGCCGTCGCTGCCATACCTGAAGGGCTGCCGGCCATTGTCACGGTCGCTCTGTCTCTCGGCGTACAGCGGATGATCAGGCAAAAGTCGATCGTCAGAAAGCTCCCCGCTGTTGAGACGCTCGGCTGCGCGTCCATAATTTGCTCCGATAAAACCGGGACGATGACGCAGAACAAAATGACGGTCACCCATGTCTGGTCAGGCGGGAAAACGTGGAACGTGTCAGGGATCGGCTACGAACCCGAAGGCTCCTTCACCATGAACGGGCGCGACGTGCAAGCCAGGCATCATAAACCGCTCCAACAGGTCCTTCTGTTCGGCGCATTATGCAATTCATCTTCGATTATCGAAAAAGACGGGGAGTTTCGTCTTGACGGCGATCCCACCGAAGGCGCTTTGCTGACGGCAGCACGAAAAGCGGGTTTTACGGACAGATATGTTGACGAACATTTTAAAATCATCGAGGAGTTTCCGTTTGATTCGACGCGGAAAATGATGTCTGTCATTGCGGAAGATAAGAGCGGCAAGCGCTTTGTCATCACAAAGGGCGCGCCTGATGTATTGATGAAGCGTTCGTCGCATACGCTGACGGACGAAAAGCGCGAAATCTTCACAAAGGCAAGACTCGCCGAAACAAGCGCGGCGCTGGAAACGCTTGCGTCCCAAGCGCTGAGGACGATTGCTGTCGCGTATAAACCGATCAAAGAAACAGAAAATCTCTCGCTCGAAAAAGCGGAGTCAGGCTTAACTTTCATCGGGCTGTTAGGGATGATCGATCCGCCGCGGCCCGAAGTGAAAACAGCGATTAAAGAGTGCCGGGAAGCGGGGATCAAAACAGTGATGATCACCGGCGATCATGTGATAACGGCAACAGCCATCGCAAAAGATCTCGGGTTATTGCCGCCGCGCGGAAAGGTCGTGGACGGCCAGATGCTGAACGAGCTCTCGCAGGAAGAATTGGCGGAAATTGTTGACGATGTTTACGTGTTTGCAAGGGTGTCGCCCGAACATAAGCTGAAGATCGTGACCGCCTACCAGGAAAACGGCCACATCGTCGCCATGACTGGAGACGGAGTCAATGATGCCCCTGCGATTAAACAGGCGGATATCGGCATTTCGATGGGGATTACGGGAACGGATGTTGCCAAGGAGGCATCATCGCTCATTCTTGTCGATGATAATTTTGCGACGATTAAATCGGCCATCAAGGAAGGACGCAATATCTATGAAAATATTAGAAAGTTCATCAGATATTTGCTCGCATCCAATGTCGGCGAAATTTTGGTCATGCTGTTTGCGATGCTGCTCGCTCTGCCGCTGCCGCTTGTTCCGATACAGATTCTATGGGTCAACCTTGTGACGGACGGCCTGCCTGCCATGGCGCTCGGCATGGATCAGCCTGAAGACGATGTGATGCAGAGGAAGCCGCGAAGTCCGAAAGAAGGCGTGTTTGCAAGGGGGCTCGGCTGGAAGGTCGTATCGCGCGGCTTTTTAATCGGAATTGCCACACTCGGGGCGTTTATGTTCATTTACAATCGCAACCCGGAAGCGCTTGAGTATGCTCAGACGGTCGCTTTTGCAACGCTCGTCCTTGCACAGCTGATCCATGTGTTCGACTGCCGGAGCGAGCGGTCTATCTTTGACCGCAATCCGTTTGAAAACATTTATTTGCTCGGCGCAGTATTGTCTTCGATTCTTTTAATGCTTGTCGTTATTTATTATCCGCCGCTGCAGCCGATTTTCCATACGGTTCCGATTTTAATGGCAGACTGGCTCCTGATTGTCGGAATGTCGGCGATTCCAACTTTTTTATTGGCCGGGTCACTTTTGACAAGAAAAAAATAGGCTTGTATGATATAATCTTAAAGGTAATAGAGGTTTCTATTGCCTTTTCATCTTGCGTAAATTTAAATCAAAGAAGTCTTTTTCACTTATACGGAATTGGGTGTGTTTTATGATACGGAGTATGACCGGTTTCGGCAGCGCGAGCAAAACGAAGGATGGGCTGACAGCAGCTGTTGAGCTGAAATCTGTCAACTATCGGTTTAAAGAAGTAAACGCACGCATGCCAAGACCTTTGCTCTATTTAGAAGACAAAATAAAGCAAACGATTTTTAAACATATACAAAGGGGGCGGCTGGAGCTGTTCGTGTCCGTTGACGACGAGGCTCTGGTCACCCGGAAAATCCAGGTTGACTGGCCGCTGCTTGAGGAGTACCAGAAAGCCGCGCGCGAAATGAAAGAGCGCTGCCGGCTTTCAGGAGAGATCACGCTTCAAGACGCCTTTCAGTTTGACCATGTCATCCAAGTTGAAGAAGAGACGATCCAAAACGACAAGCTTGAAGAAGTCCTTCTTGAAGCGGTCGAGGCTGCCGTTCTTGAATTATGCAGCATGCGCGAAGCAGAAGGGCTGAGGCTGAAGGATGACTGCCTTCAGCATATTGAAAGGCTTGAAAAGCTGACAGACGACATTGCAGAGCTTGCTCCCAAGGTCGTCGGCCACTATCGGGAACGCCTTGAGGCGCGCCTTGAAGAATGGTCAACAGACGGTCTCGATGAAAGCCGTCTGCTGACGGAAGTCGCACTGTTTGCAGACCGATCGGATATCACGGAAGAAGTGACGAGGCTGAAAAGCCATTTCCGCCAGTTCCGCGATATTTGCGAAGCGGGCGGGGCCGCGGGGAGAAAGCTCGACTTCCTCGTCCAGGAGCTGAACCGTGAAGCGAACACGATCGGTTCAAAAGCGAATGATCACCAGATCACAAAACATGTGGTCGAAATGAAAAGCTCTATTGAAAAAATAAAAGAACAAGTGCAAAATATAGAATAGCGATTGTGCGTATTGTTTACGGATGTTCTCTGCAGGTTAAACTAGAGACGTCCAAGTACAGGGGGAACGTATAGGATGACGATTAAACTGATCAATATCGGCTTTGGTAATATCATATCCGCGAATCGGCTGATCTCGATTGTGAGTCCGGAGTCCGCGCCTATTAAGCGGATGATCCAGGATGCCAGAGACCGCGGCATGCTTATAGATGCTACATATGGAAGAAGAACCCGTGCGGTTGTCATTATGGACAGTGACCATATCATCTTATCTGCCGTCCAGCCTGAGACAGTAGCACAAAGGCTTTCCGTTAAAGAAGAAATTATGGATGAAGGGCAGGGATAAGAGCTTTATGAAAGAAAGAGGTTTATTAATCGTTCTCTCCGGCCCTTCCGGCGTCGGAAAAGGAACAGTCAGGCAGGCGCTGTTTGCTCAGGAGGACACAAAATTTGAATATTCGATTTCGGTGACGACAAGAAAACCGCGGCAAGGCGAAAGAGACGGCGTCGACTACTTTTTTAAGACGCGCGAAGAGTTCGAAGAGATGATCGAGAACAACAAGCTGCTCGAATGGGCCGAATATGTCGGCAACTATTACGGAACACCCGTTGACTACGTCGAACAGACCCTTGAAAGCGGCAGGGACGTTTTTCTCGAAATTGAAGTCCAAGGTGCGCTGCAAGTCAGAAAGGCATTTCCTGAAGGCCTGTTTATCTTTTTGGCGCCTCCGAGTCTCGCCGAATTGAAAAACCGGATTGTCACAAGAGGGACAGAAACAGAAGCCCTGATCGAAAACCGGATGAAAGCGGCGAAGGAAGAAATCGAACTGATGGACGCCTACGATTATGTTGTCGAAAATGACAGCATTGAGCTTGCGTGCGAAAGAATCAAAGCAATCGTTCTCGCCGAACATTTACGGCGCGACCGCGTTGCTCCAAGATATAAGAAAATGCTGGAGGTTGAATAATTATGCTAGATCCGTCAATTGACTCTTTAATGAATAAACTGGATTCAAAATACACGCTCGTTACCGTATCGGCCCGACGCGCGCGCGAAATGCAGATCAACAAAGACGCGCAGATCGAAAATCCGAAGTCGCATAAATTTGTAGGCAAAGCGCTGGAAGAAATTGATGCCGGACTGCTTACATTCGAAAAGGAAAATCGCTAATAGCCTTAAAAATAGCAACCTATACACTAGGTTGTTATTTTTTTCAGGGCCGGCGAACAGAACATAAGGGGGAGAAAAAACGATGCTGAAAAATCGCAACATCCTGCTGGGAGTAAGCGGAGGAATCGCAGTATACAAAGCGGCCGCCTTGACGAGCAAGCTCGTACAGGCAGGAGCCAATGTGAAAGTCATCATGACAAAATCCGCCTGTGAATTTGTGTCTCCGCTCACCTTTCAAGCGCTTTCGCGCAATGAAGTATATACCAACACGTTTGAAGAACCGAATCCCCGTGTCATCGCCCATATCGATGCCGCGGATTGGGCTGATCTTGTGATCGTTGCTCCGGCAACGGCCAATGTGATCGGAAAACTCGCTTCAGGCATTGCCGATGACATGCTGACGACGACGCTTTTAGCGACGACTGCGCCGGTTTGGATCGCTCCGGCCATGAACGTCCATATGTACGACCACCCGGCCGTTCAGCGGAACATTAGCGTTCTTTACAAAGACGGCTGCCGGTTTATCGAGCCGAGTGAAGGCTACCTTGCGTGCGGCTATATCGGCAAAGGCAGACTTGAAGAGCCCGAACGGATCGTCCAGTTGGCCGAGTCGTATTTTTCAAACGAAAACAGCGGTTTGCTTGAAGGAAAGCGTGTCTTAATTACAGCGGGCCCGACAAGAGAACAAATCGATCCCGTCCGCTTTTTCTCCAACCGTTCGACAGGGAAAATGGGCTATGCTTTCGCTGAGGAAGCGGCGAAAATGGGAGCGCGCGTAACGCTGATTGCCGGCCCGACATCGCTTGATGATCCCGCAGGAGTTGATGTTATTCATGTTCAGTCTGCAGAAGATATGTATCAAGCGGCTTTATCTGTTTTCGATGAGAGCGACATCGTCATCAAAACGGCAGCTGTCGCTGATTACAGGCCAAAGCATATTTACGATCAAAAAATGAAGAAAAAGGACGGCGGTCTCGTCATTGAGCTTGAGCGGACGAAGGATATTTTAAAAGCGCTGGGAGAACGGAAAACAAAGCAAGTCTTGGTCGGCTTTGCAGCTGAAACGCAGCACGTCGAAGACTATGCCAAACAAAAGCTGGAGAAAAAAAATCTCGATCTGATTGTCGCCAACAATATCACGGCCGAAGGGGCCGGTTTTGGAACGGAAACCAACATCGTGACGGTGTTTCACCGAGACGGCAAAAAGACGGCGCACCCTCTGATGTCAAAACGGGAGGTTGCCGCCGAAGTCTTGAAGGAAGCCGCTGAGCTTGCCGGCCGGAGCGGAACGTCCTCATGAATTTCGCTGAAGTGATCGTCGATGTTACAACCAAAAATATCGACAGACCGTTTGACTACCGCATTCCTGACAAATTCAAAGGGATGATTAAAAAAGGGATGCGCGTGATTGTTCCGTTCGGCGCCCGCAAAATCCAGGGATTTGTCACCGGCGTGAAAGAATCGTCTGAGCTCGCCGGCCGTTCGGTTAAGGATATCGAGGATATCCTTGATCTGACGCCCGTTTTGACGGAGGAGCTGCTTGAGCTGTCAGATTGGCTGACAGAAAAAACACTTTCTTTTAAAATTACGGCTCTTCAGGCGATGCTCCCCGCGGCTATGAAAGCAAAATACGGCAAAGAAATCAAGGTGATCGGTGATAAGCCGCTTCCCGAACCGCTTAAAACCCTGTTTTTGCAAAAAGAAACACTTTCTTATTCCGATATAGATGACCATGGGACATTAAAGCTGATTCAGCGCCAGGTTCAAGAGGGCAACCTTGAAGTGGCCTATAAAGTAAAGCAGAAAACAAACAAAAAAACGCGGAGAATGATCGCTCCCCTTTGTGCGAAAGAACATTTAAAAGAAGCGCTTGACAGCCTCTCCCCGCAAGCTGTCAAACAAAAAGCGGTCCTTCAGTTTTTCATCGACCGCAAAGAATCCGGTGCTGTTCCGGCAAAAGAGCTGATCGGCAAAACGGGAGGCTCTTCCGCGTCCGTAAAAGCGCTGATCGACAAGGGGCTGTTAAAGGAAAGCGAAGAGGAGGTTTACAGGGATCCTTATCAGGACAGAATGTTCAAAAAAACCGAACCGCTTCCGCTGACTGAAGAGCAGGCGCAGGCCTATGAGGCGATAGCAGAGGCGATCGAAGACAAGCGGCACGATGTGTTTCTTCTTCACGGAGTGACTGGAAGCGGAAAAACGGAAGTCTATCTGCAATCGATCGAAAAGGTGCTGGAAGCCGGCAAAGAAGCGATCGTTCTCGTTCCGGAAATTTCGCTGACGCCGCAGATGGTCAACCGCTTTAAAGGCCGCTTTGGCTCACAGGTAGCCGTCCTGCACAGCGGGCTTTCAACAGGAGAAAAATATGATGAATGGCGGAAAATCCACCGCAAAGAAGTCCGGCTTGTCGTCGGGGCGCGCTCGGCGATTTTCGCGCCGTTTGAAAATCTCGGCATGATTATTATCGATGAAGAGCACGAAACATCGTACAAGCAGGAAGAGATGCCGAGATACCATGCGAAAGAAGCGGCGATTCAAAGGGCCGAATACCACCGCTGTCCTGTCGTCCTCGGCAGTGCGACGCCGACGCTCGAATCGTTCGCAAGGGCGAAAAAAGGCGTGTACAAGCTTCTTTCTCTCAAGCACCGCGTCAATCACCAAGTCATGCCTGACGTGTCTCTCGTCGATATGAGGGAGGAACTGCGCAGCGGAAACCGCTCGATGTTTTCCAAAGACTTAATGGCCGGACTTGAGGAAACCCTTGAAAAAGGAGAGCAGGCCGTTCTGTTTTTAAACAAAAGGGGATATTCCTCATTTGTCATGTGCAGGGACTGCGGATATGTCATCCAGTGCCCTCATTGCGAAATCTCGTTGACGTACCACAGGTATGGACAGCGTCTGAAGTGCCATTACTGCGGCTATGAAACCGGCATGCCGTCAAGCTGCCCCGAATGCGGAAGCGAGCATATCCGCTACTTTGGCACAGGCACACAGCGGGTCGAAGAAGAATTGACGAAGGTACTGCCGGCTGCAAGGGTGATCCGCATGGACGTCGATACAACCTCGAGAAAAGGAGCGCATGAAAAGCTGCTCACATCCTTTGGCAAAGGTGAAGCCGATATTCTGCTCGGAACACAGATGATCGCCAAAGGGCTCGATTTTGAAAACGTCACGCTCGTCGGTGTTTTGAGCGCGGATACGATGCTGCACATCCCCGATTTCAGAGCCGCTGAAAAAACGTTCCAGCTGATGACACAGGTGAGCGGAAGAGCGGGGCGCCACGAAAAGCCGGGCAAGGTGATCATTCAGACGTACACCCCGTCCCATTACAGCATTCAGCTCACGAAAACGCACGATTATGAAACGTTCTTCCGGCAGGAGATGCTGCACAGAAGGGAACAGGCCTATCCTCCCTATTATTATTTGGCGCTCGTCAGCGTATCGCACGAAGAAGTGACGAAGGCGGCGCTCGTGACTGAAAAAATCGCCAACTATTTAAAAAAGAACATTTCAAGCGAGGCGAAGATTCTCGGCCCAGTCGCATCGCCGATCGCCAGGATCAAAGATAGATATCGCTATCAATGCGTGATAAAATACAAACAGGAAAACCAGCTTACATCGTTGCTTAAAAACATTATGGATCATTACAAACGAGATATTGAACAAAAGCAATTGATGATTTCGATCGACATGAATCCATATATGATGATGTAAAAATAACAGTGTGATGGAGGGCTTCTAGATTGGCAGTAAAACCGATCGTAACGTATCCGGCGGAGGTTCTTGAAACCCCTGCCGAACCCGTTGCGTCTTTTGATAAATCATTAAAGAAACTGCTCGACAATATGTATGATACGATGCTTGAGCTGGACGGAGTCGGGCTTGCCGCCCCGCAAATCGGCGTTTTAAAAAGAGCGGCAGTCGTCGATATCGGCGATGACACGGGCAGAATTGAACTGGTCAACCCGGAGGTCATCGAAGAGAGCGGCGAACAGACGGGCCCTGAAGGCTGTTTGAGCTTTCCCGATCTATACGGTGAAGTGAAGCGTTCGGATTATGTAAAGGTCAAGGCGTTCGACCGCCGCGGAAAACCGTTCACGATTGAAGCTGAAGGCTTTTTGGCCCGGGCGCTGCTGCATGAAATCGACCATTTGGACGGTATTTTATTCACATCAAAAGTTACGCGCTATTATGATGCGGAAGAACTTGAGGAAATGGAAGGATGATTGGATGACAAGGATCGTTTTTATGGGAACGCCGGATTTTTCCGTCCCGGTGCTCAGCACATTGATTGATGACGGCTATGAGGTGGTGGGTGTCGTCACCCAGCCTGACCGCCCGAAAGGCAGAAAAAAAGTGATGACCCCTCCGCCTGTCAAGGAGGAAGCGCTGCGCCGCGGCATTCCCGTGCTCCAGCCTGAAAAAGTGAGGGAAGATGCGGAGACGGACAGGATTTTGGCGCTTGAACCCGATCTAATTGTAACCGCGGCATTCGGGCAGATCCTGCCGAAAAAGCTCCTCGATTATCCGAAATACGGCTGTATCAATGTCCATGCCTCTCTTCTGCCCGAGCTGCGCGGAGGAGCTCCGATCCATTACGCCATTCTGGAAGGCAAAGAGAAAACGGGCGTGACGATCATGTACATGGTCGAAAAATTGGATGCAGGCGATATGCTTGCCAAAGTCGAAGTTGACATCGAAGAAACCGATAATGTCGGCACGCTCCACGACAAGCTGAGCAAGGCCGGGGCTGAGCTTCTTTCCGAAACGGTTCCGAAGGTCATTGACGGTTCGGCAACCCCTGAAAAACAGGATGAACGGGAAGCGACATATGCGCCGAACATTAAACGCGAACAGGAACTGATCGACTGGTCAAAGCCCGGCGAAGTCCTGTACAACCAAGTTAGGGGCTTGAATCCTTGGCCTGTCGCATACACGGTTTTAAGCGGACAGACGCTGAAAGTATGGGCTGCGAAAAAATGCGAAGCCTTAAAACAGGCAGAGCCGGGAGAAATCGTCTCCGTTGAAAAAGACGGCATTGTCGTCGCTACCGGAAATGGCACCGCGTTAAAATTAACGGAAGTGCAGCCTGCGGGCAAAAAAAGAATGAAGGCCGAAGATTTTGTCAGGGGAGCGGGTCTTCAAGCCGGAATGAAATTGGGTCATAGCGATGAAAAATAATGTGAGGGAAGTCGCGCTTGATGCACTGATTAAGCTTGACCAGAATCAGGCATACAGCAATCTTTTGCTTCAGTCTGTCATGAAAGCGAACGATTTAAGCGACAAAGACAGAGGCCTTTTGACAGAACTCGTTTACGGCACACTTCAAAACAAGCTGGCGCTCGATTATATGCTGAAGCCGTTTATTAAAAAGCCGGAAAAAGTGAAAGACTGGGTCATCCATCTGTTGAGAATGTCGCTGTACCAGATGGAATACCTGGAGAAAATCCCTGACCGGGCCGCCCTTTTTGAAGCTGTTGAAATCGCTAAAAAACGCGGGCATAAAGGAATTTCTTCATTTGTTAACGGCGTTCTGCGCTCTGTTCAGAGAGAAGGCGTGCCTTCTTTTGCTGATATTGCCGACCCGGTTGAACGCCTTGCGGTTGAGACAAGCCATCCGGAATGGCTTGTCAGGGAATGGACCGATGCCTACGGGTTAGAAGCGGCAGAACAAATCTGCCGGATTCACATGATCCCGCCGAAGCAGACGATCCGCGTCAACAGGCTGAAACACGACCGGGATACGCTTCTTTCCCGCCTGAATGAAGCGGGGATTGAGGCGGAAGAAGGCGACTTGTCCGAAGACGCTGTCAAACTGCAAAAAGGAACGATTGCGTCCACTCCTTTTTTCAAAGAAGGCGAAGTCACCATACAAGATGAAAGCTCAATGCTGGTAGCGCGAGCCCTCGGTCCTGAACGGGGAGAAACGGTGCTGGACGCCTGCGCAGCGCCGGGAGGAAAATCCACTCATATCGGCGAACTGCTCGAAGATACGGGAAAGATCATTTCCCTTGACCTTCATCAGCATAAAGTAAAGCTGATCAAAGAAGCGGCAGGCCGGATCGGGCTTTCCAACATTGAAGCAAGGGCGCTGGATGCCAGAAAAGCCGGCGAAGCCTTCGAACCGGAGCAGTTTGACCGGATTCTCGTCGACGCTCCGTGTTCGGGCTTCGGTGTCATCCGCAGAAAACCGGATCTCAAATACAGCAAAACGCCCGAAGACAGCGCGCGTCTCGCTGGGATTCAGCTGGCGATTTTAAACGAAATTGCACCTTTATTGAAAACAGACGGGACATTGGTCTACAGCACATGCACAATGGACCCGACCGAAAATGAACAAGTCATGCATGCTTTTTTGAAAGAACACGACGAATTTGAAGCAGACCCCACCCTCGCCGAGCGGCTGCCCGAAAAAGCGGCGCCGTATGTCAAGGATGGAAGCATTCAAATCCTTCCCCACTACTTCGGAACGGACGGCTTCTTTATTTGCAGCATGAGAAAGAAGGGATCACAATAATGGAATCGAAACAAAAAGTAAGAAAAGAATTGCGGGCAGAAAGACCGTCCATCTATTCTTTTGAAATAGAAGAACTGAAAAGCTGGCTTTCGGAAAACGGCGAAAAGCCTTTCCGCGCCGCGCAAATATTCGAATGGCTTTACGAAAAGAGAGTCACGTCATTTGAAAAGATGACAAACCTTTCAAAAGAGCTGCGGACAAAGCTGAACGAGCATTTCGTATTAACGACGCTGAAAACGGCCGTCAAGCAGACTTCACAAGATGGAACGATGAAGTTTTTATTTGAGCTTCATGACGGCTACACGATCGAAACCGTATTAATGCGGCACGAATATGGCAATTCTGTTTGTGTAACGACACAGGTGGGCTGCCGAATCGGCTGTACGTTTTGCGCGTCGACCCTCGGCGGCTTAAAGCGGAACCTGGAAGCCGGAGAGATCGTCGCCCAGGTTGTCAAAGTGCAGCAGGCGCTTGATGAAACAGATGAACGCGTCAGTTCCATCGTCATTATGGGAATCGGCGAGCCGTTCGATAATTTTCAGGAAATGCTTGCATTCCTGAAAATCGTCAACCATGATAAAGGGCTGAATATCGGGGCGCGTCATATCACCGTATCAACGAGCGGGATCATTCCGAAAATCTATGAGTTTGCAGACGAGAAGCTGCAGATCAACTTTGCGATTTCTCTGCACGCCCCGAACACTGAGATCAGAAGCCGGCTGATGCCGATCAACAGAGCCTACAAGCTGCCGGAGCTGATGAAAGCGGTCGATTACTACATTAAGAAAACCGGCAGAAGGGTTACGTTTGAATACGGGCTTTTCGGCGGTGTTAACGATCAGGTTGAACACGCGGAAGAGCTGGCTGAATTGCTAAAAGGAATCAAATGCCACGTCAACTTGATTCCGGTCAACTATGTACCTGAACGAGACTATGTCAGAACACCGAAAGAACAGATTTTCGCCTTTGAAAAAACATTAAAGTCTCATGGAGTAAATGTCACGATCAGAAGAGAGCAAGGCCATGATATTGACGCTGCCTGCGGACAGCTTCGTGCAAAGGAGCGCCAGGAAGAGACGAGGTGAATCAAGGTTGAAAACAGCCTTAAAAACGGACAGGGGAAAAATACGCCAGCACAATGAAGACGATGCCGGCATTTTTACAGAAAAAAACGGACTGGTTTTCGCTGTTGTCTGCGATGGAATGGGAGGTCATCTGGCCGGCGACGTCGCCAGCAGGATGGCCGTCTCAGCCCTTCGGGATATCTGGGAGGAAACCGAAGAAGTCCCGGCTTCGCCGGCTGAATGCGAAGCTTGGCTGAAAGAGCAGATTTCAGCCGTCAACCAAAAACTTTTCGACCATGCGAGGGAGCATGAAGAGTGCCAGGGAATGGGAACAACGGTCGTCTGCGCTTTATACACGGGAAAAACGCTGACAGTCGCCCATATCGGAGACAGCCGCTGCTATCTCCTGCAAGGCGGCCATTTCATACAGCTGACGGAAGATCACTCGCTTGTCAATGAACTCGTGCGGACAGGGGGGATTTCGAAGGAAGATGCCGAACACCATCCGCGGAAGAACGTGCTGACAAAAGCGCTTGGCACTGATCCGGAAGTGAAGGTTGAAGCCCATACTTTTGAAATCGAACCGGGCGATCAAGTTCTATTATGCTCTGACGGGCTGACGAATAAAGTAGACGATGAGTCACTGAAGGATATGCTTACAGCTCTTTCTTCTGCGGAGGAGAAAGCGGAACAGCTCGTTCAGCTGGCCAATGACAACGGCGGCGAGGACAATATCACCGTCGCGCTATTGGAACTTCCTTCTCAAATAGAAGAAGGTGAAGACAAGTGTTAATCGGCAGACGGATCAGCGGACGTTACGAAATCCTGCGCGCCATCGGCGGCGGGGGGATGGCGAACGTTTATTTAGCGCTGGACATCATCCTCGACCGTGAAGTCGCGATAAAAGTGCTGCGGTTTGACTTCGTTCACGATGCCGATTTTATCAGGCGGTTCAGAAGAGAAGCGCAGTCCGCTGCAAGCCTCGACCACCCGAATATCGTCAGCATTTATGATGTCGGAGAAGAAGATGACATCTATTATATCGTGATGGAGTATGTCGAGGGGATGACCCTGAAAGAATACATAAACCGAACAGGCCCGCTTCATCCAAAAGAAGCGGTCCAAATCATGGAGCAGATCGTATCCGCCATCGCACACGCTCATGATAACCAGATTGTTCACCGGGATATTAAGCCCCACAACATTTTGATCGACCATATGGGCCACATTAAAGTGACCGATTTCGGCATCGCCATGGCGCTCAGTTCGACGACCATCACGCACACCAACTCGGTTTTGGGCTCTGTCCATTATTTGTCGCCCGAACAGGCGAGAGGCGGATTGTCTACGAAAAAATCCGATATCTACTCGCTCGGCATCGTGCTTTTCGAGCTGCTGACGGCGCGTATGCCGTTTGAAGGAGAATCGGCGGTCAGCATCGCGCTGAAGCATCTGCAATCAGAAACGCCGTCGGTGAAAAGGTGGAACCCGGCTGTGCCGCAAAGCATAGAAAACATCGTCCTGAAAGCGATGGCAAAAGATCCATTCCACCGCTATGAAGCGGCCGAAGAGATGGAATCCGATTTAAAAACGGCTTTCGACCCGGACAGGCTCAACGAAAAGCGATTCACGATTCCAGCTGATGATGAGATGACGAAAGCTGTTCCGATCATCAAAAACCTGCCGGAAGACGAGAGCGGTGACAAGTCCGGCGACGGAGAAGCGGAAGCGGCTCCGTTATCAAAGAAAGAAAAGAAGAAGCAGGCAAAAGCAAACAAGAAGAAAAAAAGAAAGAAATGGCCGCTTATATTGCTGACGGTGTTTTTCGTTCTCGTTGTGTCAGCCGTCTTGGCTTTGACGGTGTTTCCGTCGCTCTTTATTCCAAAAGATGTAGCCGTTCCCGATGTAGCAGGCCTTGAGTATGAAGAAGCCGTCATCAAGCTTGAAGACGAAGGGTTTGAAGTGGATCCGAATGCTGAAGACATTGCCGACGATAAAATTGAAGAAGGGCTGATCGTGAAAACGGACCCTGCAGCCGGCGATATCGTAAAGGAAGGCTCAACTGTCAAGCTTTATAAAAGCTCAGGCAAAGAGAAAACAGAAGTGGAAGATGTGGTCGGCCAGAAAGTCGACGCCGCCAAAAAGCTTCTCGAGCAAAAGGGCTTTAAAAACATCAAGACAGAAGAAGTGCACCATGAAGAAGAAGCAGGCACCATCATCGAACAGGACCCCGCAGCCGGCACCGAAATCGTTGCCGCCGACGACGAGATCAAATTAACGGTCAGCCTCGGTCCGGAAGCCATTACTTTAAGGGATTTAAAAACATACAGCAAACAGGCGGCTTCGGGCTATTTGGACGACCATCAGCTTGTCCTTGTCGAAAAGGAGGCGCATTCTGAAGATGTGCCGGAAGGTCAGGTCATCAAACAAAAGCCGGGGGCGGGGGCATCCGTCAAGCCGGGAGACAAAGTCGAGGTTACGTTTTCGCTCGGACCTGAGAAAAAACCCGTCAAAACGGTGACCGAGAAAATTGATATCCCTTATGAACCGGGAGCGGAGGGCGAAGAACAAAACGTCCAAATTTCGATCGATGATGAAGAACACAGCATTTCCGACGTCTATGAAAATTTTAAAATCACGGCGCCGGCAGAGCGGACGATCAAATTCAGGATTGCGCCCGGGCAAAAAGGGTATTATCAAGTAACGATCAACGATAAAGTAGTCAGGTCAAAAACGATTGAATATCCTGAGGATGAATAAGGGAGGTGCGATATGCCTGAGGGCAAAATCATTAAAGCATTAAGCGGATTTTACTATGTTTTGGATGGTGATCAGATCATTCAGTGCAGGGGAAGAGGGGTTTTCAGAAAAAATAAAATCACCCCTCTCGTCGGCGACGATATCGTCTACCAGGCCGATAACGATAAAGAAGGCTACATTCTCGAGATTAAAGACAGATTCAATGAATTGGTCAGACCTCCGATCAGCAACGTGGATCAGGCGGTTCTCGTGTTTTCGGCAAAAGAGCCGACATTCAGCACGTCGCTATTGGATCGTTTTTTAGTGCTGGTTGAGGCAGGTGGCATCAGGCCGATCATATGCATTACGAAAATGGACCTCGTGGATGATGACGCGCTCAAAGAGCGGATTCACCAATATGCCGAAGACTACCGGAACATTGGGTACAGCGTCTATATGACATCGATGAAAAACGGAAGCGGCATCGAAGACATCGTCTCCCATTTTCAAGACAAAATCACCGTATTCGCCGGCCAGTCCGGCGTGGGCAAGTCTTCGCTTTTAAATGCGATCAGTCCCGAGCTTGAACTGAAAACCGCCGGGATTTCCGCTCACTTGGGAAGGGGAAAGCATACGACCCGCCATGTGGAGCTGATCGATATAAACGGCGGGCTCGTCGCCGACACCCCGGGTTTCAGCTCGCTTGAGTTTGCCGGTATTGAAGCTGAAGATTTAGGGTCTGCGTTTTTGGAAATCAGCGAAAAAAGCGCCGAATGCAAGTTCCGCGGGTGCCTGCATATGAAAGAGCCGAACTGCGCCGTCAAACGCGCCGTGGAAAATGGTGAAATCGCCCAGTATCGCTACGACCATTATGTTGAATTTTTAACAGAGATCAAAGACAGAAAGCCGAGGTATTAAGATATGGTATATGTTGCTCCTTCGATTCTTTCAGCCGATTTCGCCCGTCTAGGGGAAGAGATTCGGGATGTTGAACAAGGCGGCGCCGATTTCATCCACATCGATGTGATGGACGGCCATTTCGTTCCCAACCTGACCATCGGGCCGCTTGTAGTGGAAGCCGTCCGCCCGATCACAGAACTTCCGCTCGACGTTCATTTAATGATTGAAGCGCCTGACCGCTATATACCTGCTTTTGCAAAAGCGGGCGCCGATATTTTGTCCGTCCATGTTGAAGCGTGCCCGCACCTTCACAGGACGATCCAGCTCATCAAAGAGCAAGGAGTCAAAGCGGGTGTTGTCTTGAATCCGCATACCCCTGTGCAGCAGATCGAGCATGTGCTTGAAGGCCTTGATCTCGTACTATTGATGACAGTGAATCCGGGCTTCGGCGGACAGTCGTTTATTTCCTCAGTCCTGCCGAAAATCAGGCAGGTCAAGGAGATGGCCGAGCAAAAAGGGCTCGCCGACCTGCTGATTGAAGTGGACGGCGGCGTCAACAAAATGACGGCAAGACAGTGTATCGAAGCAGGGGCAAATCTGCTTGTTGCGGGCTCTGCCGTTTATAACGAAAAAGACCGCAAAAAAGCCATTTCCGATATAAAAGGTGCGCTTGGGTAAGGTTTCCCGATGAAAAAGAGCCGGCTTTCTCAAGCTGAGCTCTTTTTTTACGGCGTTTACAGAAAGGACAATGCGATGAAAACGATCAATATTGTAGCGGGAGGTCCCGATCATCTCATTCCCGACTTGCTGCAGTATCAGGACGGCGATGCGCTTTGGGTCGGGGTTGACAGAGGTGCTGTAACCCTTTTGGCAGCGGGGATCGTGCCTGATGAAGCGTTCGGGGATTTTGACAGCATCACAGACGAGCAAAAAAAAGCGATTGAAAAGGCGGCTCCCCGCCTCCATATTTATCAGGCGGAAAAAGATCAGACGGACTTGGACCTTGCGTTGAGCTGGGCGGTCGGACAGCGGCCTTCATGCATTAGAATGTTCGGCATTTCGGGAGGCAGAGCAGACCATTTTCTCGGGAATCTGCATCTCCTTTACACCGCGATGAAGCAAAATGTCAAGACCGTCATGATCGACCGCCAAAATACGATCAGCATGCACCCCCAAGGCTCTTACACCGTCATGCGTGATCAAACAAAACCGTACATTTCATTCCTGCCGTTTACGGAGACGGTAAAAAACCTTTCCCTCGAAGGATTTAAGTATTCTTTAAATAAGTGTCATATTGCTCTAGGTTCGACACTATGTATTAGTAACGAACTCATCCATTCACAAGGTGCTTTTTCGTTTTCTGAAGGCATATTAATAATGATAAGAAGCACTGATTAAATATCCTGGCGCTTCCGCTCGCTTTGTGTTTGGGATCCGATGTTGAAGGTGGATGCGGTTGCGGACTCTTTGAGGAGGGAAGGGAATGAAATTTTACACCATTAAATTACCGAAGTTTTTAGGGGGAATCGTCCGGGCGATGCTTGGCTCGTTTCGCAAAGACTAAGAAGCGCCGGGTGCGCTTTTTTTGCGGAGCGGGTCAAAGGGCTCTCCCCGGATGGCAAGCAAAAGAACGAAAAAACGCCTGCCTAAAGCGTACAGTCGCTCTTGGCAGGCGTTTATTTTTTCTTATACACGCTCAACTTTTCCAGATTTCAAAGCTCGAGCAGATACATATACTTTTTTAGGCTTGCCGTTCACAAGGATGCGCACTTTTTGAACGTTAGCGCCCCATGTGCGTTTAGAAGCGTTCATCGCGTGAGAACGAGAGTTGCCAGAACGTGATTTTCTGCCTGTAATAACGCATTTACGTGCCATTTGTTTCCCTCCTAACTATCAAAAAAAACATCATCATTCATTATCAGTTGATCACCTGTGATGCTTCAGATACTTTAATAATTTACCACAGCTGAAAACCGTTTGCAACTATTGATTGCTCTGCTTTCAAGAAAAATCCCTTGACATCTTGAAAAAATGAACGCGCTGTAGTATAAGTAGGGTTAGGTTTGGAGAGAAGCCTGCCTGTTCTTTTAAAAAGAAGGTCCTTATAGTAGAATGATGTTAACCAGAGGTCAGAAGCGAGACTCGAAAAGGAGGAACCAACGTGTCCATTGAATTCCGAACAAAATACGGACAGATTGATATATCAAACGAAGTGGTCGCCATGGTTGCGGGAGGCGCAGCGATCGACTGCTACGGGATCGTAGGTATGGCATCCAAGAACCAAATTAAAGACGGACTGACTGAAATCCTCAGAAAAGAAAACTTTGCAAGAGGCGTCATCGTCCGCCAGGAAGAAGATCGTATTCATATTGACATGTACATCATTGTCAGCTACGGAACAAAAATTTCAGAAGTGGCACATAATGTTCAAACAAAAGTCAAATATACGCTCGACCATACAGTGGGTCTTGCAGTGGATTCCGTAAATATTTACGTTCAAGGAGTACGAGTGACGAACCCGTAGTTAGGAGGAAAACAAGAGTGTCTATACGAAATCTGGATGGAAAAGCTTTTGCAGAAATGGTTCTGTACGGCGCACGCCATCTGTCTCAAAACGCAAATGTAGTTGATGCGTTAAATGTATTTCCGGTTCCGGACGGAGATACAGGAACGAACATGAATCTGTCGATGACATCCGGTGCAAAAGAAGTGGAGCAGATCGATGCCGCCAATATCGGCAAAGTGGCACAAAGCCTGTCAAGAGGGCTTCTGATGGGAGCGCGGGGAAACTCGGGCGTCATTTTATCCCAGCTGTTCAGAGGCTTTGGCAAATCGATTGAACAGAAATCGGAAATTAACGCCAAAGAATTTGCCGCCGCGTTCCAGGCCGGAGTGGACACTGCCTACAAGGCCGTCATGAAGCCTGTCGAAGGCACGATCTTGACGGTTGCCAAAGATGCGGCAAAAAAAGCAGTGCTCACCGCTCAAACTGAAACCGATATCATCAAGGTGATGGAAGCCGTCGTGAATGAAGCGGAGGCTTCATTGGAGCGGACGCCTGAGCTGCTTCCGGTTTTAAAGGAAGTCGGTGTCGTCGACAGCGGCGGAAAAGGGCTTCTTTACGTGTATGAAGGGTTTCTCGCTTCTTTAAAGGGAGAAAAGCTTTCTGAAAAAGCGGCCGCTCTTCCGTCATTGGATGATCTTGTCAGCGCGGAGCACCATAAAAACGCTCAAAGCCACATGAATACAGAAGACATCGAATTCGGCTATTGCACGGAATTTATGGTAAAGCTCGACAGCGGTAAAAGAAACTTTAATGAAGATGCGTTCCGCCAGGATTTAAGCGGCTTTGGTGATTCACTGCTCGTCGTCTCAGACGAAAATATCGCCAAGGTGCACATCCACGCCGAATATCCGGGGGAAGTCATGACTTATGCTCAAAAATACGGCAGCTTAATCAACATGAAAATCGAAAACATGAGAGAGCAGCACAGCGCGATTCTCAATCAGAACAAACAGGAGGCAGCTGCCCCGGCAGAAAAAGCGCCGGCTGAAAAGCAGCCGTACGGCGTCGTCACAGTGGCCATGGGAGAAGGAATCGCCGAACTTTTCGAAAGCATCGGCGCCACAAAGGTCATCGAAGGCGGTCAGACGATGAATCCGAGCACGGAAGACATCGTTCAGGCGATAAAAGACGCCAACGCGGACACGGTCGTGATTCTGCCGAATAATTCAAACATTGTCATGGCGGCGAACCAGGCCGCGGATGTTGCCGGACAACATGTGATTGTCATCCCGACGAAGACCGTTCCTCAAGGAATGGCCGCGCTCCTCGCATTCAACCCGGCCCTTGGAGCGGACGAGAATCAAGCCGCTATGCTCGGTGCGATCGGCGAGGTGAAAAGCGGACAAATCACCTATGCGGTCAGAGACACTAACATTGACGGCATCGATATTAAAAAAGGCGATTTTATGGGCATCTTAAACGGTAAAATCGTTGAGACGGCATCTGACCAGTTAGCAGCAGCGAAAAAGCTGCTCGCAGGCATGATCGATGAAGACAGTGAAATCGTCACTGTGATCAAAGGGGAAGACGCGCCGGAAGAAGAGGCCGAAGAACTCGCAGCCTTTATCAGCGAGACGTACGAAGACGTTGAAGTGGAAGTGCACGACGGAAAACAGCCGCTGTATTCCTACATTCTGGCTGTTGAATAATCGATCAAAGGCAGAAGGGCATGATGATAAAAGCCCTTCTCTTCTTTTGGCTTTTTTTAAAGCATCAGCCCGCTCGGACGTTGTCTGCTTGCCAATTGGGGAATGATCGATTAGTCTAAAAAAAACGGCTTTTTTTCCTCCGTACAGCGGGGGAATCTGTGTGTAAAAGGGGGATAAGGATGAAGTACAGAAGTGTGTTTGATATTATCGGGCCCGTCATGATCGGTCCGTCAAGTTCTCATACGGCCGGCGCGGCCAGAATCGGCAGAGTCGCCAGAAGCGTGTTTGGGAGGGAGCCGAAACAAATCGTTGTGTCATTGTACGGTTCTTTTGCCGAGACGTATAAAGGACATGGAACAGATGTTGCGATCATCGGCGGCCTTTTGGATTTTGATACATTTGATGAAAGAATCAAAGATTCGATCCGCCTAGCTGAAGAAAAGGGAATCGCCATCGAGTTCCGGGAAGAAGAAGCGGTTCCAACGCATCCCAATACAGCCCGCATCCTCATCTCTGATGATGAAGGCTCCCTTGAACTCGCAGGCATCTCAATCGGCGGGGGGAAAATCGAAATCATTGAGCTGAACGGCTTTGAGCTCAGATTGTCGGGAAATCACCCTGCTATTTTAGTCGTCCATAACGACCGCTACGGAACGATTGCAGGCGTAGCCAATGTGCTTGCAAAGTTCGCAATCAACATCGGCCATATGGAAGTGGCCCGCAAAGACGTCGGCCAGGAAGCGCTCATGACGATTGAGGTCGATCAAACGATCGATCCGGCTGTTTTTGAAGAATTGAGAGCGCTGCCGAACATCATTGAGGTGACCCAGATCGCTGACTAAAAGGAGGGTGAGACGATATGTTTCGAAATGTAAAAGAATTAATTCAGCTGACAAAAGAAAAGAACGTGTCCATCTCTGAAATCATGATCGCGCAGGAGATCGAGGTGTCAGGCCGGACGCGGGAAGAAATATTCGAGCAGATGGAAGCCAACTTGACCGTGATGGAAGATGCTGTGCAAAAAGGTGTTGAAGGCGTCGTGTCGCACTCCGGATTGACGGGGGGAGACGCCGTTAAGCTTCAAGCTTACCTCAAATCGGGCAAAGGGCTGTCAGGGGATGTCATCCTTGACGCTGTCAGCAAAGCGGTTGCGACAAATGAAGTCAACGCTGCGATGGGAACGATTTGCGCAACGCCGACGGCCGGTTCGGCCGGCGTTGTCCCGGGGACGCTTTTTGCGGTAAAAGAGAAACTTCAGCCGACGAAAGAGCAGATGGTCCGCTTTTTATTTACATCGGGAGCGTTTGGATTCGTCGTTGCCAACAATGCGAGCATTTCGGGAGCCGCGGGAGGCTGTCAGGCTGAAGTCGGCTCGGCCTCGGGCATGGCGGCTGCCGCCATCGTCGAAATGGCGGGCGGAACCCCTGAACAGTGCGCCGAAGCGATGGCCATCGCTTTAAAAAACGTACTCGGTCTAGTCTGCGATCCTGTCGCAGGGCTTGTTGAGGTGCCGTGTGTGAAGCGGAACGCAATGGGCGCAGCCAACGCGATGGTCGCGGCTGATATGGCGCTTGCCGGCATTACAAGCCGCATTCCATGCGATGAAGTGATCGATGCGATGTATAAAATCGGGCAGACGATGCCGACGGCACTGAGGGAAACAGGCCGGGGCGGTCTTGCTGCAACACCGACGGGCAAAGAATTGGAGAAAAAAATATTCGGAGGAGCGTCAGCTGCACGTGGAACACAATCTGCAACTTAGTATATCTGTTATAAAAGGCGTCGGGACGGAAACGGAAAAAACGTTAAATGAGCTCGGAATCTATACGGTTCTTGATCTTTTAAACTACTTCCCGTACCGATATGACGATTATGAATTGCGCGATTTGGAAGAAGTGGCACACGACGAACGAGTGACGGTAGAAGGGAAGGTTCACAGCGAGCCTTCTCTTGCCTATTACGGGAAAAAGCGGAGCCGCCTCACGTTCCGGCTATTGGTCGGAAACTATTTGATCACAGCAGTTTGTTTTAACAGGCCTTATTTGAAAAAAAAGCTTGCGATCGGTTCGATCGTTACCGTAACCGGAAAATGGGACAAGCACAGACAATCCGTGATGGTACAGGAGCTGAAAAACGGGCCGCACCAAGGTGACCAGTCGATTGAGCCCGTTTACTCCGTCAAAGAAAATATCACCGTAAAGACAATGAGGAAATTGATTCAGGAAGCCGTCCGCAGCCATTTGCCGTCTGCCGAAGACCCCCTTCCGGAAAAGCTTAGGACCGCCTATAAACTTCTGTCTTACCAGGAGGCGGTGAAGGCGATGCACAAGCCCGAGTCGAGGGAAGCTTTAAAACATGCGCGGCGCCGCTTTGTATATGAAGAATTTTTACTGTTTCAGCTGAAAATGCAGGCTTTACGGAAGTTCGAGCGGGAGGCGTCCGACGGAATCAGCCACACCTTTAAAACGGAAGACGTCAATTCGTTTGTCAAAAGCCTCCCGTTTCCTTTGACAAACGCGCAGGCGAAAGCGCTCGACGACATATTAAGGGACATGGCTTCAGGGTATAAAATGAATCGGCTTTTACAAGGAGACGTCGGATCAGGCAAAACGGCCGTCGCCGCGATTGCGTTATACGCCTCGCTGCTTTCGGGATTCCAGGGAGCGATGATGGTGCCGACCGAAATACTGGCGGAACAGCACGCCGATTCATTGGTATCCCTCTTTGAGCAGTACGATGTCAATGTTGCGCTTTTAACAAGCTCTGTGAAAGGGAAAAGGAGAAGAGAGCTTTTAGAAAGATTAAAAGAAGGAGAAATTGATATTTTGGTGGGGACGCACGCCCTTATTCAGGACGATGTCCATTTTAAACAGCTCGGTCTCGTGATCACCGATGAACAGCACCGCTTCGGTGTCGAGCAAAGAAAAAAACTGAGAAGCAAAGGGAAAGATCCCGATGTCTTGTTTATGACGGCGACGCCGATTCCAAGGACACTGGCGATTACGGTTTTCGGGGAAATGGATGTGTCCGTCATCGATGAAATGCCGGCTGGGCGAAAGCGGATCGAGACTTATTGGGTGAAGCACGACATGCTCGAACGAATTCTCGCGTTTATCGAAAAAGAACTGAAAAAAGGCAGACAGGCATATGTGATTTGTCCCTTGATCGAAGAATCGGACAAGCTCGACGTTCAAAACGCCATCGATGTGCACAGCATGCTGACACATGCTTTCAGAGGAAGGTGGCAGACCGGTCTCATGCACGGAAAGCTCTCAAATGACGAGAAAGAACAGGTGATGAGGCAGTTCAGCAAAAACGAATGCCAGATTCTCGTTTCCACAACCGTCGTTGAAGTCGGCGTAAACGTTCCGAATGCGACGGTCATGCTGATCTATGATGCCGACCGGTTCGGTCTTTCCCAGCTGCACCAGCTTCGCGGCCGGGTCGGGCGGGGCGACCACCAGTCGTATTGCATCCTGATGGCAGACCCGAAATCTGAAACGGGCAAAGAGCGCATGAGCATCATGTCTGAGACGACCGACGGCTTTGAGCTTTCTGAAAAGGACCTTGAACTCAGAGGACCCGGGGACTTCTTCGGCAAAAAACAGAGCGGGATGCCGGAGTTTAAAGTCGCTGACATGGTTCACGACTACCGCGCGCTGGAAACGGCAAGAAGAGACGCTGCAGAACTTGTCTCTTCAAAGGCGTTCTGGACGGATGCTGAATATGAAAGCCTGCGGGAACACTTGCAAAACAGCGGGGTGATGGAAGGAGAAAAGCTGAGCTGACCTGGAAGTCCTGTGAAAATTTATTGTCGGCGGGTAAAGAAAGATTGCATTCCAATCTATGAAATTATATACTACTATTAGTACCTAGTCATAATTGCGCGGATGGTGTTTAAAAACATGAGAAAAAGTAAGAGAGAACGCCAAGAATTGCTGCAGCAGACGATTCGTACGACCCCGTTTATTACGGACGAGGAGTTAGCGGAGAAATTTAACGTCAGCATTCAGACGATTCGCTTGGACCGTTTGGAACTTTCCATACCTGAACTGAGAGAAAGAATCAAAAGTGTTGCCGAGAAATCTCTTGAAGATGAAGTCAAGTCTCTCCCGCTCGACGAGGTCATTGGCGAGATCATTGATTTGGAGCTGGATGAGCACGCGATTTCCATTCTGGAGATCAGAACGGAGCACGTTTTCAGCCGAAATCAAATCGCCAGGGGACACCATTTGTTTGCCCAGGCCAACTCGCTCGCCGTTGCCCTCATCGACGATGAGCTCGCATTGACGGCCAAAGCGGACATCCGCTTTACCAGGCAGGTCAAGCAAGGCGAACGGGTCGTTGCAAAAGCGAAAGTCGTAAAGCTTGATAAAGATAAAGGCAGAACGGTTGTTGAAGTGAACAGCTATGTTGCCGAAGAGCCTGTGTTTTCAGGCGAATTTGTCATGTATCGTTCAAAACAATCATAGAAGGTGGCGCGTAAGTCATGAAAATTGCTGTAGATGCCATGGGAGGAGACAATGCTCCCAAAGCGGTTATTGAAGGCGTGATGAAAGCGGTCGAAGATTTTGAAGACCTCGAGATTACGCTGATCGGCGACCGGGAAAAAATTGCCGCCCATTTAACGGAGCACGGGCGGATCACTGTCAAGCACGCGGAAGAAGTCATCGAGGCGACAGACGAACCTGTCAGAGCCGTCAGAAGAAAGAAGAATTCATCGATGGTTCTGATGGCCGGAGAAGTCGCCGAAGGCAGGGCGGATGCCTGCATTTCCGCCGGAAACACCGGAGCGCTTATGACGGCCGGGCTCTTTATCGTCGGCCGGATTGAAGGGATTGAAAGGCCTGCGTTGGCGCCGACATTGCCGACTGTCTCCGGAGACGGCTTTCTCCTTCTTGATGTCGGAGCGAATGTGGACGCCAAGCCCGAACATCTCGTTCAATATGCCATTATGGGATCTGTTTACGGAGAACAGGTGCTGGGCGTCAAAAATCCGCGCATCGGACTTTTAAACGTCGGAACCGAAGACAAAAAAGGAAATGAGCTTGCCAAGCAGACCTTTCAAAAATTAAAGGAAACCGATTTGAATTTCATCGGCAATGTGGAAGCGCGCGACATGCTGGACGGAGTCGCTGATGTCATCGTGACAGACGGCTTTACCGGTAACGTTGCCTTGAAAACGGTCGAGGGCGCGGCGCTGTCCATTTTTAAAATGCTGAGAACGACGCTGACTTCGAGCTTCACGGCGAAGCTCGCCGCCTCTGCGCTGAAGCCGAAGCTGAAAGAAATGAAAACGAAGATGGATTACTCTGAATACGGCGGAGCCGGATTGTTCGGCTTAAAGGCGCCCGTCATCAAAGCGCACGGATCATCTGACGGACGGGCCGTTTATCACGCGATCCGCCAGGCCAGAGAGATGGTCAGCCAAAATGTCGCTGAATTTATCGAAGAAAAAATTCAACAAAAAGCTGATGAATAGTCTGGAGGTTTTAACATATGGGCAAGATTGCTTTTCTATTCCCGGGCCAAGGTTCGCAGCATATCGGCATGGGACACGAATTGTATGAAAAAGAACCGAATGCAAAGAAGATTTTTGAAGAAGCGGATCAAACGCTTGAAACAAAACTGAGCACCCTCATGTTTGAAGGGGATGCAAAAGAACTGACACTTACATACAACGCGCAGCCAAGCCTTTTAACAGCGAGTACCGCAGCGCTTCAAAAACTGAAGGAATACGGCATTAAAGCCGACTATGCGGCAGGGCACAGCCTCGGCGAGTACAGCGCATTGGTAGCTGCCGGCGCCTTGTCGTTTAAAGACGCGGTTTATGCCGTCAGAAAGCGCGGCGAATTCATGAATGAAGCCGTGCCCGCAGGTGAAGGCGCGATGGCGGCCATTCTCGGCATGGATAGCCAGGCGCTGAAAGAAGTGACGGACAAAGTTTCCGAAGAAGGAAACCTTGTTCAGCTCGCCAATTTGAACTGCCCCGGGCAGATCGTCATCTCAGGAACAGCTAAAGGCGTCGAGCTCGCTTCAGAGCTTGCCAAAGAAAAGGGCGCAAAACGCGCGATTCCTCTCGAAGTCAGCGGGCCGTTCCATTCCGACCTGATGAAGCCGGCAGCTGATAAGCTTCGTGAAGTTCTTGATGCGTGCAAGATCAGCGATGCAGCTATTCCGGTCGTCTCCAACGTAACAGCCGACTTTGTAACAGATAAAGACGACATTAAGAATAAACTGATTGAACAGCTGTATTCTCCTGTGCGATTTGAAGAAACAATCAGCCGCCTGATTGACGAAGGCGTGACGACGTTCATCGAAATCGGTCCCGGAAAGGTTTTGTCAGGGCTTGTGAAGAAAGTGAACCGCAGAGTCAAAACGATTGCTGTGTCAGACCCGAACACAATTGAACTTGCCGTTCAAACGTTGAAGGAGGAAAACAAAAATGCTGGAAAATAAAACAGCCGTTGTTACAGGAGCCTCAAGAGGGATCGGCCGCGCGATCGCCCTGGACCTGGCGAAAAACGGAGCGAATGTCGTCGTCAACTACGCGGGCAATGAAGCGAAAGCGAACGAAGTCGTAGACGAAATCAAAGCGCTCGGCCGCGATGCGTTTGCTTTTAAAGCGGACGTTTCAAATGCGGATGAGGTTCAGGCGATGATGAAGGAAGCGGTCGGACGCTTCGGTACGCTTGACATCCTTGTCAACAATGCGGGCATTACAAAAGACAATCTGTTCATGAGAATGAAAGAAGATGAATGGGACGACGTCATTAACATAAACTTAAAAGGTGTGTTCAATTGTTCAAAAGCCGTAACAAGACAGATGATGAAACAAAGAAGCGGCCGGATCATCAACATCACCTCGGTTGTAGGCGTCGTCGGTAACGCCGGACAGGCCAACTATGTCGCGGCTAAATCAGGCGTGATCGGCTTGACGAAAACGCTGGCGAAAGAGCTTGCGTCAAGAAATATCACCGTTAATGCAATCGCTCCGGGGTTTATTTCGACGGAAATGACGGACAAGCTGACAAAAGATATTCAAGACGAAATGCTGAAGCAGATTCCACTTGCACGGTTCGGCGATCCGTCTGACATCAGCAGCGCCGTTGTTTTCCTCGCATCTGACCATGCGAGCTACATGACCGGCCAGACGCTGAACATCAACGGCGGAATGGCTATGGTTTAAACGAAATCAAAAATTGAATTATCTCTGGTTTTTTAAAAACGAATCAACTATAATACTTGAGGGGAGGTGAATAGCTATGGCAGACGCATTAGAGCGTGTAACAAAAATCATCGTAGACCGCCTCGGCGTGGATGAAGCCGACGTCACTCTTGAAGCTTCTTTTAAAGAGGATTTAGGCGCTGATTCCCTTGATGTAGTTGAGCTTGTCATGGAACTTGAAGACGAGTTTGATATGGAGATTTCTGACGAAGATGCTGAAAAGATTGCAACAGTCGGTGACGCTGTGAACTACATAAATAGTAAGCAGTAAGCTCATTTAAAGTCCCGTTTAAAGACGGGGCTTTATCCCTTTATAAATGCGGCTTTAATTTTAATGTTTTGCTGCCCAATGATACACGAACCTGCCTTTTCATAGGAGGTGAGGTGAACTTGATGTGCCCATATGGAGGTTGCTATGTCAAAACATTCACATTTCAGAGACAAAAAAATGTTTCAAAAGAAAGCGGAGCAGTTTAAAAAGTTTCAGGAACGGATTTCGGTTCAATTTCAAAACGAGAAGCTTTTATATCAAGCATTTACACATTCATCTTATGTGAATGAGCATCGAAAGAAGCCATATGAAGATAATGAGAGGCTTGAATTTTTAGGAGACGCCGTTTTGGAACTGACGATTTCTCAATTTTTATACGCCAAATACCCGGCGATGAGCGAGGGTGATTTGACGAAATTGAGAGCGGCGATCGTATGTGAGCCTTCTTTGGTTTCCCTGGCCCATGAGCTTTCTTTCGGAGAGCTTGTTCTATTGGGAAAAGGAGAGGAAATGACTGGAGGAAGAAAGCGTCCGGCGCTTTTAGCCGATGTGTTTGAAGCTTTTATCGGTGCGCTCTATCTGGATCAGGGGCTTGAAGCTGTCGTGGCCTTTCTGAAAGCGTACGTTTTCCCTAAAATCGACGATGGTGCTTTTTCTCATGTGATGGATTTTAAAAGCCAGCTGCAGGAATTTGTACAGCGCGACGGACGAGGTATTCTGGAGTATAAAATCCTTCAGGAAAAAGGACCGGCGCACAACCGCGAATTTGAAGCAAACGTATCGCTAAAAGGAGAAGTACTTGGGGTGGGAAGCGGCCGTTCCAAAAAAGAAGCAGAACAGCATGCCGCTCAAGAAGCGCTCGCGAGGCTGCAAAAACACCATATGAAACAATAAATCCCCCTTGCAAAACTCAGGGGGATTTCAATGTATTTTAAGCCTTTTCGATGGGGTTATGATAGAATTGTAATACTTTAATACATAAGGAGGATCACCATGTTCCTCAAACGTTTAGACGTGATAGGATTTAAATCGTTTGCAGAACGAATTTCTGTAGATTTTGTAAAAGGCGTGACAGCTGTCGTCGGTCCGAACGGCAGCGGAAAAAGCAACATTACCGACGCGATCCGCTGGGTGCTCGGTGAACAGTCCGCCAAATCGCTCAGAGGCGGTAAAATGGAAGACATCATTTTTGCAGGCAGCGATTCGCGGAAAAAGCTGAATCTTGCCGAAGTGACGCTGACGCTTGACAATGACGACCGCTTTTTGCCGATCGATTTTCACGAAGTCAGTGTGACGAGAAGAGTCTACAGATCTGGGGAAAGCGAATTTCTCATCAACAACCAGCCGTGCCGTCTGAAAGATATCATTGATCTTTTTATGGATTCGGGGCTTGGAAAAGAAGCGTTCTCCATCATCAGCCAAGGCAAAGTCGAAGAGATTTTAAGCAGCAAGGCTGAAGAGCGGAGAAGCATCTTTGAAGAAGCTGCCGGCGTATTAAAATATAAAACGAGAAAGAAAAAAGCCGAAAACAAGCTGTTTGAGACACAGGACAACTTGAACCGGGTTGAAGACATCCTCCATGAGCTCGAGGGGCAGGTGGAGCCGCTGAAAGTGCAGGCATCGATCGCCAAAGACTACCTTGAAAAAAAGGATGAGCTTGAAAAAATCGAAATCGCGTTAACGGCGTATGATATCGAAGAGCTTCACGGAAAATGGGAAGCCCTTCAGCAAAAAGTCGAAAAGGCGAAAGACGAAGAAATGTCCTCGTCTGCGGCCATCCAGGCAAAGGAAGCCAAAATCGAAGAGGCAAGAGACAAAATTCAAGCGCTCGACGAATCTGTCGATGAGCTTCAGCAAGTGCTGCTTTTGACTAGCGAGGAACTGGAGAAGCTCGAAGGCCGGAAAGAAGTGCTGAAGGAACGCAAAAAAAACGCGACGCAAAACAGAGCTCAGCTTGAAGAAGCGCTCGTCCAGCGCAGTGAAAAAGAGCGCAGCCTGAAAGAGAAAATCGCCGCGCAGAAGCTTGTGTTTGAAAAGCTCGAGGCCGAAGCAAAAGAGCTTGCCCGAAAGGTGAAAGAAAAGAATCAGGCTCTCTCCGGATACAGCGAAAATGTAGAAGAAGAAATCGAACAGCTGAAAAGCGATTATTTCGAGCTCTTGAACGAACAGGCATCCGTCCGGAACGAGCTTCAATTTCTTGAAGACCAAATGTCCCAATCCGCGGCGCAGCAAAAACGGCTCGCGCAAAACAATGAAAAATATTTAAGCGAGCGGAAGGAAATCGCCGACCGAAAGATGAAAACCGAACACGAATTCAGCCTCGTCGACGAGCGCCTTCACAGCCAGATTCAAGCATTCAGGGACGCGCAAAAAAGCTATGAACAGAAAAAAAGCCAGTACGAGAAAAAGGAATCCGCCCTTTACCAGGCATATCAATACGTTCAGCAGGCGCGCTCCAAAAAGGAAATGCTTGAAGCGATGCAGGAGGACTTCTCAGGGTTTTATCAAGGCGTCAAAGAAGTATTAAAGGCCAAGAGCGAGCTTCCGGGAATTCGCGGCGCGATTGCAGAGCTGTTAAAGACGGACGAGCGGTATGAGACAGCGATCGAAATCGCGCTCGGCGCAACGGCCCAACATGTTGTCACAGACGATGAAGACGCCGCCAGACGGGCGATTCAATATTTGAAAAAGCATTCGTTCGGAAGGGCGACCTTTCTCCCGCTGTCCGTCATCAAAGAGCGCCGCATCCAGTCGCGAGACATCGAAGCGGCGAAAGAAAATCCGTCGTTCATCGGCATCGCCAGCGAGCTTGTTTCGTTTGATCCGGCCTACCGGACCGTCGTGCAAAACCTGCTTGGCACCGTGCTGATCACCGAGCATTTAAAAGGCGCCAACGATCTTGCCAAACGGCTCGGCCACAGATACCGGATCGTCACCCTTGAAGGGGATGTCGTCAATCCGGGCGGTTCAATGACGGGAGGAGCCGTTAAGAAAAAAAGCAGCTCGCTGCTGGGACGCAACAGGGAGCTGGAAGCCCAGACAAAACGTCTCGCCGAGATGGAAGAGAAAACCGAATTACTCGAAAAAGAAGTGAAAGCCCTGAAGCAGACCATGCAAGAGCTTGATGCCAAACTTCAGTCACTCCGCGAGGACGGGGAACGCTTAAGAACCGAGCAGCAGGAAATCAAAGGGCGTCTGTACGAACTCGAAATCGCCGAGAAAAACGTCAACAGCCATCTGGAGCTCTACGACCAGGAAAAATCGGCTCTGCTCGAAGGGGACGAAGACAAGAAACGGCGTAAAAAAGAGCTTGAAGAAAAGCTCACATCGATCGCCGGCGGGCTGAAGCGCCTCGATTCCGAAATCGAAGCCATGACGGAGCGGAAGCAGACGCAGACCTCGACGAAAGAAGCGCTGCAAAGCGAGCTGACCGATTTGAAAGTCGTGCTGGCGAAAACCGAACAGTCGTGTGCGAATGAACGGGAAAAGCTCGCAAGACTTGAAGAAGAGTATGCCGAGAATGCGGAAGCGCTCAAGATTGCCGAAGAGGATCTCTCTTTCTTGACGACAGAAATGTCCTCCAATACTTCCGGCGAGGAAAAACTTGAAGAAGCTGCGAAAAAGAAGCTGAACGACAAAAATAAAACCGCAGAGCTGATCGCATCAAGAAGAGAGCAGCGGATGAAACTGCAAAAAGGCCTTGAAACCGAAGAGCTGGAACTGAAAGAAATGAAGCGCCAGTATAAGCAGATGGCAGGCCTATTAAAAGACGAAGAAGTCAAGCTCGGCCGCATGGAAGTCGAACTCGACAACCTGCTCTCTTTCCTGCGGGAAGAGTATGGACTTTCATTTGAAGGAGCGAGGGAAAAATATCCTTTGGAGCTTTCCCCTGAAGAAGCGAGGAAGCGCGTCAAGCTGATCAAGCTTGCAATCGAAGAGCTGGGCACGGTGAACCTCGGCAGCATTGAGGAATTCGAAAGGGTCAATGAACGCTACCTCTTCCTCTCGGAGCAGAAAGACGACCTGCTCGAAGCGAAAAATACGCTCTTTAAGGTTATCGAGGAAATGGATGAGGAAATGACGAAGCGTTTTGCGGAAACATTTGCACAGATCAGTTCTCATTTCGAAGACGTCTTCCGGGCGCTGTTCGGCGGCGGAAGAGCCGAACTCAAGCTGACAGATCCGAATGACCTGCTCCAATCGGGCGTCGATATTATCGCTCAGCCTCCGGGCAAAAAGCTGCAGAACCTGAGCCTTCTTTCCGGCGGAGAACGGGCCTTGACGGCGATCGCGCTCCTGTTTTCAATCCTCAAAGTCAGACCGGTTCCGTTCTGCGTGCTGGATGAAGTCGAGGCGGCGCTTGACGAAGCGAACGTGTTCCGCTTTGCCCAATACTTGAAAAAATACAGCCATGAAACCCAGTTTATCGTCATCACCCACCGGAAAGGAACGATGGAAGAAGCCGATGTTCTTTACGGCGTGACGATGCAGGAATCAGGCGTGTCCAAGCTGGTCTCAGTCAAGCTTGAAGAAACAAAAGAACTAGTTCAATAAAGCGAGGTTACAGGACATGAGCTTTTTTAAAAAACTGAAAGAAAAAATCACACAGCAGACCGATTCGGTTTCAGGCAAATTTAAAGAAGGCCTGGCGAAAACGAGAAATACGTTTCAGGAGCGGGTCAATGAGCTTGTCTCCCGCTACCGGAAAGTGGACGAGGATTTTTTTGAAGAGCTTGAAGAGGTTCTGATCAGCGCTGATGTCGGCGTTGCAACGGTGATGGAGCTGATTGACGAACTGAAAAGCGAGGTCAAACGAAGAAATATTCAGGACCCGAAAGAGGTTCAGTCCGTCATTTCTGAAAAGCTCGTCGAAATCTATGAAGGCGGGGAGCAGGAAGCAGCAGAGCTCCGCGTCGAAGACGGCCGCTTAAACATCATTTTATTCGTCGGCGTCAACGGCGTCGGCAAAACGACGACGATCGGCAAGCTTGCCCATCAATTCATCAAAGAAGGCAAAAATGTCGTCCTTGCTGCCGGAGATACATTCAGAGCCGGCGCGATCGACCAGCTTGAAGTGTGGGGAGAGCGCGTCGGCGCGCATGTCGTTAAACAGGCGGAAGGCTCGGATCCTGCGGCCGTTATCTATGACGCCGTTCAAGCCGCGAAAGCGCGCGGCGCCGATGTCCTGCTTTGCGACACGGCAGGCCGTCTCCAAAACAAAGTGAACTTAATGAAAGAACTCGAAAAGGTAAAGCGCGTGATTCAGCGCGAAGTGCCTGATGCACCTCATGAAGTGCTGCTCGTACTCGATGCGACGACAGGACAGAACGCGATGACTCAGGCGCGCGAGTTTTCCAAAGCGACTGATGTCTCCGGCATCGTGCTGACGAAGCTCGACGGAACGGCAAAAGGCGGCATCGTCCTCGCCATCCGCCACGAGCTCCAGATTCCGGTCAAGTTTGTCGGACTGGGAGAAAAAATGGATGACCTGCAGCCGTTTGAAGCAGAGTCATATGTATACGGCCTGTTTTCCGATCTGATCGAGAAAGAAGAGTAGGCGCGGAAAACCCCTTCGCCGGGGTTTTCTTTTTCGCCGTTATGTATGACAAGATAAAAACTTGACAGATCAAATATTTCAGCGTAAACTAATGTATCGTAAAGGGATTTGACTTAACAAAGGGGAGAGTCTCATGACGCTTGAAAAAACAACGAGAATGAATTACTTATTCGATTTCTATCAGTCGTTGTTGACATCAAAACAAAAAAGCTACATGTCGCTTTACTACTTAGACGATTTCTCCCTTGGCGAAATAGCTGAAGAATATCATGTCTCAAGGCAGGCGGTCTATGACAATATCAAACGGACCGAAGCCATGCTTGAGCAATATGAAGAAAAGCTACTTTTGTTTAAAAAATTTCAAGAGCGCAAGAAGATTTTTGAAGAGCTGAGAAAGCTGACTGCCGGTCAGCCCGAAGCGGAATCCCTGATCGACGCGCTTGAGAAATTAGATTAGGAGGCGGCACTTAATATGGCATTCGAAGGATTAGCCGACCGACTGCAGCAAACGATCTCAAAAATCCGCGGAAAAGGAAAAGTAACGGAGCAAGACGTCAAAGACATGATGCGCGAAGTCCGTTTAGCGCTCCTTGAAGCGGACGTCAATTTTAAAGTCGTGAAAGATTTTGTGAAAAAGGTAAGCGAACGCGCCGTCGGACAAGACGTCATGAAAAGCCTGACGCCGGGGCAGCAGGTCATTAAAGTCGTCAAAGAAGAGCTGACGGAGCTGATGGGCGGCGAGGAAAGCAAGATTGCCGCGGCCAAACGCCCGCCAACCGTCATCATGATGGTCGGTCTGCAAGGGGCCGGTAAAACGACGTCGACCGGAAAGCTTGCCAACCTGCTTCGCAAAAAACATAACCGCAACCCGCTGCTCGTGGCAGCAGACATCTACCGCCCGGCGGCGATCAAACAGCTGGAAACGCTCGGCAAGCAGCTCGATATGCCGGTATTTTCGCTGGGTGACAAGGTCAGTCCGGTGGAGATTGCCAAGCAGGCGATCGAAAAGGCGAAAGAAGATCATCATGACTACGTTCTCATCGATACGGCGGGGCGTCTTCACATTGATGAAGACCTGATGGATGAGCTTGAGCAGGTAAAAGAAACAGCTCAGCCGGAAGAGATTTTCCTTGTCGTTGATTCCATGACGGGTCAAGATGCGGTCAATGTTGCCAAAAGCTTCAACGAACAGCTCGGTGTGACGGGTGTCATTCTGACGAAGCTTGACGGTGATACAAGAGGCGGGGCGGCCTTGTCGATCCGCGCCGTGACAAACACGCCGATCAAATTTGCCGGGATGGGCGAAAAGCTTGATGCGCTGGAGCCGTTTCATCCCGAACGGATGGCTTCGCGGATTCTCGGAATGGGCGATGTGCTCACCCTTATCGAGAAAGCCCAGGCCAACGTAGACGAAGAAAAGGCGAAAGAACTCGAGCAAAAAATGAAAAATATGAGCTTTACGCTCGACGACTTTTTGGAACAGCTCGGACAGGTCCGCAATATGGGGCCGCTTGAAGATCTGATTCAAATGATGCCCGGCGCAGGCAAAATGAAAGGCTTAAAAAACGTTAAGGTTGATGAAAAACAGCTCAGCCATATCGAAGCCATCATCAAATCGATGACCGGGAAGGAAAAAGAGCAGCCTGAGATCATCAATGCAAGCAGGCGCAAACGGATTGCGAAAGGAAGCGGGACATCCGTACAGGAAGTCAACCGTCTTTTAAAGCAATTTGAAGAAATGAAAAAAATGATGAAACAGATGACAAACATGACAAAAGGCAAGAAAAAAGGGTTTAAACTGCCCTTCATGTAAACCTGTTTTCAGATGATAAAAACGTTGTTAAGAAAAAACACTTTACAAACACTTTTATCATTGTTAATATACTATCTTGTTGAAATATTTTCGGAGGTGCTAGTAAAATGGCAGTAAAAATTCGTTTAAAACGTATGGGAGCAAAAAAATCTCCTTTCTATCGTATTGTTGTAGCAGATTCTCGTTCACCGCGTGACGGCCGTTTCATCGAAACAGTCGGAACTTACAACCCGGTTGCAAAACCAGCGGAAGTCAAAATCGACGAAGAGCTTGCGCTTAAATGGCTTCAAACAGGAGCTAAACCGTCTGACACGGTTCGCAATTTGTTCTCTAAAGAAGGCATTATGGAAAAATTCCACAACGCTAAACAAAGCAAATAATGAGTGATCTGCACTTGGAAGAGCTGATTGTATCACTGGTCAAACCGCTTGTGGATCATCCGGATGACGTTCAGGTTTTCAGAGAGGAAAATCCAGAGCGGACGATGTTCCGCTTGTCTGTCAACAGAGAGGATACCGGCAAGATCATCGGCAAAAAAGGGCGCACTGCAAGGGCGATACGCTCTGTCGTATTTGCGGCAGGCGCACAGTCTTCTAAGAAAGTTCAACTTGAGATCGCAGACTAAGGGGAGAGGGTGAAAACCTCCCCCTTTTTTAACATGTAAGAAAAATAGAAACAGATGAACGATTCCGATTGTCAGCTTATGCCAGGCTGCCGGATTTCAGGGAAAGGAAAAATCACGGGACAGTAGGTGATGATGCCATGCAAATTATCCAACGTGTTACCGTTATGCAGGTTTTGACTGAAAACAGCAAAAAAAAGCTGCTGGCTTCTTTTGAAGAACGAAAGGAAATCCTTGAGCGCGAATGCAACCAGCTCTATTTTCAGCTCAGGAAACACGAAAAGGAACACCACAATCCGGCAGCGACTGAATCATTTAAAAAAGAAATTGAAAAACGCCAGGACAAGATTAAAATGATCGTTTTTCAAATCAATCAAATCCACACACTGCCGCTTGGCAGCGAAGTAAAGGAAAAAGAAATCGACGCTTTAATGGACATTGAAGTCGGGGATAATTGGCATGATATGACGACGGGAAAAACAATCGTGATTAAAGACGGGATCGTCATTGAAATTCGTCCGAGGTGAAGAAATGCTGAAACAATGGTTTAATGTAGGGAAAATTGTTAATACTCATGGGGTAAAAGGCGAAGTCCGCGTCATTTCAAGAACCGATTTTCCTGAGGAACGGTACAAGCCCGGAAACGCGCTCTACTTGTTCCGTGAAGGAACAGACGAGCCTGTCCAGGTGACCGTCAGCGCCCACAGGCTTCATAAACAGTTCCACCTTTTGCAGTTTAAAGAGGTTGAAACGCTCACCGAAGCCGAAAAATTAAAGAATGCCTTGATTAAAGTTCCCGAAGACCAATTAAGCCAGTTGGCGGAAGACGAGTACTACTTTCACGAAATCATCGGCTGCGATGTTTTCTCGGAAGACGGGGATTTAATCGGCAAGGTCAAAGAAATTTTAACGCCGGGCGCCAACGATGTCTGGGTCGTGGCCAGACCGGGAAAGAAAGACGCGCTCATCCCTTATATCGACGCCGTTGTCAAAGAGATTAATGTGGCGGATCAAACGATCAAGATTCATATCATGGAAGGGTTACTTGACGAATGAAAATCGATTTTTTAACGCTTTTTCCGGAAATGTTTGAAGGCGTGCTCGGCTCGTCGATCCTGCAAAAAGCCCAGGATAAGGACGCTGTCCGCTTTCGCGTGGTGAACTTTCGGGCCTTTTCCGACAACAAGCATCAAACCGTTGACGATTATCCATACGGCGGGGGATCAGGAATGGTGCTGAAACCGCAGCCTGTCTTTGATGCGGTCGAAAAGCTGACGGCTGAAGCCGAAGGGTCTCCGCGAATCATCCTCGTCTGCCCCCAAGGGGAACGCTATACCCAACAGAAGGCGGAAGAACTGGCGCAGGAAGAGCATTTAATGTTCATTTGCGGGCATTATGAAGGGTATGATGAGCGGATCAGAGAGCACCTGTCTACAGACGAAATTTCGATCGGAGATTTCGTTTTAACAGGGGGAGAGCTGCCGGCAATGATGATCGCAGACAGTGTTGTGCGGCTTTTGCCGGGCGTGCTCGGCAAGGAAGAATCGCATCTTGAAGATTCTTTCAGCACGGGGCTTCTTGAACACCCCCATTACACGAGGCCGGCAGATTATAAAGGCCTGAAGGTGCCGGACGTTCTGACAAGCGGGAACCATGCGAAAATCAAAGAATGGCGGCGGAAGGAGTCTCTCAGGCGTACTTTTTTAAGGCGGCCCGACCTTCTGGAAAACTATCCTTTATCTGAAGAAGAGCGAAAATGGATTTCTGAATGGAAAAACCGGTAGATTCTATTGCACCCGGGAAAAAGGTGTGGTATGATACTACTTGTGACTTGAACGGGAACGCTCGTTTAAGTTTGAAAACGATGTTCCGCTGTGTCGGTTAACTCGCGCAAGAGCATCTGTTGGAAGGAGTTGAAGACGATGCAAAAATTGATTGAAGAAATCACAAAAGAACAATTGCGCACTGATTTGCCTGCGTTCCGTCCTGGTGATACTTTACGTGTACACGTTAAAGTTGTCGAGGGTAACCGTGAGCGTATCCAGGTTTTTGAAGGTGTCGTGATTAAGCGTCGTGGTGGCGGAATCAGCGAAACTTTCACAGTTCGTAAGATTTCTTACGGTGTCGGAGTTGAGCGTACATTCCCATTGCACACACCGAAAATCGCGAAAATCGAAGTTGTCCGTCATGGTAAAGTACGCCGTGCGAAACTTTATTACCTGCGCGAACTTCGTGGAAAAGCGGCTCGTATTAAAGAAATCAGACGATAAAGATAACGAACGAAAAGAGCTTGTTAACCATAACAAGCTCTTTTTTTGTCAAACAAGTATAAATGCACCGCACCATTAAAAGAATAGCAATAACAGAAAGTAGGTGTCAGACAAATGGTGATCCAATGGTTCCCAGGGCATATGGCCAAAGCGAGGCGGGAAGTAACGGAGAAACTCAAGCTGATCGACATTGTATACGAACTGGTCGACGCCAGAATTCCAATGTCTTCAAGAAACCCGATGATTGAAGAGATTTTAAAAAACAAACCGAGAATCATGCTGCTCAACAAAGCGGATAAAGCGGACGCCTCCGTGACAAAGGCTTGGAAACAGCACTTTGAAAAAGACGGAATTCCTTCCCTCGCCATCAACTCGGTCAACGGACAGGGGCTCAATCACATTCTTCCCGCTTCAAAAGAGCTGCTGAAAGAAAAGTTTGATAAAATGAAAGCAAAAGGTGTAAAGCCGCGCGCGATCAGAGCGTTGATCGTCGGCATTCCGAACGTCGGCAAATCGACTTTAATCAACCGGCTGGCGAAAAAAAACATCGCCAAAACGGGCGACAGACCCGGGATCACAACGGCGCAGCAGTGGGTGAAGGTCGGAAAAGAGCTCGAGCTTCTCGATACCCCGGGGATTTTATGGCCGAAGTTTGAGGACGAGCTTGTCGGGCTGAGACTTGCGGCAACGGGCGCAATTAAAGATTCGATTATCAACCTGCAGGATGTCGCCATCTACGGTTTGCGCTTTTTGGAAGAGAATTACCCTGAGCGCTTAAAAAAGCGCTATGACCTGGAGGAGATTCCAGAAGAGATTGCAGCGCTGTTTGATGAGATCGGAAAAAAACGCGGCTGTCTCATGGCCGGAGGCGAGATCGATTACGACAAGACGACAGAAGTCATCATCCGCGATATCCGCACCGAAAAGTTCGGTCCGCTTTCTTTTGAAAAGCCGGAGGATATGTAAAAAGGCGCGCTTTTAAAAGAGCGGGCCTTTATTTTTGCAGGAGATGCGCCGATAAGAACATTAGGGGAGAAGAGAAAGTGAAAACATTAACCGTCAAAGAAATTAAAGAACATCTTCAATCGGTGAGTGATGAAAAAGACCCTTTTATAGAGCAGTGTAAAAATGATGGGCGGAAAAGTGTCCAAGCGCTTGTCGACGCCTGGCTGAAGAAAAATGAAAGGCTTTCGGCCATGCGGGAAGAGTGGCAGGTGATGACGTCTTTCGAACGGTCGTTGAGAGCGCGGGGCTATCAATATATCGCCGGAATCGACGAGGCGGGCAGAGGGCCTCTCGCAGGGCCGGTTGTTGCCGCCGCTGTCATCCTCAAAGAAGACTGTGAAATATTAGGGCTGACAGATTCGAAAAAACTGTCAAAGCAAAAAAGAGAAGACTATTATTCATACATTATGGAAGAAGCCGCAGCAGTCGGCGTCGGGATCGCTGACGCTGATGAGATCGATGAGCTGAATATTTATGAAGCCTCGAAAGCGGCGATGCTGAAAGCGGTCCAAGCGCTGGACGTCGCTCCGGATTATCTTTTGATCGACGCCATGTCGCTTGCAGTCGATACAGAGCAGTCATCGATCATTAAAGGGGATGCCAAAAGCGCATCGATAGCGGCAGGCGCATGCATTGCAAAAGTGACGAGGGACAGGCTGATGGATGAATACGCCGAAAAGTATCCTCTCTACGGGTTTGAAAAGCATAAAGGCTACGGAACAAAGGAGCATCTGCATGCCCTTGCCAAATACGGCCCGTCGCCGATACACCGAAGATCGTTCGCCCCTGTTAAAGCACATGAATAACGTTCCGGAGGAAGAATGACTTTGATGATGCTGAACGATGTACATAACAGCTTAAGAAAACAATTTGAACAAGCGGATTCTCTCCAGCGGATCAGCGGAACGGAGACGGATCAGAAAAGGCTGATGCTCGGCAAAGTGCTCCGCTTTATCAGCGAGCAGTTCGCTGAAATACAAATCGGCAATACGAAATGGCAGGGGAAGCTCGAGGCACCCCTGAAAGCGGGCGCTCATTACTGGTTTTCGTATGAAAAGAAGCCTGATGAAGCGACAGGCCGCCTTCAGGTCGTTGAAGCGTTTGACAAAAACCCGAAGACAGTGCAGGATGCCGCTTTTAAGCTGTTGAACGGGCTTTCTCTGAAGCGGACGAAGGAAGCTGTCTTTCTGGTCGGAGCGTTGCTGAAGGAGCAGCAGCCGATCAGGGAAAACGATTTAAGAGCCGCCATCAAGTGGCTTGAAAATCTGCCGAAATCTGATGCCCAAAAAGGCGCCGACGCCGTCATGTTCGCTCTTAAACGCGAACTTCCCGTCCATCCCGGCGTGCTCGATTCGATTTTGGCCGTCAAAAACCCCGTACCGCTGAACGAGCAGATTGCCAAAACATTTGAGATGATCACGAACGCCGCTCAGCCATCCGCAGGCATGGAAAAGCTGAAGCAGGCGCTTTTGCCTGTTTTACAAGCGGAGACCGAGGTGCATGCCGAAAGGCTGATTCAAAAGCTTGCAGAACACGTCAGGTCGCTCGAAAAAGGAGAACTGCAGGGCGTTCAGCCATTAAAGCCACAGGCTCAGTCAGAAGTCGGAAATCCTTTGCAAAAAGCTGACGCCGGCGGCACCCAAGGACAAGAAGCAAAAGCTGTTCAGCAGAAGCCGCAAATCGCCGAAATCGCGGCAGCTAAAGACCTGCTCGCTAAATTGGCGGCACAAGCCGAAACGAACGGGACGCATATTGTAAGAGAAGCGGCAGGCGTCATCAGAGCGCTTGAATCGCGCGGATCTCTCGGACAAGCTCCGGCCGTTCCGGGCGGATTCACGGCAAAAGAGACGGAATTATTGCAGCATATCATGAAAGAAACAGCGCCTGCATTAACGAATAAAGCCGATGTATTTTCCGTTCTCCTCAAGATCAAAGACCTGTTAGGCGTCAGAGATGAACTCTCATTGTTGAGAGCGATGGAAAACGGCGCTGTTCTCAAAGAGCAGGGCCTTCAATCTTTAAAGCTTGTGCTGAATGAAATGAGGCATGCTTCAGATCTTCCGGCACCTGTAAAACAAGAAGCGGACCAGATCTTTCACCGTTTAAACGGACAGCTGTTTTTGCAGAATGATCAGCCTGCCCAAAGCCAGCTTTTTCTGTCGTACCCTTTGTTTTCAAAGAACGGCGTCCAGGATTTGACGGTTTTCTTAAAAGGGCAAAAAAAGGACGACGGAAAGATCGACCCTTCCCAGTGCCGCCTCATGTTTTACCTTCAGTTGGAGGCCTTGGAAGAGACGGTGATCGATTGTTTAATCCAGCAAAACGTCATGACGGTTACAATTGAAACAGGGTTCGACTTGGAGCCTTTGCTTGCACCGCTGGTCCCCGCTTTAAAGGAAAACCTGAAAGAACTGGGCTACAGCTTGTCAGGCGTCACAGCAAAAAAACGGGAAAACATGAAGCTTGCTCCTTTTCTGGACGCCCGTTTTGAACAAATTACAGAGAGCGCAGTGGATGTGAAAATATGAAGGAAGAATCTGTTCCATTAAGAAGAGCTGTTGCGCTTCACTACGATGAAATGAAGGATAAGGCGCCGAAGGTGGTTGCCAAAGGATCGGGATACACGGCGGAGAAGATCATTGAAGAGGCGCAGAAAGCCGGTGTACCGATTCAGGAAGATGCGACGCTTGTCGAATTAATGCGCCACTTGGAGCTTGACGATCACATTCCTGAAGCGCTCTACGAAATCGTCGCCGAGATCTTTTCATTCGTCTATACGCTTGATGAAAAAATGAAAAAGAGGGAATGACTTTTGAAAAAAAGCCGTTTCCTCTATTAATTTTATATTTTTAATAAAATAAAAGTGTGAATGTTTAGAAGGATTTTACGATTTCTCATCGAAACCTAGACAATCGATCTATGATTATATAAAATGAAAGCGCAGTCTATTTTTATTTTTGCTACATAAGTTAGGAGGATGGGAAATGAATATCCATGAGTACCAAGGGAAAGAAGTACTCAGACAATACGGAGTGGCTGTTCCGGAAGGTAAAGTGGCATTTACAGCAGATGAAGCGGTCAAAGCAGCGGAAGCGCTGTCCAGCTCGGTTTATGTCGTGAAAGCTCAAATTCACGCCGGCGGACGCGGTAAAGCTGGCGGGGTTAAAATTGCAAAATCAAAAGAAGAAGTCAAAGCCTATGCGGAAGAATTGTTGGGGAAGACGCTTGTCACTCACCAGACGGGTCCCGACGGCCAGCAAATAAAACGCTTACTTATTGAAGAAGGCTGCGATATCAAAAAAGAATACTATGTCGGTCTGGTTCTCGACAGGGCGACTTCACGCATCGTGCTGATGGCTTCCGAAGAAGGCGGCACGGAAATTGAAGAAGTCGCTGAAAAAACGCCGGAAAAAATCGTCAAAGAAGTAATCGATCCGGCTGTCGGACTGCAGGGTTACCAGGCGAGAAAAATCGCCTTCGCCATCAATATCCCGAAAGAGCTTGTCGGCCAGGCCGTTAAGTTTATGATGGGACTGTACAAGGCGTTTACTGAAAAAGACTGTTCCATTGCTGAAATCAATCCGCTCGTCGTCACGGGAGACGGAAAAGTCATGGCCCTTGACGCCAAGCTGAACTTTGACAGCAATGCGCTATACAGACAAAAAGACATCTTGGAGTACAGAGATCTCGATGAAGAAGATCCGAAGGAAATCGAAGCATCCAAGTATGATTTAAGCTATATTTCGCTCGATGGAAACATCGGCTGCATGGTCAACGGAGCGGGGCTTGCGATGTCGACCATGGACATTATCAAGCACTACGGAGGGGAACCGGCCAACTTCCTTGACGTTGGAGGCGGCGCGACAGCTGAAAAGGTAACGGAAGCGTTCAAGATCATTTTGTCTGATCAAAACGTCAAAGGGATCTTTGTCAATATTTTCGGCGGCATCATGAAATGCGACGTCATTGCAGAAGGCGTTGTTGAAGCGACGAAACAAGTCGGTCTGACATTGCCGCTTGTCGTTCGCCTTGAAGGCACCAATGTCGATCTCGGCAAGAAGATCCTTGATGATTCAGGACTCAATATTACGTCTGCGGAATCAATGGCTGACGGCGCGCAGAAAATCGTATCCTTAGTGAAGTAAGAAAGGCAGGGGACCAAAATGAGTGTATTTATTAATAAAGACACAAAAGTCATTGTTCAGGGGATAACGGGTTCAACCGCTTTGTTTCACACAAAGCAGATGCTTGAATACGGAACGAAAATTGTCGGCGGAGTCACACCGGGCAAAGGCGGAACAGAGGTTGAAGGGGTGCCTGTGTTCAACACGGTCGAAGAGGCTGTCAAGCAGACCGGGGCAAATGCGTCTGTCATTTACGTTCCTGCGGCTTTTGCGGCCGATGCGATTATGGAAGCGACAGATGCTGAGCTTGATCTTGTCATCTGTATTACTGAGCACATTCCGGTGCTGGATATGGTAAAAGTGAAAAGGTATATGGAAGACAAGAAAACAAGGCTCATCGGTCCGAACTGTCCGGGAGTCATTACGCCTGAGGAGTGCAAAATCGGGATCATGCCCGGATATATCCATAAAAAAGGCCATGTCGGTGTTGTGTCGCGTTCAGGAACCCTTACATATGAAGCGGTTCATCAGCTTTCAGAAGCAGGAGTCGGCCAGTCGACTGCAGTGGGCATCGGCGGTGACCCTGTCAACGGGACAAACTTCATCGATGTGCTGAAGGCGTTTAATGAAGACCCTGATACACATGCGGTGATCATGATCGGCGAAATTGGCGGAACAGCTGAAGAGGAAGCGGCCGAATGGGTGAAAGCCAACATGACCAAACCTGTCGTCGGTTTCATCGGAGGAAAAACAGCGCCTCCTGGCAAGCGCATGGGGCATGCCGGCGCCATCATTTCCGGAGGAAAAGGCACGGCGGACGAAAAGGTCAAAACGATGAACGCCTGTGGAATCGAAGTGGCTGAAACGCCTTCTGTCATGGGAGAAACATTGATTAAAGTGCTGAAGGAAAAAGGCCTTTACGAAACGTGTAAAACACACTGATCTTAACATGAGCGGGAATAGTCCGATTGGTCTATTCCTGCTTTTTCATAACTGGTTAAATCGTTTAGTACTTTCATATTGTTTTGTTTTAAAAATGTTTGGAGGTTTTTGAATGAACGAAAGCAGCGAGCTTTTGATATTGCTCCGCCTTCGCGGCACACTCTCCCCTTCTCTGCTGACCAAGTGGTGGAAGCAGGATCCTTCCTTGTCTCTTACGGGCGAAAAAAACCATCTTTTAACGAAGCTTTCATTAAAAAGATCAGACTTGTGCTCCATACGAAAACTGGCGGAACAAGAACTGTCTAATGTTAAACAGCTCATCCGTTCTTACGAAGCAGCCGGTGTCCGCATGACCGCCATATGTTCCCCCGATTATCCAGCCAGCCTGAAAACCATTCATGACCCGCCTCCCGTCCTTTTTTTAAAAGGAAACGTTAAACTTCTCCATGAACAAAGACTGATCGGAATCGTCGGAACCCGCAGCCCGTCATTATACGGAAAAAGAGCAGCGGTTCACCTTGTCAGGGAGCTTTGCAAAAAAAGCTGGACGATCGTCAGCGGCCTTGCAAAAGGAATTGACGGTCTTGCCCATCAGGAGAGCATCCGTTCAAAAGGAAGGACAATCGGCGTCATCGCGGGCGGATTCAACAGCATATATCCCCGTGAACACCGCCAGCTTGCCGGTCAAATGGCCGAAAACCACCTGCTGGTATCAGAGCACCCTCCCGACGTTAAACCTCAAAAATGGCACTTTCCGATGCGAAATCGGCTGATCAGCGGATTAACGGAAGGAATCGTTGTCGTCCAGGGAAAGGAAAAGAGCGGGTCGCTCATCACCGCATATCAGGCCCTAGAGCAGGGGCGGGAGGTGTTCGCGGTGCCGGGTCCGATCTTTGACGCCAGCTCGTTCGGTCCTTCAAGGCTGATCCAGGAAGGGGCGAAACTCGTATTGAATATAGAAGATATTTTGAGCGAACTGCCGCCTTCACGCACTCAATATATAGAACCGGTTTAGAATTATCGTTTGACAAACTGTATTGTAATATTTAATAATAGTGAGGATTTCAAGTTTAAACGCTTTAATCGGCGTTCAACATATAAAGGATTAAATCAGACACTTTTCGTAAAAATAATGTTTATATAAACGACGATTATGCTGAATACAATAAAAGGCTAAATTGAAAAGAGAGAGAACACCTCTTGAGGGGGATAATGTTATGTCCGAATACTTAGTCATCGTGGAATCGCCTGCAAAGGCAAAAACGATTGAGCGATACTTAGGAAAAAAATATAAAGTGAAAGCTTCGATGGGACACGTCAGAGACTTGCCGAAAAGCCAGATGGGCGTTGACATCGAGCAGAACTTTGAACCAAAATACATTACGATCCGCGGGAAAGGCCCCGTGTTGAAAGAATTAAAAACGGCCGCCAAAAAGGCAAAAAAAGTCTATCTCGCAGCCGACCCCGACAGGGAAGGGGAAGCGATCGCGTGGCATTTGGCGCACAGCCTTGATTTGGACCTGAATTCCGACTGCCGCGTCGTATTTAATGAAATTACAAAAGATGCGATCAAAGATTCATTTAAGCATCCGCGCATGATCAATATGGATCTTGTCGACGCCCAGCAGGCGAGAAGAATTCTGGACCGCCTTGTCGGGTACAAAATCAGCCCGATTTTATGGAAAAAAGTAAAAAAAGGCTTGAGTGCGGGACGTGTCCAATCTGTTGCGCTCCGCCTTATCATTGACAGGGAAAAAGAAATCAACGATTTTAAACCTGAAGAATATTGGACCATTGAAGGGTCTTTTCTCAAAGGCAAAGAAACGTTTGAAGCGAGCTTCTTCGGAATAAACGGCGAAAAGCACCAGCTGAAAAGCGAAGAAGATGTAAAGCAAATCCTTTCCCAGATCAAAGGGAACAAATTTGAGGTCAAAAAGGTTACGAAAAAAGAACGGAAGCGGAACCCTGCGCTCCCGTTTACGACATCGACGCTTCAGCAGGAAGCGGCGCGTAAATTAAATTTCCGGGCAAAGAAAACGATGATGATCGCCCAGCAGCTTTATGAAGGAATCGATCTCGGCAAAGAAGGAACGGTCGGGTTAATCACCTATATGAGAACGGATTCAACCCGCATCTCGAATACAGCTCAAGAAGAAGCGGCATCATTCATCGGCGAACAGTACGGAAAAGAATTTTTGGGGAGCAAGCGAAAGCCTGCCAAAAAGAATGAAAACGCCCAGGATGCCCACGAAGCGATCAGGCCGACCTCGGTGCTCAGAAAGCCTTCCGATCTGAAGGCGGTATTGGGAAGAGACCAGCTTCGGCTATACAAGCTGATCTGGGAGCGCTTTGTCGCAAGCCAGATGGCACCGGCGACACTCGATACGATGAGCGTCGACCTTGAAAACAACGGGTTGACATTTCGGGCGAACGGCAGTAAAGTCAAGTTTTCAGGTTTCATGAAGGTGTACGTTGAAGGAAAAGACGATCAGATGGAAGAGAAAAATAAGATGCTTCCGGATCTCGCTGAAGGCGACACCGTTCTTTCAAAAGATATCGATCCCGAACAGCACTTCACACAGCCGCCTCCGCGCTATACGGAAGCAAGGCTGGTCAAAACGCTTGAAGAGCTGGGAATCGGTCGGCCGTCCACATACGCGCCGACGCTTGACACAATTCAAAAGCGCGGGTATGTCGCCCTTGATAACAAACGCTTTATCCCGACTGAGCTCGGTCAGATCGTGCTTGACTTGATCATGGAGTTTTTCCCTGAGATCATTAATGTTGAGTTCACCGCCAAAATGGAGAAAGAGCTCGATGGCGTTGAAGACGGAAACATTCAATGGGTGCAGATCATCGATTCCTTTTACAAGGACTTTGAAAAACGCGTTGAAAAGGCGGAAGCCGAGATGCAGGAAGTGGAAATCGAACCGGAGTATGCGGGTGTGGACTGTGAAGAGTGCGGTCATCCGATGGTCTATAAAATGGGCCGCTACGGCAAATTTATGGCCTGCTCCAATTTTCCCGACTGCCGCAACACCAAGCCGATTGTAAAAGAGATCGGCGTCAAATGTCCTTCATGCAAAACCGGCAACATCGTCGAGCGCAAATCGAAAAAACGCCGCATTTTTTACGGCTGTGACCGCTATCCTGAATGTGAATTCGTATCATGGGATAAACCGCTTGAACGGAAATGTCCGAAATGTGAGGACATGCTTGTGGAGAAAAAGCTCAAAAAAGGCGTTCAAGTGCAGTGCGTGAATTGCGATTATAAGGAAGAACAACAAAAGTAGCGGTGAGCAGGGCTTTGCTCACCTTCTTTGTTGTGTTAAAAGATGAAGTCAACTCATAAATTAGGAGATGTGAATATGAATCAAACAGTAAATGTCATCGGTGCAGGACTTGCCGGAAGCGAAGCGGCATGGCAGCTTGCCAAGCGCGGTATCAATGTCCGTTTATACGAAATGAGACCTGTTAAGCAAACGCCGGCACACCATACAGATAAATTTGCAGAACTTGTCTGCAGCAACTCGCTACGGGCGAATGCATTAACGAACGCTGTCGGTGTATTAAAGGAAGAAATGCGGGTTCTTGACTCGGCCATCATCGCTGCTGCTGACGAATGTTCTGTTCCTGCCGGCGGTGCGCTTGCCGTAGACAGGCATGAATTTGCCGCAAACGTTACCGAAAAAGTAAAGAATCATCCGAATGTCGCCGTGCTTAATGAAGAAGTTACGGAAATACCGGAAGGACCGACAATTATTGCGACAGGACCGCTGACGTCAGAAGCGCTTTCCGCAAAGCTCCGGGAGCTGACAGGCGAAGACTATCTGTACTTTTATGACGCCGCTGCGCCGATTGTTGAAAAAGACAGCCTTGACATGGATAAAGTTTATTTGAAATCCCGCTATGACAAAGGGGAGGCAGCGTATTTGAACTGTCCGATGACTGAAGAAGAGTTTGACAGGTTTTATGACGCCCTTGTGTCTGCGGAAACTGTTCCATTGAAAGAATTTGAAAAGGAAATCTTCTTTGAAGGCTGCATGCCGATTGAAGTCATGGCGAAGCGCGGCAAAAAAACGATGCTGTTCGGCCCGATGAAGCCTGTCGGACTCGAAGATCCCAAAACAGGAAAGCGTCCATACGCCGTTGTCCAGCTGCGCCAAGATGATGCAGCCGGCACGCTTTACAATATCGTCGGTTTTCAGACCCACCTCAAATGGGGCGACCAAAAGGAAGTGCTCCGCCTCATTCCGGGATTGGAACAAGCTGAAATCGTCCGCTACGGCGTAATGCACAGAAATACGTTCATCAACTCGCCGAGTCTTTTAAAAGCGACCTACCAGTTTAAAAAACGGGATGATCTGTTTTTCGCCGGCCAAATGACAGGTGTTGAAGGGTATGTTGAATCAGCGGCTTCAGGTCTTGTTGCCGGAATAAATGCGGCTCGGCTCATCCAGGGAAAAGAACCGGTCACTTTTTCAAATGAAACAGCGATCGGCAGCATGGCCCATTACATCACGGAAACAAACAAGAAAAACTTCCAGCCGATGAATGCGAACTTCGGTCTGTTCAAGGAATTGGGGGTTAAAATTAAAAACAAGCAGGAACGAAACGAACAGTATGCTTCGCGCGCATTGGAGACAATTCAAAATATTTCGAAAACGCTATAGTTATTCATTGCCAGATGAACTTGTTATGTGATAACATTTAAAAGCCCTTTTCGAAGAGGTGTAATGATGGCAAATGTTAAGAATTTTTTAACTTTATTCATTGAATATTTACAAATAGAAAAGAATTATTCAAAATATACAATTGTGGGTTACATTTCTTCCATTGAAGACTTTGAACGCTTTTTACACGTTCAGGGCATAAAAGGTTTTGAAGACGTGACTTATCCGGATGTGAGGATTTTCTTGACGGAAGCGCATGAAAAAGGGCTTACTCGCAGGACGATCAGCAAGAAAATTTCGGCTCTGCGAAGCTTCTATAAATTTTTATTAAGGGAAAAGATGGTAAAAGAAAACCCGTTTCTGCTTGTCAGTCTTCCGAAACAGGATAAACGGATTCCAAAGTTTTTATATGAAAAAGAACTTGAAGAACTGTTTGAGGTTTCGGACCTGAGTACACCGCTCGGCCAAAGAAATCAGGCGCTCTTGGAACTTCTTTACGCAACAGGCATGCGGGTAAGCGAACTTTGCAGCCTGAAGGAATCTGATTTGGATCTGTTTTTAGATACGGTTTTGGTTCACGGGAAAGGCAGGAAGCAAAGGTATATTCCATTTGGTTCATTCGCCCGGGAGGCTTTGGATCTGTATTTGCAAAATGGAAGACGCATCCTTCTGTTAAAAGCGAAAGAGCCCTGCCCTTTTATTTTTTTGAATCAAAGGGGCGGGCCCTTAACCCCGAGGGGGGTTCGTTACATTTTGGGAGAACTGGTCAAGAAGACTTCGGGTACATTACATATACATCCGCATATGCTCCGCCATACTTTTGCCACCCATTTGTTAAATGAGGGTGCGGATCTCAGGAGCGTTCAGGAACTGCTTGGGCATTCAAACCTTTCTTCAACCCAGGTGTATACGCATGTATCTAAAGATATGCTCAGAAAGACATATATGTCTCATCACCCTCGGGCACATAAAGGGAAATAAAGGAGGTTCTTTTATGTCATCTTTTCACGCAACGACGATATTCGCCGTCCAGCACAACGGAAAAAGCGCGATGGCGGGAGACGGCCAGGTTACGTTCGGTCAGGCTGTCGTCATGAAGCATACCGCTAGAAAGGTAAGAAAGCTCTTCAACGGGAAAGTCATTGCCGGCTTTGCCGGTTCTGTTGCGGACGCTTTCACTCTCTTTGAAATGTTTGAAGCGAAGCTTGAAGAGTACAACGGCAATTTACAGCGTGCGGCAGTCGAGCTTGCAAAAGAGTGGCGAAGCGATAAAGTCCTCAGAAAGCTTGAGGCGATGCTGATCGTCATGAACGCTGACAGCATGCTGCTCGTTTCCGGAACAGGCGAGGTGATTGAACCTGACGACGGCATTTTGGCGATCGGCTCAGGCGGAAACTATGCCCTGGCAGCCGGAAGGGCGTTGAAACGTCATGCAGGCGGCCAGCTTGACGCAAGAGCGATTGCGAGGGCCTCACTTGAAACCGCGGGCGAAATCTGTGTGTATACGAACGATCAGATCATTGTAGAAGAACTTGAATAGAAAGGATATGAGGCATATGGAAAAAAAGCCGCTGACTCCTAGGCAGATCGTCGAAAGGCTTGATCAATACATCGTCGGCCAGCTCGATGCGAAAAAAGCGGTCGCCGTGGCATTGAGGAACCGCTACAGAAGAAGTCTTCTTGATGAAAAACTGCGCGAAGAAATCGTTCCGAAAAACATATTGATGATGGGTCCGACAGGTGTGGGAAAAACCGAGATTGCAAGACGAATCGCGAAGCTCGTCGGCGCTCCGTTCGTCAAAATCGAAGCGACGAAGTTCACGGAAGTCGGTTATGTGGGCAGAGATGTTGAATCGATGGTCAGGGATCTTGTGGAAACGTCAATCCGCCTCGTCAAAGAGGAAAAAATGAACGAAGTGAAAGGCATCGCCGAAGAAAACGCAAATAAACGCCTCGTCCGCCTGCTTGTACCGGGAAGGAAAAAACAGTCAGGTGCGAAAAATCCTTTTGAAATGCTGTTTGGCGGAAATCAGGATCAAGAGACGAATGAAGCGGAAAAGCATGAAGACACGGATATCGAAAACAATCGGAAGCGGATTGCACATCAGCTTGCTCTCGGCGAGCTTGAAGACCATTATGTCACCGTGGAGGTGGAGGAGCAGCAGCCATCCATGTTTGATATGCTCCAAGGCTCGGGTATGGAACAGATGGGCATGAACATGCAGGATGCGCTCAGCAGCCTGATGCCGAAAAAGAAAAAGCGCCGCAAGCTGACGGTTAGGGAAGCACGAAAAGTGCTGACGAATGAAGAAGCGGCAAAGCTCATCGATATGGACGAAGCTGCCCAGGAGGCCGTCCTGAGAGCCGAACAGTCGGGAATCATCTTTATCGATGAGATCGATAAAATCGCCAAAAAGAGCGGTGCTTCTTCATCGGCCGACGTCTCAAGAGAGGGCGTGCAGCGCGATATTCTTCCGATTGTAGAAGGCTCTACCGTCATGACAAAGTACGGTGCGGTCAAAACGGATCACGTGCTGTTCATCGCTGCAGGTGCATTCCATATGGCGAAGCCTTCAGATCTAATTCCAGAGCTGCAGGGACGCTTTCCGATCCGCGTTGAGCTTCAAAAGCTGAGCATCGATGATTTTGTGAAAATCTTAACTGAGCCTGACAACGCTCTTCTAAAGCAGTATAAGGCTTTATTGAAGACGGAAGGTATATCTCTTGAATTTTCTGACGATGCTATTCGTAAGATTGCAGAAGTGGCTTATCATGTGAACCAGGACACAGACAATATCGGGGCGAGAAGGCTTCACACCATTTTGGAACGGCTTTTGGAAGAACTGTCATTCGAGGCTCCGGATGTGATGATGGAGGAAGTTGTCATCACGCCTCAATATGTTGAAGAAAAGCTCGGTTCGATCGCTAAGAATAAGGATTTAAGCCAGTTTATTTTATAAACAATTAAATAAGAGTAATTTAGGAGGATCAATTTATTATGGCTTTATTACAAAAAACAAGAAAGATTAATGCAATGCTGCAAAATGCGGCAGGGAAGCCGGTTAATTTTAAAGAAATGGCCGAAACGCTTCGCGATGTGATTGATTCGAACATTTTCGTTGTCAGCCGCAGAGGAAAGCTTCTCGGTTTCTCGATCAACCAGCAGATCGAAAATGACCGGATGAAAAAAATGCTTGAAGAGCGCCAGTTTCCTGAAGACTATACAAAAAGCCTGTTCAACATTCCGGAAACTTCATCCAACCTTGACATTAACAGCGAATATACGGCTTTCCCTGTGGAAAACCGCGATTTGTTCCAAGCGGGTCTGACCACAGTCGTTCCGATCATCGGAGGGGGCGAAAGACTCGGCACCTTGATTCTGTCCCGCCTTCAGGAGAAATTCGAGGATGACGATCTGATCCTTGCTGAATATGGCGCAACGGTCGTAGGAATGGAAATTCTCAGAGAGAAAGCTGAAGAGATCGAAGAGGAAGCACGCAGCAAAGCGGTCGTTCAAATGGCGATCAGTTCATTATCTTACAGTGAGCTTGAAGCAATTGAACATATTTTTGAAGAGCTTGACGGAAATGAAGGTCTGCTTGTCGCAAGTAAAATTGCAGACCGCGTCGGCATCACCCGCTCGGTCATTGTCAATGCGCTGCGCAAACTTGAAAGCGCCGGTGTCATTGAATCAAGGTCATTAGGGATGAAAGGCACATACATTAAAGTCCTGAACAACAAATTTTTAATGGAATTAGAAAAACTAAAGTCTCATTAAAAGACGAAAGCCGCAGAACATGCCGTTCTGCGGCTTTTTTTATTTCACATTTTAAACTATATTATCGTAATTTTTTCATATCAAAAACAACTAAAATGCGGTGCTGAATCAATGCGTTGCTTGAATAAAAAATATACTAACATAATGTTTTGAAACTTTAACAAACGTAACATTACATAGTTCTTATAATCTAGGTCGAAATACCTATTCGCAAAATAGATATTTATTACGATTTTTTTTTGCGTCCAGATCATAGACTTTAAGCCTATTATTCCTTACAATAGGCTTATGGTTTTTACAATTCTCGACAAGATTTTGAGACAGATGGAAAAAGATTGGAGGTATTTGGCGATGGATATATTTTCAGGAACAATACATAGACTAGAGGGAGCCTTGAATCAAGCGAACATTAAGCAAAAAGTCATAACGAACAATCTGGCCAATGTAGACACACCGAACTACAAGGCGAAAAAAGTATCCTTCAAAAATGTGCTGAATGAGGAGTCCTCCCGAATTAACGCTATAAAAACAGACTATAGACACATTGACTTCAAAGGGAATGAGTCAAATTATTCAGTTGTGTCGAGAAAGAATACAAGTTATCAGGAAAACGGGAACAACGTGGACGTTGATCAGGAAATGAGTGAAATGGCGAAAAATCAAATCCAGTATCAAGCGCTGGTTGAAAGAATAAGCGGCAAATTCAACTCACTGCGGACCGCGATTACAGGAGGTAAATAATGGGGGTATTCAATAGCATCAACATCTCAGCTTCGGCGTTGACTGCACAGAGAGTCAGAATGGATACCGTTTCTTCCAACCTGGCAAACATGGACACAACAAGAGCGAAGCTGGTCGACGGACAGTGGCAGCCGTATAGAAGAAAGCTTGTATCGACGGCTCCGAAAGGCGAATCTTTTTCATCCGTGCTCCAATCATCGATGAATGCATCGGCGAGAGTCGGTGAAGGGGTAAAGGTGACCAAGATCACCGAAGACAAAACACCGTTTAAACTCGTTTATGATCCGACGCATCCCGACGCAAACGAAGACGGATACGTGCAGATGCCGAATGTCGATCCGCTAAAAGAGATGGTTGATTTAATGGGCAGCACAAGGTCATATGAAGCGAATGTCACAGCGATGAACGCGACAAAAGGAATGCTGATGAAAGCACTAGAAATCGGAAAGTAGGGTGATGACACGAATGGTTAATGGAATCTCTCCATTTGGAATTCAACCCGTGCAGGCGGGAACGAATGCAACAAATCAGATCACGAACAAGCAGGACGGTTCAGAGAACCAAGTCAGCTTTTCCAACGTGCTGAAAGATTCTATCAATGCTTTGAATCAATCTCAAAATGAATCTGATAAACTGACAAACGCGCTTGCTCTCGGTCAGGATGTCAACCTTGATGAAGTGATGGTTGCAGCCCAGAAGGCAAATATTACATTGACGGCTGCGACGGAATTCCGCAACAAAGCGGTTGAAGCTTATCAGGAAATCATGAGAATGCAAATGTAAGAAAGGAGTCTGAAAGCGAAGAGAATTAGTGTAACTACCGGGGGAGTAAGATGAATCGTACTTTATTGCAAATCAAAACGAAAATAACAGATTTTTGGAAAAACAGATCAAAGCTGCAGAAGTTTTTGATGATCGGCATCGTCGCTCTGGCAGTGATCCTGTCAATCATCATTGGAATTGTTGCTTCGTCGAATAAAATGGTGCCGCTCTATAAAGACTTGTCAGCTGAAGAAACCGGCCAAATCAAAAAAGTGCTCGATGAAAAAGGTGTTCCATCTGAGGTTGCAGCTGACGGTTCAGTCATTAAAGTTCCGGAAGAAAAAGTCGACGGGCTGAAAGTCGATCTTGCGGCAGAGGGTCTTCCGAAAAGCGGAAGCATCGATTATTCGTTCTTTGGTCAAAATGCCGGTTTCGGTATGACGGACAACGAATTTGACGTATTGAAAGTGAAAGCAACGCAAACCGAGCTTTCCAACCTCATCAAAGGAATAGACGGGATTAAAGATTCAAAGGTCATGATTAACCTGCCGAAGGAATCCGTCTTTGTCGGAGAGGAAAAGCCGGAAGCATCCGCTTCGATTGTTCTTCAGGTGAAGCCCGGCCACACGCTTGATCAAAATGAAATCAACGGCCTTTATCATCTCGTATCGAAAAGCGTGCCGAACCTTGATCCGGAAAACATCGTGATCATGGATCAAAACTCCACGTATTACGATCAAACCGGCAAAGATTCAGGTTCATACGCTGACAGCTACTCTTCACAAAGGCAAGTCAAAGCTCAGATCGAAAAGGACCTGCAGAGACAAATTCAAACCATGCTCGGCACGATGATGGGACAGGATAAAGTAGTTGTATCCGTCACATCCGACATCGACTTCACAAAAGAAAACAGGACGGAAGATCTGGTTGAACCTGTCGACAAAGAAAATATGGAAGGGATCACGGTCAGCGCAGAGCGCGTCAGTGAAACGTATTCCGGACAGGGAGCGCAAGCTGGAGGCGTCAACGGAACAGGTGAAAACGATGTAACAAACTATGCGGAGACAGAAGGCGGAACAGGCAACGGAGACTACGAAAAAAGCGAAGAACGAATCAACAATGAAGTCAACAAAATCCATAAAGAAATCGCCGAAAGTCCGTACAAAATCAGAGATCTGGGCGTCCAGGTCATGGTTGAACCGCCTGATGCGAAGAACCCGCAGTCACTGCCCGCTGAAAGAGAAGATGATATTAAAAAAATCCTCTCAACCATTGTGAAAACATCGATCGACAAGAAGTATGAAGAAGAGCCGCTGACAGATGAGGATATTGAAAATAAAATCGTTGTTTCTGTCCAATCGTTCGACGGCAAGCAGACAATCGATGAAGGAACGGAAACAGGCGGCATACCGATGTGGATTTACATCGCAGGCGGAGCAGCGCTTGTTGCTGTAATCGGCCTCATCATCTGGCTTGTCAGAAGACGTAAAAATAGAGATGACGAATACGAGGAAGAATGGTATGAAACGCCTCAGGAACCGATTCGTGTTGCTGATGTGAACAATGAAAAAGAGACGGAAGAAACTGTCAGACGAAAACAGCTTGAAAAAATGGCGAAAGATAAGCCTGAAGAATTCGCCAAATTGTTGCGCAGCTGGCTGACCGAGGATTAGGAGGAGTATTGAAATGGCAAAAATGAAACAAGACAGGCTTACAGGCAAACAAAAAGCGGCCATTCTCATGATATCCTTAGGGCTTGATGTGTCAGCTTCCGTTTACAAGCATTTAACAGATGAAGAAATCGAAAGGCTGACGCTTGAAATATCAAATGTCAGAGCTGTATCACCAGAGAAAAAAGATGAAATTATTCAGGAATTTCATGAAACGGCTATTGCTCAAGAATATATATCACAAGGCGGCATTCACTACGCCAAGCAGGTGCTTGACAAAGCGCTCGGCGAAGACAAAGCCGCCAGCATTATCAACAGGTTGACATCGTCTCTTCAAGTCAGACCGTTCGATTTTGCCAGAAAAGCGGATCCCGAGCAGATTCTGAACTTTATCCAGCATGAACATCCGCAGACGATCGCATTGATTCTGTCTTATCTCGATCCCGTGCAATCCGGTCAGATATTGTCAGAACTAAATCAGGATGTGCAGGCAGAGGTTGCAAGACGGATCGCTGTCATGGACAGGACGTCGCCGGAAATCATCAATGAAGTCGAACAGATTCTGGAGCAAAAGCTATCCTCCACATTCACTCAGGACTACACGCAGACCGGCGGCATTGAAGCCGTTGTCGAAGTGTTGAACGGAGTTGACAGAGGTACAGAGAAAACGATCCTTGACTCCCTTGAAATCCAGGATCCTGAGCTTGCCGACGAGATTAAAAAGCGGATGTTCGTCTTTGAAGATATCGTTACGCTTGATAACCGCGCCATTCAAAGGGTTATCCGCGATGTGGAAAACGACGATCTGCTTCTCTCCCTCAAAGTGGCCAGCGAAGAGGTCAAAGACATCGTCTTCAGCAATATGTCGCAGCGTATGGCTGAAACATTTAAAGAAGAAATGGAGTTCATGGGTCCTGTGCGTCTGCGTGACGTAGAAGAAGCTCAATCCAGAATCGTAAGCGTCATCCGAAGACTTGAAGAAGCAGGTGAGATCGTAATCGCCAGAGGCGGAGGAGATGATATCATTGTCTAACATTATTAAACAGCGATTATCATCAATACCGCCAAAAGAAAGGCGGACGATTTCATTAAAGGAAGTCAAACTTCCTGAAACAGAAACTGAACTTGATACCGGACAGGATCCGGAATTCCTCCTCGATCATGCCAGACAGGAAGCAGGGAAAATATACGAAAAAGCGAACGCTGAACTCGAACAGGTCAGACGGCAAATCGAAGAGGAAAGGATAAGCTGGGAAACAGAACGCGAAGCGCTGATAGACCAGGCGAAACAAGAAGGCTTTCAAGCGGGGTTTGAACAGGGAAAGGCCGAGGCCCAAAGCACTTATCAATCCTATTTGGATGAAGCCAACGCCATCGTCGGAGCGGCGAGGCGTGACTATGAAGAAAAAATCGAACAATCTTCCGAAGAAATTGTCGAACTTGCCGTGTCGCTGGCTAAAAAAGTTTGGAATCAAAAGGCTGACGACAAAGAAGCTTTTTCAGCCCTCGTCAAACAGGTGCTGTCCGAAATGAAAGAGTTCGATGACATTGCCGTCTATGTGGATCCGGAGTATTACACAGAGGTTCAAAGCCACAAAAACGAACTTGAGCAGCTCCTCCAATATGGCGCCCATCTCGCGATATACGCCGATGAAAAAGCGCCAAAGGGAACGTGCTATGTTGAAACGGCCTTCGGAAGAATTGATGCAGGAATCGACACTCAATTACAGCAGCTGAAACAAAAACTGCTCAGCCTGCTTGAAACGGCAGGTGTTGTCCAGTGATGCTTGAGCAGCTGCTTGAATGTATAGAAACCGCAGACTCCTACAAACGTTACGGAAAAGTCAAACAAGCGGTCGGCCTGATGATTGAATCCAAAGGACCTGAATGCTCAATCGGCGATGTCTGCAAAATCTATACAAAAGGTGACGGGCCAAAGGCCATCAAAGCTGAGGTCGTCGGCTTCAAAGACCAAAATATTCTTCTGATGCCATATTTGGAAGCGGCCAATATTGCACCCGGCAGTATTGTCGAAGCGACGGGAGAATCGCTCAGAGTCAAAGTCGGCTCCGGCTTGATCGGGCAAGTTGTCGATGCATTCGGCAATCCGCTCGACGGCAGCACGCTTCCGAAAGGTTTGGCTCAAGTTTCGACAGAACAGGCGCCGCCTAATCCGATGAAAAGGCCGCCAATCAGAGAAAAAATGGCGGTCGGCGTCAGATCAATCGACAGTCTGCTGACCGTCGGAAAAGGACAACGTGTCGGGATATTCGCCGGAAGCGGCGTCGGAAAAAGCACGCTCATGGGCATGATTGCAAGAGAGACGGCCGCAGACTTGAATGTCATCGCTCTTGTCGGAGAGCGGGGCCGCGAAGTCAGGGAGTTCATTGAGAAAGATCTCGGCGAAGAAGGGCTGAAGCGCACGATCGTTGTAGTGGCTACTTCTGACCAGCCGGCATTGATGCGGCTGAAAGCGGCCTATACAGCAACAGCGATTGCCGAGTACTTCCGCGACAAAGGACAAAACGTGATGTTCATGATGGACTCGGTGACAAGGGTTGCCATGGCTCAGAGGGAAATCGGCCTGGCGACGGGCGAACCGCCGACGACGAAAGGTTATACACCCTCAGTGTTCGCTATTTTACCTAAGCTCTTAGAACGAACAGGAACGACGGAAAACGGGTCAATAACTGCTTTCTATACGGTTCTTGTCGACGGTGATGATATGAATGAACCGATCGCCGATACTGTCAGGGGAATCTTGGACGGTCATATCGTTCTTGACCGGAGCCTTGCGAATAAAGGCCAGTTTCCGGCAGTCAACATTTTAAAAAGCATCAGCAGGGTGATGTCAAACATCGCCGGGAAAGATCATATAAGAGCAGCGAACCGGTTCAGGGAAATGCTGTCAACCTATCAAAACTCAGAGGACCTGATCAACATAGGAGCCTATAAAAAAGGGTCTTCCAGAGAAATTGATGAGGCCATACAATTCCACCCTAAGCTGATCAGCTTCCTCAAGCAGGAAGTGGATGAAGCGGCGTCGCTGGAAGAGAGCATTTCTTTATTAAAGAGTCTTACAGGAAGAGAGGATTAAGAATGGCTTATTCATTTAAATTTCAAAAGCTCCTCGAGCTTAAAGAAAATGAAAAAGACCAATCATTCGCTGAATATCAGCACTCAGTTTCCGAATTCGAAAAGGTCGCGGAAAAGCTGTATGAAAGCATGAACCAAAAAGAAACGCTAGAAAAAAACAAGGAAATCAAGATGCAGACAGGAATGAGCGTTCAGGAAATGCGGCATTATCAGCAATTTGTCACAAATCTTGAAACGACTATCTACCATTATCAAAAGCTCGTCATGATGAAGAGAAATGAAATGAATGAAAAACAGCACGATCTGACGGAAAAAAATATCGAGCTGAAAAAATTTGAAAAAATGAAAGAAAAGCAGTTTGAAATGTATTCGCTGCAAAACAAAGCAAATGAGTTAAAGGAAATGGACGATATCTCCATTGCCCAGTACATAACTCAAGGAAGCTAGGGGTAGAAAAACGATGACCGAAGAAAAAAAAGCCGGTAAATTTCAGACATTTTTGTTTGTCATCGTCATTCCGCTGATCTTTTTAATCGTTGCAGCGTTTGTCGGCATGTGGCTTTTGGGCGTCAATTTCCAGGATGCAGCCTCCAAAATCCCCGTTGTTAAAGAGCTTGTGAAAAACGGCGAGGATCAGGACAAAGATCACGCAGCAAAGCAGCAGGAGAACAAAGCAGAAAAGCTCCAAAAGACGATCGATGAACAAAAAAGCGAAATCGAAACGCTGACGAGTGACTTGAAAACGAGTGATCAAGAGATTAAAAGGCTGAAACAAAAAATCAGCTCGTTCGAAAAAACGGAAAAAGATGAAAAAGAGCAGAAAGAAAAGAACACCGAAGGTCAAGGAGACGGAAAAAAAGTCGTCAAAATTTATGAAAGCATGCAAAGCAATAAAGCTGCAAAAATTTTAAGCGAATTAAAAGAAGAAGAGGCAATCAACATTTTAGATTCTTTAAGCAAAAAGAAAGTGACTGAGATCCTCTCCAAAATGTCTCCTGATAAAGCGGCTGTATTCACAGAAAAGCTTGTGAAAAACGAAGCGAAAAATGAAAAGAAAAAAGAAGGGGGGGAATAGCTTGAGGCTTTTTGACGCAATCTCTTTTGATGCCAAGCCTGCGGCGGATACCGCAACTGCAAAAACGAGCAGGACGCCTCTGGGCGGACTCTTTCAAAATGTGCTCCAAAAGGAAAACAGCTCACTTTCCCCTTTTCAAAAGGGAGAAGAACCTTCTCAGGACACGTCATTGGAAGGGCTTTTGCATGAACTGAAGCAATGGCTTTTAAATAATGAAGGCGGCTCCTTCAATGAAGACTGGTTGAATTCCCTCCAGCATGTTGAAGAGCTGAATCCATCTCCGGATGAACTCGCATTGGCAGAACAGCTGTTACAGCAAATAAAAGAGCTGCTTGAAAATGCCGCTCTGCCTGGACAATCAGGCAAAACAGCTGATGCTATTGAAGCTGTGCCTGCTGACGAAAGCGGGACAGAAGAGCCGAAACTGACTGACCTGCAAATTCTTGGTCAGATTCAGCAGCTGCTCGCTGTGATCGTAAATGAAAATCAACCGGCACTCAAAACTTCACAAATCGCAGAAATATTGAAACAAGCGCCGGAATTTCTCGCCGCTCTTCAGACAAAGGCGGGAACAGAAGGGCTGATTGATGAACTTAAACGCCAATTTTTCACAAAAGATCCGGGTGAGTCGCAGCTTTTGTCCATGTCAAACGCTGAGTTGAAAAGCTTGAAAAGTATAATGGAGCAGATGATGAGCGCAAACGCTGAACCGGATCCAAAAGAGTGGAAAATGGCGGAAAGCGAACTAAAGGCAATGCTCATGAGCAAAAAAACCGATGTCTCTCTTTCTGAGAAGCCGTTGTCCTTTGTTTTGAACGGAAGGGAAATTCAAACTGAAGGAAAGCAAGGCCAAAAGGAACAGCCGATTCAGTCCTCTGTACTGGCCAATCATCGGACAGGCGCAGTGCTGATCCAGGGTCTCCAAACCGCGGCGGCAGAGGAATCTTCCGCTCAGCCGAAAAGCTTTTCAGAACAAATTCTCAGCTCATGGAAACAGATGAAGTATACACCGTTCGGCAGATCGACAGGCAGTTTCACGATCCGCCTGAATCCTGAAAATCTTGGCTTTATCACGATCAAACTCGTCAAACAGCACGGGATGTTTTCGAGCAAAATCATCGCATCGACCCAGTCGGCTAAAGAGCTGCTCGAACACAATCTCGCGCACCTTAAACAGGCGCTGCCCAACATGTCTGTACAAATTGACCGCTTCGGTGTGCCGCTTCAAAACGGCGATCAGACCTTCGGACAGCTGGCGGACGAACAGAAAAACCAACATCAGCCGAAGGAAGATCAGCAAAAAGAGCAGGAAAATGAGGATTTTCAGGAGTTTCTGGATGAGCTTATCGAGACTCGATCACTGGACAGCGAGGAGGAGATCTAATGCCTGACACTTCAATTGATACAAGAACTGCCATAGGGACAACAAACACGAAATCGACGACATCCGATTTTTTATCCGAGGCAAAAAAAGCCGAAAAAGCAGGGAGCGGCTCCAATCTTGGCAAGGATGAATTTTTGAAACTGCTCATGAAACAACTGCAGTATCAAGACCCCTTAAATCCGATGGAAGACCGTGAATTCATTGCGCAAATGGCGACCTTTTCAAGCCTTGAGCAACTAACGAATCTGAACACAACGATGTCGGCGTTTGTCGGACTTCAGGACCCGATGACGATGTATGTCAGCTGGATCGGAAAAGAAGTCACCTATGAAGGTGAAGACAGCGAAGAAAAAACAGCGCTCGTCAAATCAGTTAAAAGCTCAGACGGACAGTATCTGCTTGTCCTTGACGATGGAACCGAAGTCAATCCGTGGAATGTGACGGCGGTCAGTCATTCTGACAAATAAAAACAGATAATTCAGGGAGGAATAATTATGTTACGTTCACTATACTCAGGAATCAGCGGCATGAAAAACTTTCAGACAAAGCTTGATGTCGTGGCAAACAACATTTCGAATGTCAATACGGCAGGCTATAAGAAAAGCCGGATTACGTTTAAAGATATTGTCAGCCAGCAGCTTTCCGGTGCGACGTCGTCTACTGCAAACCGCGGCTCTGTCAACGGCCAGCAGGTCGGGCTCGGTGCGACGACCGGATCGATCGATATCATTCACACAAACGCAGCGCCTTCAACAACAGGCCGCCAGCTAGACATGACTATTACAGGAGACGGCTATTTCCGTGTCGGATTGGGAGACGGAGATTATGAAGTGTACTTTACAAGATCCGGGAACTTCTACCGCTCTGATGAAGGTGATCTCGTCACTGCTGACGGGCTGTTCGTCTTAACGCCTGATAACGGGAGAATCAATATTCCGCAAGACGCGCAAAGCTTCAGCATCGGACCTGACGGAACGGTGACTTATGTCGACAAAAACAACGAGAGCCAGCCCGCCGGCCAAATCTCGCTTGCGACATTCAACAATACATCCGGTTTAACAAAAACGGGGGACAACCTTTACCGCGAAACATTGAGTTCTGGAGCTCCGCAAGTCGTTGTGCCTGGAGAAGACGGCTCAGGAAAGATTCAAACGAGTGCGCTTGAAATGTCGAACGTCGACCTTTCAGAAGAGTTTTCCGAAATGATTATCGCGCAGCGCGGCTTCCAGTCCAATGCGAAAATCATTACAACCTCTGATGAAATTCTTCAGGAACTCGTCAATCTGAAGCGATAGGAGGGAAGGAGGCGCCCTCGTAAAGGCGCCTCTTGAAAACACATGATCAAAGTTACGCGATTAAACGGACAGCCTTTTATTCTGAACGCGCTATTCATTGAGCAAATTGAATGTTTTCCGGATACGACAATTACGCTGTCAAACGGAAAAAAGTTTGTTGTCAAAGAAGATGAAGATACAGTTGTGGATACAATCGTGTCATTCTATCAAAAAATCCAAATACTTTCTTGTGACCAAAGAATTGAGGAATCTGAATGAATAAAAAACTTCTAGGAATTATGCTGACGATTATTCTGGCAATTGCTGTGTTAGGAACCGCTGCGTTCTTTGTCATTAAGGGAAGCGCAAGTGAAAAAGATCAAACGAAAGAACCTTCGATCGATGAAGTGGTCGAATCATCAGTTGAAGTCGCCGAAATCACGACAAACTTGAAATCGGACAATGTGGTCCGTTTGTCAATCAAGCTTGAAACCGATTCGAAAGAGGCGAAAGAAGAGCTTGAAAAGCGGGATTTCCAAATTAAAGATTCAGTCATCTCCCTTTTGGCAAACACGAACGCAGATGATCTTGAAGGACAAAAAGGAAAAGAAAAGTTTAAAGAGCAGCTGAAAGAAAAGCTGAACACGAACTACATGAAAGAGGGAAAAGTGAAAACTGTATACATTACCTCCTTTAATCTGCAGTAGGAACATAGATGACAGAACCATGGAGGTGAAAACAGATGGCAGGAGAAGTACTCTCCCAAAATGAAATCGATGCACTGCTTTCAGCGATATCGACAGGTGAAATGGACGCCGACGAGCTGAAAAAAGAAGAGTCCGTTAAAAAAGTAAAAGTCTATGACTTTAAACGGGCGCTCCGCTTTTCAAAGGATCAGATCCGCAGCTTGACAAGGATTCACGATAACTTTGCAAGGCTGCTAACGACTTATTTCTCGGCTCAGCTGAGAACCTATATCCAGATCTCGGTCAGCTCGGTTGATCAGGTTCCTTATGAGGAATTCATCAGATCCATTCCGAATATGACGATCCTCAATCTGTTTGAGGTTCGCCCTCTTGAAGGAAGAATCATGATGGAGATCAACCCGACCATCGCCTATACGATGATGGACCGGGTGATGGGCGGGATCGGTTCGAGCCACAACAAAATTGACAGCATGACGGAAATTGAGACGAAAATCATGTCCAATTTATTTGAAAGCTGCCTCTCGAATTATAAAGATGCGTGGGAATCCATCACGGAAATCGAGCCGGAAATGTCCGATTTTGAAGTGAATCCGCAGTTTGTGCAAATGGTATCGCCGAATGAGACGGTCGTTGTCATTTCGCTGAACACGCAAATAGGAGACATCAGCGGGGTTATCAACCTGTGCATCCCGCACGTCGTCCTGGAACCGATCATTCCTAAGCTTTCCGTTCACTACTGGATGCAATCAGACAGAATAGAACCAAAACCGGAGGAAACAAAGTCGATAGAAAAGCGGATTATGACGGCGCGAATTCCAATTGTCGCAGAACTCGGATCATCGGAATTAACCATTGAAGAGTTTTTAAATTTAGAAATTGGAGATTGTATCACTTTGGACAAATCAGTAGCAGAACCTCTTACTGTTTTGGTCGGAGATAAACCGAAATTTCTAGCACAAGCCGGCCGAATGAATCGAAAGACTGCGATTCAAATTCTAGATCACGACATAAGAGGTGAAGAATATGGAGAATAACAATAGGTTATCACAGGATGAAATTGATGCGCTGCTTAAAGGCGGCGATGATACGGCTCAAGAGCAGCCGGAATCAGGGTTGTCCCTGATGGAACAGGATACGATCGGGGAAATCGGAAACATTTCCTTTGGGAGCTCTGCAACAGCTTTGTCCACTTTATTGAATCAAAAAGTCGAAATTACAACACCGACTGTTTCGGTGATTGAAAAAAGCCATTTAAATGATGAGTTCCCGCACCCGTATGTTTCAATCGGTGTGAGCTATACGGAAGGTTTTTCAGGAAACAATCTTCTCGTCATCAAGCAGGAAGATGCCGCGATCATCGCTGATTTGATGATGGGTGGAGACGGGACGAACGCAGATCCGTCGCTTGGCGAAATTCATCTAAGCGCCGTTCAGGAAGCGATGAACCAAATGATGGGTTCCGCAGCGACGTCGATGTCCACCGTCTTCAGCAAGAAGATTGATATTTCTCCGCCGGAAGTTGACCTCCTTGATGTGAATGAAGGGGAAGGAACAGAGCAAATTCCGAAAGAGGACCCGCTCGTCAAAGTATCTTTCAGACTGAAAGTCGGAGAACTGATCGATTCGCATATTATGCAGCTTTATCCGCTGACCTTTGCAAAAGACCTGATCGATGAATTAACGAATCAGGACGGCGGAGAAGAGCCTGTGCAGACTGAAGAGGTAAAGCAGCCGCCCGTACAGGAAAACCCGGCGCCTAGTCCGAGTCCGGCACCTGCTCAGACACAAAGACAGGAGCCTGCGCCTAAACGGCAAGGGACGGCAAAAGTTTCAGAGCCTGTGCAGGTGGCACCGGCAGAGTTTCAATCCTTTGCCCCTCAGACTGACGCGCAGCCGCACCTTCAAAACCTTGACATGCTCATGGATATTCCTTTGTCCGTCACAGTCGAGCTGGGGAGGACAAACCGCAGCGTCAAAGAGGTGCTTGAACTGTCAACCGGCAGTATCATTGAGCTTGACAAACTCGCCGGCGAGCCTGTCGACATCCTGGTCAACCAGCGCGTCGTTGCCAAAGGCGAAGTCGTCGTCATCGACGAAAACTTCGGCGTCAGGGTGACAGACATTTTAAGTCAGGCGGAACGAATCAGCAAATTACGATAATAACAGATTGATTGGAGAGATTAATAATGGCTTACAAGATTTTAGTAGTTGATGATGCAGCATTTATGAGAATGATGATTAAAGACATTTTGGTGAAAAACGGCTTTGAAGTCGTCGCAGAAGCGCAAGACGGAGCACAGGCTGTTGAAAAATATAAAGAGCATTCACCTGATCTCGTCACAATGGATATCACGATGCCGGAAAAAGACGGAATCACGGCTCTTAAAGAAATCAAGGAAATCGATCCGCAGGCAAAAATCATCATGTGTTCGGCAATGGGCCAGCAATCGATGGTTATCGACGCCATTCAGGCGGGAGCGAAAGACTTTATCGTCAAACCGTTCCAGGCTGACCGCGTCATGGAAGCGATCAATAAAACGCTAAGCTAAAGGGTGTACAACTTGTTTAAGAAACCTCTTATTTTCATAGCCGGCCTTTGTCTATTTGCCTTTCTCGTACTGCCGTACGCTCCGACTCTCGCAGAGGAATCGGGGGATCAGACCGTTGACCATCTGTTTGAGCAAAAAGGTGCGGGCAAAGAGAAAGAAAAAGAAAAAGAAAAAGCAAATGCAAAAGACAAAGACAAAACCGAGGAAAAAAGTTCTCTAAAGGAAGAGGCGGAGGCCGAACCCCCGTCTCCTTCCGTTTCCATATTTGATTTTGTAAAAATGATCGGCGCGTTACTGTTCGTCATTTTTCTGATCTACGCTTTGGTCAAATTCATGAATAAACGCAACCGTCTGTTAAAACCCTTCCAGTATGTCGAAAACATCGGCGGAACTTCGCTCGGACAAAACAAGTCCGTACAGCTGATTAAAGTAGGGAACAGGGTGCTGGTCGTCGGTGTCGGCGAGAATATCCAGCTGCTGAAAGAGATCGATGATGAAAAGGAATATAAAGAAATTCTCACGCAGCATGAAGCTGCGATGAACAGCAAGATTGAATGGCAGAAATGGATGGATCAAGTCAAAGTTCCAAGCGTGCAAAAGCAAAGCGGCACGGCATCTTTTTCCGAGTCGTTAAAGGCACAGCTCGCGGAACTGAAACAAAATCGCGCAGAAGGCAGAAAGAAAGGCCAAAATCAACATGAATGAGTTTATGGATTTATTTAATTCAAGCGATGCGGCAAATGTCAGCGCCAGCGTCCGGCTCTTGCTGCTTTTGACAGTATTTTCGATCGCTCCGGGGATCTTGATCCTGATGACGTGTTTCACAAGGGTTGTCATCGTATTGTCCTTTGTCAGGACATCGCTGGCAACGCAGTCAATGCCCCCAAACCAGGTGCTGATCGGACTTGCACTGTTCCTGACATTTTTCATTATGGGACCGACTTTTTCAGAGATTAATAAAGAAGCGCTGACGCCATTAATGAACAATAAAATCACCTTGGATGAAGCTTACACAAAAGCGGAAGCCCCGATCAAAACCTTTATGAGCAAGCATACGAGACAGAAAGATCTGGCTTTATTTATGAATTACGCAAAGATGGAGACGCCTGAATCCATCGATGATATTCCGCTTTCAACGATGGTTCCCGCGTTTGTCATCTCGGAATTGAAAACCGCGTTTCAAATGGGATTTATGATATTTATACCGTTTCTGATTATCGATATGGTTGTGGCAAGTGTTTTGATGTCGATGGGGATGATGATGCTTCCGCCGGTCATGATTTCACTGCCGTTTAAAATTTTGCTGTTTGTGCTTGTAGATGGCTGGTATTTAATCGTTAAATCTTTGCTGCAAAGCTTTTAGAGTAGGTGCTAATACATGAATTCAGAATTTGTTATATCGATGGCTGAAAGGGCTGTATACGTTACATTGCTTATCAGCGGGCCGCTTTTGGCGCTCGCTCTTCTCGTCGGGCTGATCGTCAGCGTTTTTCAGGCAACCACCCAAATACAGGAACAGACTCTTGCATTCATTCCGAAAATCGTCGCCGTTTTGGTCGGACTCGTCGTTTTCGGACCGTGGATGCTGTCGACGATTTTGTCATTCGCGACTGAGCTGTTCTCTAATTTAAACCGTTTTGCAGGGTAGTTTTAACATGTCAATAATCGAATCATTTCCAGCCTTTTTACTTGTATTTGTCAGAATCACAGCATTCTATGTAACGGTGCCTCTATTTTCTTATCGGACAATTCCGGCCGTTCATAAAATAGGTTTTGCATTTTTTCTTGCGCTCGTCAGTTTTCAGGCGATTGAAAAGCCTCCTCAGCTTGATGTTGACGGAGTTTACATGATGCTGGCCATGAAGGAAGCGCTGATCGGGCTTCTGCTCGGGCTGATCGCCTACATGATGATCTCGGCCGTTCAAATCGCCGGATCATTCATTGATTTTCAAATGGGATTTGCGGTGGCGAATGTGATCGATCCCCAGACAGGGGCGCAAAGCCCGCTTGTCGGCCAGTTTTTATACACGATGGCGCTGCTTCTTATGCTGAGTCTGAATGCGCATCATCTCCTGCTTGACGGGATTTATTACAGCTATCAATACATCCCGGTCGACAAGATGGCGCTGTCGTTTGGAAGCGAAGGATTTGCCGAGTTTATTGCAAAAAGCTTCAACACGATGTTTATAACAGCATTTCAATTGTCTGCGCCTGTTGTGGCTTGTTTGTTTTTAGTCGATCTGGCATTGGGGATTGTGGCGAGAACGGTGCCGCAGCTCAACGTGTTTGTCGTCGGGCTTCCTTTGAAAATCGCGATCACCTTTATCATGCTCATCATCTGCATGGCCGTTATGTTCAGCATGATGCAGCACGTCTTCGAATTTGCCATTCGGACAATGAGAGATCTATTAACTTTGCTTGGGGTGGCATGATGAAGCTGACGTTGGATTTGCAATTTTTCGCAGGTGAGAAAACGGAAAAAGCGACGCCGAAAAAACGGCGGGAAAGCAGAAAAAAAGGACAGGTTGCCAAAAGCGCAGATATCAATACAGCGATCACGCTTCTTATCGTGTTTTTATCATTTTTATTCATCGGACCTTTTATGAGAGACCGCCTGCTCGCCCTGATCGAAAAGTATTACAAAGAGTTGATCACGATGAAGGTGTCAGTCGCCAATATTCCCGGCCTGTTTCAAAGTCTTGTGCTTGAATCGGGCTTCATTATGGCACCGCTTTTACTGACAGCCGTCGTCTCCGGGGTTTTGAGCAACTATCTGCAAGTCGGGTTTTTATTTGCCCCTGAAGCGATCAAGCCTGATTTGAAAAAGCTTGACCCGCTTAAAGGATTCAAGCGGATTTACAGCATCAGAGCGATCGTTGAACTGCTTAAATCGATTTTAAAAATCGTGATTGTCGGCGGTGTGACATTCACCGTTCTCTGGCTGAACTTTGACAAAATTCTCAGAATCCCGGCGCTGTCCGCGGGCGAGGCTTTGTCATATGTCGGCTGGCTCACCTTTTTAATGGGGGTTTCCGCTGCAGTCGCCCTGATTTTTCTCGCGGTGCTCGATTACCTCTATCAAAAATTTGATTATGAAAAAAATATTCGCATGTCAAAACAGGACATTAAAGACGAATACAAAAAAACCGAAGGCGATCCTCTGATTAAGTCGAAGATCAAGCAGAAGCAAAAGGAAATGGCGATGCGCCGCATGATGCAGGATGTGCCAAAAGCGGATGTCATCATAACAAACCCGACCCATTACGCCGTCGCGCTGAAATATGACGAAAACAAAATGGATGCGCCGTTTATCATCGCAAAAGGGGTCGATCTGATGGCTCTGAAAATCAGGCAGATCGCCAAAGAACACGATGTCATGACAGTCGAGAACAGACCTTTGGCGAGGGCGCTTTATGACCAGGTTGAGATCGATCAGGCCGTTCCGGAAGAATTCTTTAAGGCCGTAGCCGAAATCCTGGCGTATGTTTACAAAACAAAGCAAAAAATCTAGTGAATTTTTCAGTTTTAAAAGGAGAGAAACAGCATGTCAGCAAGAGATTTATCAGTTTTATCAGGCGTTGTCCTCATTGTGGCAATGCTTATCATACCCTTTCCACCATGGTTGTTGAGCGTTTTAATTATCGTGAATATTTCTCTTGCGTTAATCGTGCTTCTCACCACAATGAACATGCAAGAACCGCTGCAATTTTCGATATTTCCTTCTTTGCTGCTCCTCTTGACGCTGTTCCGCCTCGGGCTGAATGTATCGACGACACGTTCGATTCTGTCCAACGGAGATGCGGGAAAAGTAGTCGAGACGTTCGGGTCTTTCGTTGTCGGCGGAAACGTTTTGGTCGGTCTCGTTGTCTTTATCATTTTGATCATTATCCAATTTATCGTCATAACGAAAGGGGCGGAACGGGTTTCTGAAGTTGCTGCCAGATTCACGCTCGACGCCATGCCGGGGAAACAGATGAGCATTGATGCCGATTTGAACGCCGGAATGGTGACCGAACAGGAAGCGAAAGTGCGCCGTGAGAAAGTGGCCCGTGAAGCCGACTTCTACGGCGCGATGGACGGTGCGAGCAAATTCGTGAAAGGGGATGCGATCGCAGGGATCATCATCGTCCTCATTAACGTCCTTTTCGGAATTGTCATCGGCATGCTGCAAAAACAAATGAGCATTCAGGAAGCCGCTTCACACTTTACGCTCTTGTCTGTAGGCGACGGGATCGTATCTCAGCTGCCTGCGCTCTTGATCTCAACGGCGACGGGTATCGTCGTCACAAGAGCAGCGTCGGACGGGAACCTCGGACACGATATTACAGGCCAGCTGTTTGCTTATCCAAAGCTTTTGTATGTGACGGCGGGAACGATTTTGCTGCTCGGGATTTTCACACCGATCGGCATTCTCCTGACAGGCCCTCTGGCTCTTCTTCTCGCCATCGGCGGCTATACGCTCTCCAAAGCCGGTGAAGAGAAGGAAAAAGTGGAGGATATCCTTGAGGAAGAAGCTGAAGTGGACGAATTAAAAAGTCCCGAAAGCGTCGTTCATCTGCTCGATATTGATCCGATCGAATTTGAATTCGGCTACGGATTGATTCCACTTGCAGATGCAAATCAAGGCGGCGACCTTTTAGACAGAATCGTCATGATCAGGCGTCAGCTTGCGCTTGAACTCGGTCTCGTCATTCCGGTCGTCAGAATCAGGGATAACATCGCTCTTCAGCCGAACGAGTACAGGCTCAAAATTAAAGGAAACGAAGTCGCAAAAGGCGAGCTTCTCCTCGATCACTTTTTGGCGATGTCTCCGACAGGCGAAGACGATCAGATCGAAGGAATTGACACGATCGAACCGTCCTTCGGCCTCCCGGCAAAATGGATACCGGAATCTCAGAAAGATCAGGCCGAAATGCTCGGATATACGGTTGTCGATCCGGCTTCAGTCGTGTCGACCCACATTACAGAGCAGGTGAAAAAGCACGCCCATGAGCTGATCGGAAGACAGGAAACAAAACAGCTGATCGACCACTTGAAAGAATCTTATCCTGTACTGGTCGAAGAGGTCTCGCCGAATCCGCTGTCTGTCGGTGATATTCAGAAAGTGCTGGCCAAACTTCTGAAAGAAAAAGTATCGATCAGGAACTTGGTGACAATCTTTGAAACACTGGCCGACTACGGAAAGCTGACGACGGATTCAGATATGCTGACCGAGTATGTAAGACAGGCGCTTGCCAAGCAGATCACCGCCCAATATGCGAAGGAAAATGAGACGCTGAAAGTGGTGACGTGTTCGGGCCGTGTCGAAAAGGCCGTGGCGGAAGGAATTCAGCAGACTGAACACGGCAACTTTTTATCTCTTGAACCTGCATTATCCGAAAATATCATTCAATCTGTAGCAAGAGAAATCGAACAGCTCTCATTAAGGCAGGAAGTGCCGATCCTTCTATGTTCACCGCCTGTCAGAATGTATGTCAAACAGCTGTTAGAGCGCTATTTCCCTGATCTGCCGGTTCTTTCTTATAACGAACTGGAAGCCAATGTAGAAGTTCAAAGCATCGGAGTGGTGGATATTCAATGAAAATTAAAAAATTTGTAGCTGGTTCTATGCAGGAAGCCACAAAGCAAATTATACAAGAGCTCGGGAATGACGCCGTAATCTTGAATTCTAAAAAAATTCATACGAGAAAATTTCTCGGCTTTGTGAAAAAAGCCGGGGTTGAAGTGATTGCGGTTGTCGACCAGGACTTTTCCGACGCGAGGAAACCGGAGCGGCAAAAGCCAGTTTTACGTGAACAAAGCCCTTCGCCTGTCCCGCAGCCGGACCACCTCGATTTGGCAAGCCAAGTGAAAGAGCTGAAAGAACTGCTGGAAATGCGGCATCATGAGCAGCCTGTTGATGTGCTGCCTGAGCCGCTGAAAAAGGCGGACCAGCTTCTGGCAAAGCAAGGGGTATCGCCGGCCATCCGTACGAAAGCGCTCGGCCGGTTGATCAGCACTTCTTTAAAAAACGGCGAAGAATGGACGGATGAAAAGGCGCTGGCCCACTTAACAGATGCTTTGGCCGATCTTCTTCCCGATAATCGGGAACAGGACGTGGCGATTCATTCCCAATATGTCGTGCTCTTCGGATCGACCGGAGTCGGCAAAACGACGACATTGGCAAAGCTTGCCGCTTCTTCCGTGCTGGAAAGGCAGAAAAAAATCGCTTTTATCACGACGGATACGTACCGGATTGCAGCGGTTGAACAGCTCAGGACATATGCCGAGCTTCTGAATGCGCCGCTCGAGGTGTGCTACACGAAAGAAGAATTTAAAGCGGCCCAGCAAAAGTTCGCCGATTTTGACCACGTCTTTATCGATACGGCGGGCCGGAATTTCAAAGACGGGCAATATGTCAGGGAGCTGAAGGAAATCATTCCGTTTGAGCGTAAGATACAGGCGTTTCTCGTCATGTCCGCGACGAGCAAGTACGAGGATATGAAGGAGCTCATTAAGCAGTTCTCAAGCATTCCGATCGATCAGTTGATATTCACGAAAGTGGATGAAACCGATTCATTGGGAAGCGTCCTGAATCTGCTCGCCGAATCGAGAATCGGCCTCGGCTATATGACAAACGGACAAAATGTTCCGGAAGATATCCGCTACTTGTCAAATGCATCATTTGTCAGACTGCTTACGGGGTGTTGAACATGGATCAGGCAGAAAGCTTACGAAGGCGGATGGGGCAGCGCTTCGCCGAACCGCCCGCCCCTGTCGCTCATCCAAAAGCGAAAACGCTCGCTGTTATGAGCGGAAAAGGAGGCGTCGGGAAGTCGAATATATCGCTGAATACGGCTCTCGCCTTCTTGGAAAAAGGGAAGAGCGTGCTGTTGATCGATCTAGATGTCGGAATGGGGAACATCGATATTTTGATCGGCCGGCAATCGCTCTGCACCGTGATAGATCTCCTTCAGCAAAAAATACCGTTTGAGCGCGCCTTGTCAGCCGGTCCGCGTGGCCTTCAATACATTTCGGGCGGAACGGGACTGGATGCGATGTTCGAATTGAACGGGGAAAACTGGGCGTTCTTTCTGAAAGAATTAACGCGGGCTTTGACAAACTTCGATTATGTCATATTTGATATGGGAGCAGGGCTGTCGAAAGATCAGCTGCCATTCGTCCTGTCAGCGGATGAAATTCTGGTCGTCACCACGCCGGAGCCGACATCGATCATGGACGCTTACAGCGCGATCAAGCATTTGGCATTAACGGGACGCGATCTTCAGCTGAAAGTCGCTGTCAATCGCTGTACAACCCAAAAAGACGGAATTTCCACCTTTCTCCGCCTTTCCAACACGGTAAACGCTTTTTTACAGCAAAAGCTTGCATATGCAGGGCCGATTCCTGAGGATCCCCTGGTACCAAGAGCCGTTGTGGAGCAGCAGCCGTTTCTGATGAAGAACCCGCGTTCCAAGCCGAGCAGGGCGGTTTACCTGCTGGCAGAATCGCTGCTTGATAACGGAAGAACGGAAATAGGCGAAAACCGGTCCTTTATCGATAAATTATCTTCATTCCTGAGGAGGGGCAATACATTATGATTCGTGTTCTTGTCGTTGACGACTCTGCTTTTATGAGAAACATGATCACCAAGTTTTTAACATCCAATCACGAGATTGCTGTAGCAGGAACGGCAAGAAACGGCGAGGAAGCGCTCCAAAAAATCAAGGAGCTCCGCCCGGATGTGATCACATTGGATATTGAAATGCCTGTGATGAACGGAAAAGAAACATTGAAAAGGATCATGGCGAGCGATCCGCTTCCGGTTGTCATGGTATCGAGTCTGACGCAGCAGGGGGCTGATATCACGATCGAATGTCTTGAGCTGGGGGCGATCGATTTCGTCGCAAAGCCGTCGGGTTCAATTTCAATTGATTTATATAAAGTAAGAGACATGCTGATTGAGAAAGTGTTGACAGCAGGGCGGGTGAAACTGAAAGGCCGGCCTGTTCCGATTTCAAAACCCGCCATCGAGACGGCAAAGCGGCCGCCGGTGAGCGGCAGCGATTCAGTCCGTGTTCGGGCTGGAAAACAGCTCATCTGCATCGGTACATCGACAGGGGGACCGAGAGCGCTGCAAAGAGTGCTTCCCAAGCTTCCCAAAACGTTGAAGGCGCCTGTTTTTGTCGTTCAGCACATGCCAAAGGGGTTTACAGCCTCATTAGCGAACAGGCTGAACCACCTCTCAGAAGTAACCGTGAAGGAGGCTGAAAACGGTGAGAGAGCGAAAGACGGCTGGGTTTACATTGCACCCGGAGGGAAAAACATGGCAGTCGGCCTTGAAAAGGGCGAATTGGTGATCACGCTCGATGACCGCGACACAGAGAGCCGTCACAAGCCTTCTGTTGACTATTTGTTCCATTCCCTGGCCTCACTTCGGGAGTTTGAAAAAATCGCCGTCATTATGACGGGGATGGGAAGCGACGGAACAGAAGGCGTAAAAAGCCTTTTGAAACATGGAAGCAAAACGGTGATCGCCGAAGCAGCCGAGTCGTCCGTCGTTTTCGGAATGCCGAAATCGGTCATTAACAACGGGCTTGCAAACGACATCAAGCATGTTGATGAGATTGCCGCAGCCATTATGACGTATATGAAAAAAGAGAGGGCGTGACTCATATGGATATGAATCAATATTTAGACGTCTTTATTGAAGAAAGCAGAGAACATTTGCAAACCTGTAACGAAAAATTGCTCGAACTCGAAAAAAATCCGACAGACCTGCAGCTTGTCCATGATATTTTCAGAGCGGCTCATACTTTGAAAGGGATGAGCGCTACGATGGGCTATGAAGATATGGCTCATTTAACGCACAGTCTGGAAAACGTGCTGGACGCGATCCGAAATGAAGAAATGACCATTACGTCAGAGTGGATGGACGTCATGTTTGAAGCGCTCGATGACCTTGAAGCGATTGTCCTTTCGATCATTGAAGGGGGCGATGGCAAAAGAGACGTTTCAGAAGTCTGCGTCAAGCTTGATGTGACAGGCGCAAACAAGGAGGCGGCCGCATCGGCAGAAGCGCCTGAAGCTGCGTCGTCTGAAACGAAATGGGCCTATGACGAATTTCAGCGGACGGTCATCGCCGAAGCTGAGGAACAAGGCTTTAAATGTTACGAAATCAATGTTGCGTTGAAAGAGGACTGCCTGTTGAAAGGCGTTCGGGTGTACATGGTATTTGAACAGCTGAACGAAATCGGCGAAGTCGTCAAAACGATTCCAGAAACAGAAGTTCTCGAGTCGGAAGATTTTGATTCCGAATTCGTCGTGTGCTTTTTAAGCAAACACGGGGAAGAAGAGATTTTCAACAAAATCAACGGCGTATCTGAAATCGAAAAAATTGAAGTAACCGAGCTTAAAAACGATTTTTCGGCACAGGAAGAAGCTGCGCCTGCCGCGCCTGAAAAAGAAACGGCACCGAAAGACGCGGAGAAAACCCCGGCTAAGCAGCCGGACGGCAAAAAAGAAGCGGCGAAACCTGCAGCAGGCGGCGGAACGAAGACGATCCGCGTCAACATCGACCGCCTCGATTCATTAATGAACCTGTTTGAGGAGCTGGTCATTGACAGAGGGCGCTTAGAGCAGATCGCCAAAGAGCTTGAACACGGCGAATTAACAGATACCGTCGAACGGATGACAAGAATTTCAGGCGACCTGCAATCGATCATCCTCAACATGAGAATGGTTCCGGTAGAAACGGTGTTCAACCGCTTCCCGCGCATGGTCCGCCAGCTGACAAAAGAATTAAATAAAAAGATCGAGCTGTCGATTTTCGGGGCGGAAACCGAGCTTGACAGAACGGTAATAGATGAGATCGGCGACCCGCTTGTCCACCTCTTGAGAAACAGCCTTGATCACGGGATCGAGGCGCCTGAAGTCAGGGTGAAAAACGGTAAGCCTGAAACGGGTCAAGTCCGTCTGAAAGCATATCACAGCGGGAACCACGTCTTTATCGAGGTCGAGGATGACGGAGCCGGCATCAACCGCAAAAAGGTGCTTGAAAAAGCGCTTGAACGCAACGTCATTACCGAACGTGACGCCGAAACGATCGAAGATCATGAAATCGACGCACTCATTTTTGCACCGGGATTCTCAACCGCAGATCAAATCTCGGATATTTCAGGACGCGGGGTCGGCTTGGACGTTGTCAAAAGCAAGCTGGAATCTTTGGGCGGTTCTGTCAGCATCAAATCGAGCGAAGGCGAAGGTTCGCTTTTCTCCATTCAGCTTCCGCTTACACTGTCGATCATATCCGTGCTGTTAGTCAAACTTGAAAACGAAACGTTTGCGATTCCGATTTCTTCTATTATAGAAACGGCTGTCATCGATAAGAAAGATATTCTTCAGACGCACGACCGCGAAGTGATCGATTTCAGGGGCCATATCGTACCGGTGGTTTACCTGAAAGAACAGTTTAACGTTGAGGATTCGTCGGATGATCTTGATCAGCTTCACGCCATCGTCGTGAAAAAAGGAGACAAGCTGACGGCATTTGTTGTCGACTCCTTTATCGGCCAGCAGGAAGTCGTACTAAAATCACTCGGCGATTATTTAACAAACGTCTTTGCCATTTCCGGCGCGACGATTTTGGGAGACGGACAAGTAGCCCTGATCATCGACTGCAACGCCCTTATTAAATAGAAAGCGAAAGGAGAGCGATCCTCTTGACCACACAGACTACCACCGGTGAAAAAATGATTGTGTTCAAAGTAAATCATAAAGAGTATGCCATCTCTGTATCCGAAGTGATGTCCATTGAAAAATGGCAGCAGCCAACAAGGGTGCCGGGAGTGGAACCGTATATTTGCGGCGTCATTAATTTGAGAGGTGTTGTCACACCTGTCATCGATTTAAGAAAGCGGATTGAAGCGCCTGGAGATACGATTACAGATGAAACGAGAATCATCATCATCACCCATCAGGACATTGAAGTCGGCTGGGTGGTGGATGAAGCGAACGATGTCATCACCGTCGAGGAAGAGGAAATTGAATCGGCTCCCGAAACGGTAGGAAAAGACGGCAGGCAATGGATTAAAGGTATCGTCAAGCAAGGGTCCAGACTTCTCAATCTGATTGACTCTGAAGCTGTTTTAAACCGGAAGTCGAGCCTTGCCGCCGCTTCTGAAAATGTGAAGAAATAAGGAGCCTATGATGAGCGTATTTAACGGAATTAGAGAAGAGCATCTTGATATATTGCGGGAAGTCGGGAATATCGGAGCGGGTCATTCCGCTTCGGCCCTGGCTCTATTGCTGAACAGGAAAATCGAAATGGAAGTGCCGTTTGTCAAGCTGATGTCGTTTGATGAGCTTGTCAACCTATTCGGCGGTGCAGACCTTCCTGTCGCTAGCATCTTTTTGCGCATGGAAGGGGATTTTCCCGGTTCTATGTTCGTGATCATGCCTTTTTCAGAGGCCGAGCAGCTGATCAGGGAGCTTGTCGGCAATCCGGAATTCGAGATTGACAGCATGACGCCGAACGATATCGGAGCCTCCGCTCTGCACGAACTCGGGAATATTATGGCGGGATCTTATTTGACCGCTCTCGCTGATTTGACAAACCGGCAAATGTACCCGAGCGTCCCTGAACTGACGCTTGATATGTTCGGAGCTGTCATCAGCGAAGGGCTGATCGAGCTCAGCCAAGTCGGAGATCAGGTTATCGTGATCGACAACTCCATTTTTGACGAGGAGCACAACCGGAAAGTAAAAGCGCATTTGTTCCTTCTGCCGGACTATGATTCTTTTGAAAAGCTCTTTCATGCATTGGGTGCAGCGCTATGAAAATCTTAGAAAAAGAAACATCGATTATCAGAGTGGGAATTGCCGATGTGAAAATAGTCCGCACTCCCGACAAGATCAGGACATCGGGTCTCGGTTCGTGCGTCGGACTCGTGCTCTATGATTTGGAAGTGAAGACGGCCGGTCTCGTCCACGTCATGCTTCCCGACTCTTCCTTATCCAAGACACCGGACATCAATGTGGCAAAGTACGCGGACACAGCTGTCGAAGCGACGGTCAAGATGCTGCTTGAAGCCGGATGCCGAAAATACGCTTTGAAAGCGAAAATGGCCGGAGGAGCCGAAATGTTTAAATTTAAGATGACAAATGATTTGATGAAAGTCGGGCCAAGAAATGTGCTTGCGATTAAAAAACATCTATCTCTCTTAAACATTCCGATTGTAAGCGAGGATACAGGCGGAAACAGCGGAAGAACGATCGAGTTCGATCCGCAGTCAGCTGAACTTGTCATCCGGACAGTTAAACAAGGTGTAACGACGATTTAATATGCAATATAGGGGGATAAAGATGCAATCCTTGAACTATGAAGATCAGATGCTTTGGTCGCGGTGGAAAGAATGGAAAGATCCTCAGGCAGGCGATGATTTAATCCGCCGCTATATGCCGCTTGTGACATATCATGTCGGCCGGATAGCCGTCGGCTTGCCCAAGTCCGTTCATAAAGACGATTTGGTCAGCCTTGGCATGCTGGGTTTGTATGACGCCCTTGAAAAATTTGATCCGGGAAGGGATTTGAAGTTTGATACATACGCTTCCTTCAGAATCAGAGGCGCTATTATCGACGGCCTTCGCAAAGAAGACTGGCTTCCGAGAACATCCCGTGAAAAAACGAAGAAAGTGGAAGCTGCGATCGAAAAGCTCGAACAGCGTTACTTAAGAAATGTTTCGCCGAGCGAAATCGCCGCTGAGCTGGGAATGAGCGAGCAAGACGTCGTGACCACTATCAATGAAGGTTTCTTTGCGAATCTCCTTTCAATTGATGAGAAGCTTCACGACCATGAAGACGGGGAGAACGTCCAAGTGATGATCAGGGACGACAAAACGAGCACCCCGGAAGAAAAAATGCTCAAAGACGAACTGATCTCCCAGCTTGCGGAAAAAATAAACGAGCTTTCAGAAAAAGAACAGCTCGTGATCAGCTTATTCTATAAAGAAGAGCTGACCCTGACGGAAATCGGCCAGGTTTTGAATTTGTCGACTTCCCGCATTTCACAGATTCACTCCAAGGCGCTTTTGAAACTGAAGCATCTGCTCGATAAAGTGGTACAATAACATGTAAGCTGCCGGCATGAAACCGGCAGCATTTTTTAAGCGTCCGACAGGGAAGTCTTTTTTGATTAAATTTCATGGTTAGCGAGTGAAAAATATGTCAACAATATTATGGCTTGTGAGCTTTACGCTCCACGGTATATTGATTTATTTCGTCATCATTCTGAATGCGAGGCTCAGCGCTTTTAAGGCCGCGGAGAAAGAGCAAAAACAGCTTTTGGAAGAAACCGAGAATACATTGACCGCTTTTTTGATGGAGCTAAAAGACGAAAATGAAAAACTCGTTCGCGAGATTCGGGCGAATGCTGAAGAAGAGCCGCAAAGAGCGCAAACACAGCCTGACATTCCTGCTCAAACCCCCGCCCTTCCGGAAGCGGACGAATCGCGCGATCTGCCGCTTCACATCGAAGCGATGATCAACGAGGTGGAGCAGGAAGAAGATGAGCTCAATCAAAAGGAACAGGAAGCATCCGTATCCTATGAAGAAGAAGCTCTCGCATTATATGAAAAGGGGCTCTCTCCGGAGGAAATCGCAAGACAGCTGAAAAGCGGGAAAACAGAAATCGAGCTTTTCTTAAAATTTCGCGGAAAGCTGAAAAACGATTCTTGATTGTCGAGAAAGCTTATGTTATATTATTTCTTGGTGTTAATTACACACGCTTAACGATTTATGCAAGCGGTGCTGTGCGCTTCTCGTGCAGTCCTGCATAAAAATGACCTAAGCGGAGGAAAAAAACCATTATATTAGGAGGAAATAACACATGTCAGTCATTTCTATGAAGCAATTGCTTGAAGCTGGTGTTCACTTCGGCCACCAAACGCGCCGCTGGAACCCAAAAATGAAGCGTTACATCTTCACGGAGCGTAACGGAATCTACATCATCGATCTTCAAAAAACAGTCAAAAAAGTTGAAGAAGCATACAACTTCACGAAAAACCTTGCAGCTGACGGAGGAAAAATCCTTTTCGTCGGTACGAAAAAGCAAGCTCAAGACTCTGTTAAAGAAGAAGCGGAACGTTCTGGAATGTACTATGTCAACCAACGTTGGCTTGGCGGTACGTTAACAAACTTTGAAACGATCCAAAAGCGTATCAAACGCCTTAAAGATATCGAAAAAATGCAGGAAAACGGCACATTTGACGTACTTCCTAAAAAAGAAGTTGTTCAATTGAAAAAAGAATTAGAGCGTCTTGAAAAATTCCTCGGCGGAATCAAAGAAATGAAAGAGCTTCCTGACGCACTGTTCATCATCGATCCTCGCAAAGAGCGCATCGCGGTTGCAGAAGCGCGCAAGCTGAACATTCCGATCATCGGAATCGTTGACACAAACTGTGATCCTGATGAAATCGATGTTGTCATCCCTGCGAACGATGACGCCATCCGCGCTGTTAAATTGCTGACTTCTAAAATGGCAGATGCCATCCTTGAAGCAAAACAAGGTGAAGAAGCAGCTGAAACAGAAGCGAAAGAAGCAGAAACAACTGAAACAACAACTGCTTAACCTGGTCAAAAGGTGATAAGGGGGTCTGCCTTTTATCACCTTTTTTTTCACCAGATCAACACTTACATATTTTGTTTGATATATAAGGAGGAAATCAAAAATGGCAATTACTGCACAAATGGTAAAAGAGCTTCGTGAAAAAACTGGCGCAGGCATGATGGACTGCAAGAAAGCGTTAACTGAAACTGACGGCAACATGGATAAAGCGATCGATCTTCTAAGAGAAAAAGGAATCGCAAAGGCTGCCAAAAAAGCTGACCGCATCGCGGCTGAAGGTTTGACTTTGATCAAAACCGACGGCAACACAGGCGTTATTCTTGAAGTGAACTCCGAAACGGACTTCGTTGCGAAAAACGAAGGCTTCAAAGAGCTTTTGAACGACCTTGCTGACCACATTCTTGCTGAAAAGCCTGAAAGCGTTGAAGCTGCTATGGCTCAAAAAATGGCTAACGGTTCAACTGTAGAAGAATACATCACAAGCGCGGTTGCTAAAATCGGAGAAAAAATCACGCTTCGCCGCTTCACTGTCCTGACAAAAGGCGATGACGCTGCATTCGGCGCATACCTGCACATGGGCGGAAAAATCGGCGTATTGACTGTCCTTAACGGCACAACTGACGAAGAAACAGCAAGAGACATCGCGATGCACGTTGCAGCTGTAAACCCTCGCTTCATTTCCCGTGACCAAGTGTCAGAAGAAGAAGCGAACCGCGAGCGCGAAATCTTGACTCAGCAGGCGCTTCAAGAAGGAAAGCCTGAAAACATCGTCGCAAAAATGGTTGAAGGCCGCCTGAACAAATACTTCGAAGAAATCTGCCTGCTTGATCAAGCATTCGTTAAAAACCCGGATGAAAAAGTGAAACAGGTCGTTGCTGCGAAAAATGCAACAGTTGAAACATTCGTCCGCTACGAAGTTGGAGAAGGTATCGAAAAACGCCAAGAAAACTTTGCTGAAGAAGTTATGAACCAAGTGAAAAAATAAGATTGAAAAGCCGCTTGCCTTAAAACACACGGCAGGATCTTTTCAAAGAAAATAGGGGACACAATTTGTGTCCCTATTTTTAAAACAGTTTACAAACCTTTTTTTCTCTTGCATAATAAATAACGGCAAGCATGCACTTGGAGGTTAATATGGAAAAACCAAAGTATAATCGTATCGTATTAAAGCTTAGCGGAGAAGCCCTTGCGGGTGAACAGGGAAACGGCATCAACCCGACAGTGATCCAGTCCATCGCCAAACAGGTGAAAGAAATCGCCGAGCTTGATGTTGAAGTGGCAGTCGTCGTCGGCGGCGGCAACCTGTGGCGCGGAAAAACGGGCAGCGATCTCGGAATGGACCGCGCAACAGCGGACTACATGGGAATGCTTGCAACGGTCATGAATTCCCTTGCGCTGCAAGACAGCCTTGAAACGCTCGGCATTCAATCAAGAGTTCAGACATCCATCGAAATGCGGCAGGTCGCTGAGCCATACATAAGAAGAAAAGCGATTCGCCATCTTGAAAAGAAGCGCGTCGTCATCTTCGCTGCCGGTACAGGCAATCCATACTTCTCAACGGATACGACAGCAGCGCTCAGAGCGGCTGAAATCGAAGCCGACGTCATCTTAATGGCTAAAAATAATGTCGACGGTGTATACAATGCCGATCCTCGAACTGACGAAACAGCCGTAAAATATGAAAAATTGTCTTATCTCGATGTGTTAAAAGACGGTTTGGCCGTCATGGATTCAACCGCCTCTTCACTTTGTATGGATAACGACATCCCGCTGATCGTCTTTTCTATTATGGAAGAAGGAAATATTAAAAAAGCCGTTTTAGGCGAACAAATCGGTACAATCGTAAGGGGGAAATAACGTGTCAACTCAAGTGATGAATGAAACAAAAGAACGGATGGAAAAAGCGATAGGCGCTTATCAGCGCGAATTGGCGACTGTACGTGCAGGACGTGCAAATCCGTCTTTACTGGACAAAGTGACAGTTGAATACTACGGAGCGCAGACGCCTTTAAACCAGATCGCGTCCATTACGGTTCCGGAAGCGCGCATGCTTCTCATCACACCGTATGACAAAACAGCGCTCGGCGATATTGAAAAAGCGATTCAAAAAGCCGACCTCGGCATAACTCCATCAAACGACGGCAACATCATCCGGATCACGATCCCTCCTCTAACTGAGGAGCGCAGAAAAGAGCTTGCCAAGCTCGTGAAAAAATATTCGGAAGATGCTAAAGTCGCGGTTCGCAACATCCGCCGCGATGCCAATGACGATCTGAAAAAACTAGAGAAAAATGGTGAAATGACTGAGGATGAATTGCGCTCTTCAACGGAAGACGTACAAAAGCTGACAGATGAATATGTGTCAAAAATTGATGAGATCACAAAAGATAAAGAGAAAGAAATCATGGAAGTTTAATGAAAAACTCTGTACAATAGATAATAGTGAAAAGACCCTCTCATGTTTACAGGGGGTTTTTTTGTTAATACTGTTGTTATCTAGAACGATATAACAGGAAAGCAACCTTTTGGGTGATGGAGGACTCTCATGCTCAATATACTCAAAAATTGGAAGAATCAGCATTCAGCTGCTTCCAACATGGAATGTTACACAAAAGAAAATATTTTAAAAGGAGAAATTCCTGAACATATCGCCATTATTATGGACGGAAACGGCCGTTGGGCAAAGAAACGGGCGATGCCCCGCATCGCGGGTCATCACGAAGGCATGAAGGTGGTCAGACAGACGACAAAGCTTGCCAATGAGCTCGGTGTCAAAGCGTTGACGCTGTATGCCTTTTCGACGGAAAATTGGAAGCGTCCTAAGTTTGAGGTTGACTTTCTGATGAAGCTGCCTGAAGAGTTCCTGGGAACGTATCTCCCGGAACTGGTCGAAGAAAATGTCCGGGTCCGCTTGACAGGCGATAGGGAAGGACTGCCGCCCCACACGATCCGCGCGGTTGAAAAAGCCATCCGTGATACGGAGAACAATGACGGACTTATTCTTAATTTTGCATTGAATTACGGGGGACGTGCAGAAATCGTCAGAGCCGCAAAGAGAATCGCCGAAGAAGCGAAAAAAGGCACATTGAATACCGAGGAAATCGACGAAAAGCTATTTTCCGATTATTTAATGACAGAAGCTTTGCAGGACCCTGATTTGCTGATTCGCACAAGCGGCGAGATCAGGCTGAGCAACTTCATGCTTTGGCAGCTTGCCTACAGCGAATTTTTATTTACCGATGTATTGTGGCCTGATTTTAAAGACGTTCACTTGCTTCAGGCTATCGGAGAATATCAGCGTCGCGGGAGAAGGTTTGGCGGAATTTAGAGGATGGTGCAGATGAAACAGAGAATATTGACGGGTGTGATCGCGGCAGCGGTTTTTCTGCCGCTCGTGATTTTCGGCAAGCTGCCGTTCACCCTGCTAGTTTATGCAATAGGTATACTCGCTCTATATGAACTTTTAAGAATGAAAGGCCTGAAGCTCATCAGCGCTCCGGGTATCATCAGCCTGCTGCTTTTGGCGGTTTTGCTGTATCCAAGCCAGTATGCGGAAGACGCGGGGCTGGGCATAACCAAAGGGGAGGTCGTCTTTTTGGCCGTCCTTTTGCTTTTGGCATACACGGTGCTCAGCAAAAACTCGTTTACTTTTGACGAAGCGGCATTCGTGGCGCTGGCAGCCGTTTATATCGGATTCGGGTTTTATTACTTTATAGAAATCAGAAACATCGGACTCAGCTATGTCTTTTTTGCAATCGGCGTCGTCTGGTCAACGGATTCCGGCGCTTATTTTATCGGAAAGGCGTTTGGAAAGCGGAAGCTCTGGCCTGAAATCAGCCCTAACAAAACGGTTGAAGGCTTTTGGGGCGGAATTTTGACAGCGGTCGTTTTTTCCGCGATTTATCAGGCTGCCACAGGTTTTCCGCACGCTTATCTGTTTGTGCTGATCATTACCGTGCTTTTATCAATCGTCGGTCAGATCGGCGATTTGGCCGAGTCTGCGTTCAAAAGGCGCTACAAAGTGAAAGACTCGGGCCGGATCCTTCCGGGACACGGCGGAATGCTGGACCGCTTTGACAGCTTTTTATTTGTCATGCCGGTTCTATACTTCCTGCTTGTTCTTTTTCAGCCGTTCGGGCTATGATAGAAAAGGGTACTGATAGCTAGAAAGAAACAGAGGTGCGGCAATTTTGAAGAACATATGTCTACTGGGGGCGACAGGCTCCATAGGAGAACAGACGCTTGATGTGATCAAAGCGCATGACGATAAGTTTCAGCTGACCGCCATGTCTTTCGGTAAAAACGCCGAAAAAGCGGCAGAAATCATTGAAACATTTAAACCGAAGTATGTATCCGTAGGGGATGAGCATACATATGAAGCATTAAAACAGCATTCTTTTTCTTACACCTTTAAAACAGGGATCGGGGAGGAATCTTTAATCGAAGCGGCCGTTAGTCCGGAAGCGGATGTCGTCGTCAATGCTCTCGTCGGCAGCGTCGGTCTTCTGCCGACTTTAAAGGCGATGGAGCATAAAAAAACAGTCGCGCTTGCAAATAAGGAAACTCTCGTGACAGCCGGTCATATAGTGAAAGAACACGCCCAAACATACGATGTCCCGCTCTTGCCAGTCGACAGCGAGCATTCTGCGATTTTCCAGGCGCTCCAGGGGGAAAATCCGAAGCATATTAAACGGCTGATCGTCACGGCTTCAGGCGGCAGCTTCAGGGACAGAACAAGACAGGAACTTGAAGGCGTCACAGTGGAAGAAGCTCTCAATCATCCAAATTGGTCGATGGGTGCAAAAATTACGATCGATTCGGCTACAATGATGAATAAAGGGCTCGAGGTCATTGAAGCGCACTGGCTGTTTGATCTGCCTTATGACCGGATCGATGTCCTCCTTCACAAAGAAAGCATCATTCATTCAATGGTGGAATTCCACGACCGAAGCGTCATCGCCCAGCTTGGCACACCTGATATGAGAGTGCCGATTCAATACGCGCTCAGCTATCCGGAACGCCTGCCGTTTGATGAAGCCAAATCACTCGAACTCTGGGAAGTCGGACAGCTGAATTTTGCCCAAGCTGATTTTGAAAGGTTCCGCTGCTTACAATTCGCTTATGAATCAGGTAAAATAGGCGGTACAATGCCGACTGTTTTAAACGCGGCCAACGAGGAAGCCGTTGCGGCATTTCTTTCAGGCAGGATTTCCTTTCTCAGGATTGAAGACATCATTGAAAAAGCTTTGGAACGCCATCAGGTGATCGCAAAGCCGAGCCTTCAAGAGATCCGTGAAGTGGACAAAGACGCCAGAAAGTTTGTCCAAACATTACTCACATAAGGTGGTATGTTCGTGAATACTGTGATCGCGTTTATTCTTATTTTTGGAACGCTCGTATTTTTCCATGAGCTTGGTCATCTCATCCTTGCTCAAAGAGCCGGAATACTGTGCCGGGAGTTTGCTATCGGCTTCGGTCCGAAAATCTTTTCGTTTAAGAAAAATGAGACCGTTTATACGATCAGGCTTCTTCCGATCGGCGGCTTTGTCAGAATGGCCGGCGAAGATCCTGAGATGATTGAAGTGAAGCCCGGTTATACGGTCGGGCTGTTGTTCGACAGTGAAAACAAAGTCGAAAAGATCATTATCAACCAAAAAGAAAAGTATCCTGACGCATTGGTCATCGAAGTGGAGCAGGCTGACCTGGAGCATCAGATGAGGATTACGGGCTATGAGCACGGCAATGAAGATCATCTCTCATCCTTTTCTGTCAGTGAAACGTCCTTTTTCATCGTAGACGGGGAAGAAGTCCAGATCGCTCCTTACAACCGCCAATTCCATTCAAAAACGGTTTGGCAGCGTATAAAGGCGATTGCGGCCGGCCCGATCATGAACTTTATTTTGGCTTATGTCATTCTCGTAATGCTCGGCCTGATGCAGGGAGTGCCGTCTGACGAGCCGGTGCTCGGCAAGTTGATAGACAACGGACGGGCGGCGGAAGCGGGACTCCAGGAAGGAGACCGCATTCAAACGATCAACGGGGAGAACATGAGATCGTGGACGGATATTGTCAACACGGTCAAGGAACACCCTGAAAAAGAACTGAAAATCGTGGTGATGCGCGACAACGTCAAGGTGACGAAATACGTAACACCTGAAGCAGTCAAGGCAGGGGACGAAACCGTCGGCAGATTCGGCGCTTACAACCCGATGAAAACAGGAATCCTGACATCAATTTCCTACGGTGCGACCGAAACGGCGACAGTAGCGCAGAGCATCGTGACCAATCTCGGAAAGCTCGTCACGGGACAATTCTCAATCGACATGCTGGCAGGTCCTGTCGGCATTTATGACATGACAGACCAAGTGGCCAAGACAGGCATTATCAATCTGCTGAAGCTGGCCGCATTTTTAAGCATTAACCTCGGGATCGTCAACCTTCTGCCAATCCCTGCGCTGGACGGCGGCAGACTGTTGTTCCTGTTTATTGAAGCGATCCGCGGAAAGCCGATCAACCGAGAAAAAGAAGCGTTTGTCGTCTTTGTCGGCGTCGCATTTTTGATGCTCTTAATGCTTGTCGTCACATGGAACGATATCCAGCGCTTATTTCTGTAAAACCAATTGCCTTTTTTAAGTGCAGCCAAGCCTTTTAAAAGGCTCTTTTTTAGGGACGCCGTTCCCGACTCAAAAAGTAACCAACTGAAACAAATGAGGTGCGAACGAATGAGACAGAGCAGGACTTTAATTCCTACGCTCCGCGAAGTACCGACTGATGCTGAAGCAAAAAGCCATCAGCTTCTTCTCAGAGCGGGGTTTATCAGACAAAACACAAGCGGTGTATACAGCTATATGCCTCTTGCCAATAAAGTCATTCATAAAATCCAGAGCATTGTCCGCCAAGAAATGGAGAAAATCAATGCCGTCGAAATGCTGATGCCTGCGCTCCAGCAGGCGGAAACTTGGCAGGAATCGGGAAGATGGTACACGTACGGTCCTGAGCTCATGAGGCTGAAAGACCGCCACGGCCGCGAATTTGCCCTTGGCGCGACACACGAAGAGGTCATCACAAGCATCGTCAGAGATGAAGTGAAATCGTACAAGCGCCTTCCGCTGACCCTTTACCAGATCCAATCGAAATTCCGCGATGAAAAGCGCCCGCGCTTCGGTCTGTTGAGAGGCCGGGAATTCATCATGAAGGATGCGTATTCCTTCCATTCTTCCGCCGAAAGCCTTGATGAAACGTACAATGATATGTACCAGGCGTATACGAATGTGTTTACGCGCTGCGGCTTGAATTTCAGACCGGTCATTGCAGATTCAGGCGCGATGGGCGGAAAGGATACCCATGAATTTATGGCATTGTCCGATGTCGGTGAAGATACAATTGCGTATTCTGATCAGTCTTCATACGCTGCCAACATCGAAATGGCTGAAGTGAAGGAAGCCGGTGCTGGCGAGAAGGCTGAAATGAAAGAGCTCCAGGAAGTCCACACACCTTCGGTCAAAACGATCGAAGAAGTTGCCGCATTTCTTGGCATATCCCCGTCAGACTGCGTGAAATCAATGCTCATGAAAGCAGACGGACGTTTTGTCCTCGTGTTGACGAGAGGGGATCATGAAGTCAACGATATTAAGGTGAAGAATCTGCTCCAAGCAGAAACGATCGAATTCGCGAGCGCCGAAGAGGTTGCTGAGATAACAGGTACTGAGCCTGGCTTTGTCGGACCGGTGGGGCTTGACAGCGAAATCGAAATCTTTGCAGACTTTGCTGTGAAGGCGATGGCAAACGCAGCAGCAGGAGCGAATAAAACAGATTACCATTATCAAAACGTGAATATCAGCCGGGATGTGCACAATGTGACATTCGCCGATCTCCGCTTGATCCAGGAAGGAGACCCTTCACCGGATGGAAACGGAACGATCCGTTTTGCAAAAGGAATCGAAGTCGGACAAGTTTTTAAACTCGGCACCCGCTATTCTGAAGCGATGGACGCAACATACCTTGACGAAAACGGACGCGCTCAGCCGATGCTGATGGGCTGCTATGGAATCGGGATTTCCCGGACACTTTCGGCCATCGTTGAGCAGCATCATGACGATAAAGGCTTGATCTGGCCGCTGGAAGTGACGCCGTATGACCTGCACATCCTCGCGCTTAACATGAAAAATGACGCGCAGGTTCAGCTTGCCGAAAAGCTGTATGAAGATTTTAAAGCGAACGGCTATGACGTATTGTTTGATGACCGTGCTGAACGGGCCGGCGTTAAATTTGCAGATTCCGATTTGATCGGTCTGCCGATCCGCATCACGGTCGGAAAAAGAGCTGATGAAGGCGTTGTCGAAGTGAAGATCCGCAAAACCGGAGAATCATTTGAAGTCGCCGCTGAAGAGCTTTTGGACTTTATCGAAAAACAAGTCAAGAGCTTATCTTCTCACTCTTAAAGATGTTAAACTAGAGTAAAGGAAGGTACCTCGGGAATCGTCCCAAGGTACCTTCAATTATGATTTTCTTTTAGGGAGGAATCTGTCTTGGAAGACCAGCTTTCTGTCAACAGAAGACAGTTTCAAATTCTTCTGCAGCAGCTGAATGTAACGGAAGATACGATGATCCGTCACCTTGAAGGCGGACAAATCATAAAGCTGACCGTTCATAAAAACAAGAAGACATGGCACTTTCACTTTAAATTGAAAAATGTCCTGCCTTATCAAATCTTCGAACGGTTTCACACCCAGCTGACCCGCACCTTTTCCCATATCGCTCAGGTCACCTGTTCCATCGAGGCGGAAAACCCTTCGATTGACGAGCAGCTTGTTCAGGATTACTGGACGCGCTGCATCCAGGAACTCGATGGTATTTCCCCGCCGATTTTGACGCTTTTGAACGACCAAAAGCCCAAGCTTACGGGGAACAAAATCCTGCTTAAAACGAAAACAGATACAGAAGCATCCGCTTTAAAAAAGAAATACAGCTCGCTCATCCAGTCAAGCTACTGCACATTCGGTTTTCCTGAGCTCCAGCTCGACACAGAAATCTTTGTGTCAGATCAAGAGATTCAGAAATTCAGAGAGCAAAAAATGGCCGAAGATCAAGAGAGAGCCCTTCAGGCTTTAATCGAAATGGAAAAGCAGGATAAGGAAGCCCAAGACGATGAAGCGCCGTCAGGCCCTCTTCAGATCGGCTACCAGATTAAAGACTCTGAAGAGATCAGAACGCTTGACAGCATCATGGATGAAGAGCGGAGAATTACGGTGCAAGGCTATGTATTCGACGCTGAAACAAGAGAGCTGAAAAGCGGCAGAACGCTTTGTATCTTTAAGATAACCGACTATACAAACAGCATTCTCGTCAAAATGTTCGCACGTGAAAAAGAGGACGCTGTTTTGATGAAGTCCCTGAAAAAAGGGATGTGGGTAAAGGCTAGAGGAAGCATACAAAACGATACATTCGTCCGCGATTTGGTGATGATCGCCAACGATGTCAATGAAATCAAAGGGAAAACCCGTGAGGATACAGCACCGGAGGACGAAAAACGTGTCGAGCTCCACCTCCATTCACCGATGAGCCAGATGGATGCCGTATCAAGTATCGGCAAGCTTGTCGAACAGGCGAAAAAATGGGGGCATCCGGCTATCGCGCTCACTGATCACGCTGTTGTCCAATCGTTTCCTGATGCATTCGCGGCGAGCAAAAAGCATGGCGTGAAAATGATCTACGGACTTGAAGCCAACCTCGTCGACGACGGCGTGCCGATTGCCTACAATCCGGTGCACCGCCTGCTTGAAGAGGAGACATATGTCGTGTTCGACGTCGAGACGACGGGGCTGTCGGCCGTCTATGATACGATCATCGAGCTGGCCGCCGTAAAAGTAAAAGGCGGGGAGATTATCGAACGCTTTGAAAGGTTTGCAAACCCGCATCGCCCTTTATCGGCTACGATCATCGAGCTGACTGGGATTACCGATGATATGCTGAAAGATGCGCCTGAAGCCGAAGAGGTCATCCGAGATTTTAAAGAATGGGTCGGAGATCACACGCTTGTCGCTCACAATGCAAGCTTTGACATCGGCTTCATCAATGTCGCCTACAAGCGTCTGCTGAATTCGGAGAAAGTGCAGAACCCGGTCATTGACACACTTGAGCTGGGCCGTTTTCTTTATCCGGAATTCAAAAACCACAGGCTGAATACGCTTTGTAAAAAGTTTGACATCGAGCTCACCCAGCACCACAGGGCGATTTATGATACCGAAGCGACGGGCTATCTCCTTGTGAAAATGCTGAAAGACGCGGCCGAAAAAAATATCATGTACCACGATCAGCTGAATGAAAATATGGGGCAGTCCAATGCCTATCAGCGTTCAAGGCCATATCACGCGACCCTTTTGGCAGTCAATGAGACAGGTTTGAAAAACCTTTTCAAACTCGTGTCGCTTTCACATATCCATTATTTTTACAGGGTGCCGAGGATCCCGAGGTCACAGCTTGAAAAGTACAGAGAAGGCCTTTTAATCGGTTCGGCATGCGACAAAGGCGAAGTATTCGAAGGCATGATGCAGAAATCGCCGGAAGAGGTCGAAGACATCGCTTCATTTTATGACTATCTTGAAGTCATGCCGCCTGAAGTTTACCGGCACCTGCTCCAGCTTGAACTCGTCAGGGATGAAAAAGCGTTAAAAGAAATCATCGCCAACATCACAAAGCTCGGCGAGAAACTGAATATTCCAGTAGTAGCAACAGGGAATGTTCATTACCTGAACCCTGAGGATAAAATTTACCGGAAGATTCTGGTTTCCTCACAAGGCGGCGCAAATCCGCTCAACAGGCACGAACTGCCGAACGTTCATTTCCGTTCGACGGATGAAATGCTTGAGGCCTTTTCATTTTTGGGTGAGGAAAAAGCGAAAGAAATCGTCGTCAAGAACACCCGTTTGATCAGCGAGCGAATCGAAGAAATCAAGCCGATCAAAGACGATCTTTACACACCGAAGATCGAAGGCGCAGATGACGAAATCCGCCGCATGAGCTATGAGAAAGCAAAAAGCATTTACGGCGACGACCTTCCGGAAATCGTCGAAAAGCGGATCGAAAAAGAGCTGAAAAGCATTATCGGCCATGGATTCGCCGTCATCTATCTGATCTCTCATAAGCTTGTAAAACGCTCCCTTGATGACGGCTATCTTGTCGGTTCAAGGGGATCGGTCGGTTCTTCCCTTGTCGCAACATTGACGGAAATTACCGAGGTCAACCCGCTGCCGCCGCATTACGTCTGTCCGGATTGCCGCCATTCCGAGTTTTTCAACGATGGATCGGTCGGTTCGGGATTTGATTTGCCTGACAAAGACTGTCCGAAGTGTGGAGCGGCCTACAGAAAAGACGGCCACGACATACCGTTCGAGACGTTTCTGGGGTTTAAAGGGGACAAGGTTCCTGATATCGACTTGAACTTCTCGGGCGAATATCAGCCGCACGCCCACAACTATACGAAAGTCCTGTTCGGAGAGGATAACGTCTACCGTGCGGGAACGATCGGCACAGTCGCCGAAAAAACGGCTTACGGGTATGTCAAAGGGTATGCTAACGACAACAATTTGCATATGCGCGGGGCGGAAATCGACCGCCTTGTCCAAGGCTGTACAGGCGTCAAGCGGACGACAGGGCAGCACCCGGGCGGAATCATCGTTGTGCCTGATTACATGGATATTTACGACTTTTCACCAATCCAGTTTCCGGCGGATGCCACCGATTCCGAATGGAAGACGACGCACTTTGACTTTCATTCCATCCACGACAACTTGCTGAAGCTGGATATTCTCGGACACGATGATCCGACGGTCATCCGTATGCTCCAGGATCTGAGCGGGATTGATCCGAAGACGATTCCGACCGATGATCCCGAAGTGATGAAAATTTTCCAAGGGACAGAATCTTTAGGGGTAACCGAAGAGCAGATCGGCTGTAAAACCGGAACGCTTGGCATCCCTGAATTTGGAACCCGCTTTGTCAGACAGATGCTCGAAGACACCAAGCCGACGACATTTTCCGAGCTCGTTCAGATTTCCGGCCTGTCACACGGTACGGACGTATGGCTCGGCAACGCGCAGGAGCTGATTCACAATAATATTTGTGAACTGAGCGAAGTGATCGGCTGTCGTGATGATATTATGGTGTACTTAATCTACCAGGGGCTTGAGCCATCCCTCGCCTTTAAGATTATGGAATTTGTCCGTAAAGGTAAGGGACTGACACCTGAATGGGAAGAAGAAATGAAGAATAATAATGTTCCGGACTGGTATATCGACTCGTGTAAAAAAATCAAATACATGTTCCCGAAAGCCCACGCTGCGGCATATGTTTTGATGGCGGTCAGAATCGCTTATTTTAAAGTCCATCATCCGCTGCTCTACTACGCAGCATACTTTACGGTGCGGGCCGATGACTTTGATATCGAAACGATGATCAAAGGGTCGACAGCGATTAAAGCCGTCATGGATGACATCAACTCTAAAGGCCTTGACGCTTCTCCGAAAGAGAAAAGTTTGCTCACGGTGCTTGAGCTGGCGCTTGAAATGTGCGAAAGGGGCTTCTCTTTCCAAAAAGTCGACTTATACAGATCGAGCGCTTCCGAATTCATCATTGACGGAAACAGCTTGATTCCGCCGTTTAATTCAATACCGGGGCTTGGAACAAACGCCGCTTTGAATATTGTCAAAGCAAGGGAAGAAGGCGAATTTCTTTCCAAAGAAGATTTGCAAAAAAGAGGCAAGGTGTCAAAAACGATCATGGAATACTTGGAGCGCCACGGCTGTCTCGAGTCGCTCCCAGATCAGAACCAGCTGTCTTTATTTTAAAGGCTGCCGACTTATTCGGCAGTCTCTTTTTTTGTTGCTAATCCAGCGCGTGCTTCAAAGATTCAGAGGCGCGAATATTGCGGCCTCAAAGTTTGTTAGATTGATTGACAATAAAAATGCATTAATGTTAATATTTTCAAAATGATATCATTCAATAAAGAAGTCCGCTTTTTTCAGTGAACAGAAGTTAGTTTCTTGATTAAACAAACAAAGTTCCTCGTTCCCCCCGCAAACACTGATCCTGCATGTTGAACCAAAATAGGCGAATCTGCAGCACATCTTCAAATTTCAAAAATTCAATCAGTCTCTTCTCCGCTTACCGAAAGACACCATTTGTCCGTCACTAAAGGAGGTGAGTGTCATGTAAACATCGGCTGTTTTGAAGGAAAACAAAATGAGGAAGAAGGAGTCCGTTGAAAGAGAAAGCTTTTTGGAAAATGAAAGCGTTTTTCTTTGTTTTACTGCTTACGTTTGCGATGTTGTTCATGCCGGTTTCCGGCAAGGCGGACATTGCATCTGCGAAAGAGAGCCAAAATTATGCGGAATTGCTGCAAAAATCAATTCTTTTCTATGAGGCGCAGCGCTCCGGAAAGCTTCCGGAAAGCAGCCGTCTGAATTGGAGAGGGGACTCTGCTCTTGAGGATGGAAAAGATGTCGGCCATGATTTGACAGGCGGATGGTATGATGCCGGAGATCACGTGAAGTTCGGCCTTCCAATGGCTTATTCTGCGGCCGTTCTGTCGTGGTCCGTCTATGAGTACCGCGATGCCTATGAAGCGGCAGGACAGCTTGATGCGATATTAGACAATATCAGATGGGCGACAGACTATTTTATTAAAGCGCATACAGATCGTTATGAGTTTTGGGGCCAAGTCGGCCATGGGGCCCAAGATCACGCCTGGTGGGGCCCGGCCGAAGTGATGCCTATGAAGCGGCCGGCCTATAAGATAGATGCAGCCTGTCCCGGGTCAGACCTTGCCGGCGGTACAGCAGCAGCCCTAGCTTCTGCATCAATCATCTTCAAGCCGACAGATGCTTCTTATTCAAATAAACTATTGGCCCATGCCAAGGAATTGTATGATTTTGCCGACCGCTACCGCGGCAAATATTCAGACTGCATTACAGACGCGCAGCAATATTATCATTCGTGGAGCGGATATAAAGATGAACTGACATGGGGAGCTGTCTGGCTCTACTTGGCAACCGGCGATCAAAAATATTTGGATAAAGCGCTTGCTTCGGTCTCAGATTGGGGCGATCCCGCAAGCTGGCCTTACCGCTGGACGCTTTCCTGGGATGACGTCACTTACGGAGCACAGCTGCTGCTCGCTCGTCTGACGAACGAATCCCGATTTACCGCATCTGTCGAACGCAATCTTGATTATTGGTCGACAGGCTACAATCATAATGGAAGCACAGAGCGTATCACTTATACACCAGGCGGGCTGGCGTGGCTTGAGCAGTGGGGATCGCTGCGCTACACTTCAAACGCCGCTTTTCTCGCTTTTGTTTATTCAGATTGGGTAAAAGATGCCGGCAAAGCAAAAAGATATCGGGATTTTGCGGTTCAGCAAATGAACTATATGCTTGGGGATAATCCGCAACAGCGCAGCTTTATCGTCGGGTACGGAACAAACCCGCCGAAGCACCCGCATCACCGCACCGCACACGGTTCATGGGCCGATCATATGAATGTGCCTGAAAACCACCGCCATACCCTTTACGGCGCGTTAGTAGGCGGACCGGGAAGAGATGACTCGTACCGGGACGAAACAAATGATTATGTGTCAAACGAAGTTGCGATCGATTACAATGCGGCTTTCACGGGCAATGCAGCGAAAATGTTTCAACTGTATGGTGCCGGACAATCACCGCTGCCTCATTTTCCCGAAAAGGAAACACCAGAAGATGAATTTTTTGCAGAGGCATCCATAAACAGCTCGGGAAACAACTACTCAGAAATCAGAGTGCAGCTTAATAACCGATCAGGATGGCCGGCAAAGAAAACCGATAAGCTGTCGTTCCGCTATTACGTGGACCTGACTGAAGCGGTGAATGCCGGATTTTCTTCGGAAGATATAAAGGTATCAACCGGATACAACGAAGGAGCGTCGGTGTCCCAGCTGAAGCCATATCACAGCGGCGAACACATTTACTATACGGAAGTCAGCTTCAGCGGGGTTATGATATACCCCGGCGGTCAATCCGCCCATAAGAAAGAAGTTCAGTTCCGCCTAGCGGCTCCGGCGGGGACGTCTTTTTGGAATCCGGAAAATGACCACTCTTACCGGGGGCTGTCACACACGCTGGCAAAAACCCGGTATATGCCGGTATATGATGAAGGCCGGCTTGTTTTTGGAAATGAGCCCGGCTAAAAAACGCCCGGATTCAATCCCCGGCAGTCCCATCATATGAAACGAAAGCTTGAAGCTTCAAAAGGAGGACGCATCATGGACAATAAAACACGCTTTATGCAATTGTATGAGCAAATTAAAAATCCGCAAAACGGCTATTTTTCGCCGGAAGGCATTCCTTATCACTCAGTTGAAACGCTCATATGTGAAGCGCCTGATTACGGCCATATGACAACATCTGAAGCATACAGTTATTGGCTGTGGCTTGAAGCGATGTACGGCCGATACACACAGGACTGGTCAAAGCTAGAAGCCGCCTGGGACAATATGGAGAAATATATCATCCCGGTCAATGAAGGCGATGGAAACGAAGAACAGCCGACGATGAACTACTATAACCCCTCAAGCCCTGCCACATATGCCGCCGAACACCGCTACCCAGATCTTTATCCTTCGGCTCTCACCGGACAATATCCGGCCGGAAACGATCCGCTTGACAGTGAACTTAGATCCACATACGGAAGCAATGAAACGTATTTAATGCACTGGCTGCTTGATGTCGATAACTGGTATGGATTCGGGAACCTGTTGAACCCATCACACACCGCCGTTTATGTGAACACTTATCAGCGCGGTGAACAGGAGTCTGTTTGGGAAACGGTTCCGCACCCCTCTCAGGATAATCAGACGTTTGGAAAACCGAATGAAGGATTTATGAGTCTGTTTACTAAAGAAAATCAGGCTCCTGCCCCGCAATGGCGCTACACTAATGCGACCGACGCCGATGCGCGCGCCGTTCAGGCGATGTACTGGGCAAGGCAATGGGGCTACAGCAATACGAAGTATTTAGAAAAAGCTAAAAAAATGGGGGACTTTCTCCGTTACGGCATGTATGACAAATACTTTCAAGAGATTGGAAGCGCTGCTGACGGCTCGCCTTCCCGCGGAACTGGAAAAAATGCCTGTCATTATTTAATGGCATGGTACACCGCTTGGGGAGGCGGATTGGGACAGTATGCCAACTGGGCGTGGCGGATCGGCGCGAGTCATGTGCACCAAGGTTATCAAAACCCTGTCGCTTCTTATGCACTGTCAACGGCTGAAGGCGGATTGGTTCCAAATTCATCCACGGCGCGCATCGATTGGGAAAAGGCGCTGAAAAGGCAGCTGGAACTTTACACATGGCTGCTTTCTTCAGAAGGAGCTGTTGCCGGCGGCGCCACGAACAGCTGGAACGGCAGCTACAGCGCATATCCGCAAAATGTCAGCACATTTTACGGAATGGCATACACAGAAGCGCCTGTATATCACGATCCGCCTTCTAACAATTGGTTCGGGATGCAAGTCTGGCCGCTGGAAAGGGTGGCGGAACTGTATTATATTTTCGCAGAGAAAGGTGACAAATCGTCTGAAAACTTCCGAATGGCAAAGCATGTGATTGAAAAATGGATCGCGTACTCGCTTGATTATGTGTTTGTGGGCGAACGGCCTGTTACTGATGAAGAAGGCTATTATTTAAATGAAGCGGGAGAACGCGTCCTTGGCGGCCAAAACCCGCAGATCGCCGTACAATCCGATCCAGGCGAGTTTTGGATTCCGGCAAACCTTGAATGGAGCGGCCAGCCTGATCCGTGGAAGGGATTTGATTCATTTACCGGAAATCCGGGACTGCATGTCACGACGAAGAATCCTTCTCAAGATGTCGGCGTTCTCGGCAGCTATATTAAAACGCTTGTCTTCTTTGCAGCCGGAACAAAAGCCGAAACCGGCGGCTTTACCGCTCTTGGAAACAAGGCCAAAAACGTGGCAAAAGAACTGCTTGATGCAGCATGGAATAAAAATGACGGAATCGGTATCGCAGCAGAGGAAGAACATGAAGATTATATCCGCTACTTTACGAAGGAAGTCTATTTTCCGAATGGCTGGAGCGGCAGAAACGGGCAGGGCAACACCATTCCTGGTTCCAACACTGTGCCGTCTGATCCGGCAAAGGGCGGTAACGGCGTCTATATCAGTCATGCCGACCTCCGTCCGAAGATTAAAAACGATCCGATGTGGCCTTATTTGGAAAATAAATATCAGACCTCGTGGAATCCGAATACAGGCAAATGGGAAAACGGTCTGCCGACTTTTGTGTATCACCGTTTCTGGTCTCAGGTCGATATGGCGACAGCTTATGCAGAGTATGACCGTTTAATCGGAAATGCATAACAATCAGTAAGAGAATGTCAGATTGATATGCGCTTGAACGTTTGGGAAAAGGCGGCGTTCAGCCGCCTTTTTAAAATTTAGGGATTTTAGCGAGTGTTTTGCACGATCATCTAAAAAAGGAGATCAAAAGTTTGAGAGAAAAATGGTTAGCCTTATGTTTAAAGTCGATTATTCTGTTCGTTTTGATCATGGGAACCGTTCTTTTATCCGCAGTTCCGAAAGCTTCGGGAACAAACGGGTCAGCAAAGCAAGGAAAGCAGAGCATCATCACCCCGGCAGACCTTTTGGAAAACATGAGCCCTGGATGGAACCTAGGCAACACACTGGATGCTGTTCCGACAGAAGGCTCTTGGAACAATCCGCCGGTTCGCGAGCATACTTTTGATGATATTCGCGACGCGGGGTTTAAAAGCGTCCGGATTCCGGTGACATGGGACTCTCACATCGGCAGCGCTCCCAGGTATCCGATCGACACCGCTTGGATGAACAGGGTGGAAGAAGTGACGGATTGGGCATTGGAAAGAGAATTTTATGTCGTGTTAAATATTCACCACGATTCTTGGCTATGGATCAGCCGCATGGGAAACAGCCAGCAGGAGACATTAGATAAGCTGGGGAAAGTCTGGAAGCAAATTGCCGAGCGTTTTAAAAACAAAAGTGAACGCCTCCTGTTTGAAATCGTCAATGAACCGACTGGAATGAACGCATATCAAATGAATCTGCTTAACCGCGAGATGCTGAACATCATTCGTTCGACCGGCGGCAACAACAGCCAGCGGTTCGTGATCGCCGGGGGGCTTGAAGATAACAAAGATGAATTGCTTCATTCATTTGAACCGCCGGATGATGACCGGATTGTCCTCACATATCACTACTATTCTCCGTGGGATTACGTATCAAACTGGTGGGGCCGGACGACTTGGGGATCGGCAGCGGAAATCTCCGAGATGGAGGAGGATATCAAACCGGTTTATGAAAAATTTGTAAGGGAAGGATACCCGGTTATCATCGGCGAATACGGTACTCTCGGCGCCAATGAAAATCATTCAAAGCGGCTCTATCATGATACGTTTGTCCGCCTTGCCCACAAATATCAAATGGTCCCGATGTGGTGGGACAACGGGAATGACCAGTTTGACCGGACTGAGAGACAGTGGCGCGATCCTGTTGTTAAAGAGATTGTCATTCAGGCGGGACGCGGCGTTCCCAATGCGATCATCAAACCGGCAGATCTTTTTATCAAAAAAGGTCAAAACCTCAGCGATCAGACGGTGGACATTCAGCTGAACGGCAATGTGCTGACTGGTATTTATCAGAAATCCGAACCATTAAAGGAAGGCAGTGATTATACAGTTGACAATGCCGGAAAAACGGTCTCTATTAAAGCATCCTGCTTGGCAAAGCTGATAAAAGGGTCTGAGCAGCCTGGGGTAAAAGCGAAGCTCACTTTTACGTTTTATAAAGGAGCCAGCCAGGTTATGGAAATCATCCTTTATGATGACCCGAAGCTTGAAAAAAGCGAATTCACCATCAGTCAATCGGCAATCAGCGGTGATCTCAAAATCCCGGCGTCACTGAACGGAACGAAGCTGGCTACGGTTAAAGGAGTCGTCGATTCTACAGGAAGGCCGGTTCTTGAAGAAGTATGGTCATGGACGCCCTACTTGAACTATGACGAGGATTTTTACGAAAAAGACGGGGATTTGTATTTGAGAGAGCGGGTTTTAAAGTATTTGAAAAGCGATTCCACCTTTACATTTGAACTGTGGCCGAAAGGCGTCGAGGCGGTCGTGAAGGTGAAAGTCACGCCTTGAACGGCCTGCTAATCTCTGAATGGCGCCGTCCATGGATCTTCTTTATGAAAGCAGGGAAAAATAATGATGACGAAAAAGGTTTTTTTGACACTGCTGATACCGTTTTTGCTTGCGCTTTCCGCCATTCAGTTTGGCAATTCCCGACCGGCACTAGCCGCGTCTCCTTTTGTTGAGACATCCGGAACATCGTTCACCTTAAATGGGAAAGACTTTTATTTTGCCGGGACGAATAACTATTATTTCCATTATAAATCTAAAAAAATGGTCGATGATGTGTTCGAAGATATGAAAGCGATGAATTTGAAAGTGATCCGCATTTGGGGATTTCTTGACGGCCAGCCGCAGGAAAATACCGTCATGCAGCCAAGGCCGGGGATATATGATGAATCAGGCTTTTCAAAGCTTGACTATGCCATTTATAAAGCGGGACAGTCAGGGATAAAACTTGTCATTCCTTTTGTGAACAACTGGGATGATTTCGGCGGAATGAATCAATATGTCAGGTGGTTTCAGGCGGATGGACATGACGCCTTTTACACTCATCCGGACATTAAAGAGGCGTATAAGAACTATGTATCCTATATGCTGAACCGAGTCAACACATATAATGGCGTCAAATATAAAGATGATCCCGCGATTATGGCGTGGGAGCTTGCCAATGAACCAAGGGTCCAGACTGACAGAAGCGGAAATACACTTGTCGAATGGGCGGATGAGATGAGCGGATTTATTAAATCCATTGATCGGCACCATCTTGTAGCAGTTGGAGATGAAGGATTTTATCATATAGAAGGGCACCCTGATTGGCATTACAACGGCGGAGAGGGTGTGGATTGGAAAAGGCTGACCGCTCTGAAGCATATTGATTACGGCACATATCACCTCTATCCGGATCATTGGGGCAAAACGGCCGAGTGGGGGAATCAGTGGATCACAGACCATATTTGCGATGGAAAAGAAATCGGCAAGCCGGTCGTTTTAGAAGAGTACGGCTATCAGGATAAGTCCAGAAGGGACGACGTCTACAGAACTTGGCTTGAACTCATAGAAAAGCAGGGCGGGGCGGGCAGCCAATTTTGGATTTTGACCGGTATTCAGGATGACGGGACCCTTTATCCGGATTATGACGGTTTCCGGATCGTTTATCCGAGCTCTGCCGCTTCTGTCATTTCAGAACATGCGAAGCGGATGAATGAAAAATCATCCGCTTCCGAAATGCGGCATACTAAACGCTGTCATGATTTGCAATAAAAATATGGTTATGGTATAGTTTTATTGGAAATGCTAACGATAGCCGAGGCGAAGAGTGGGGAAACCCGCTCTTTTGTATTGAACAGGCAATTTTGTCTCGACATGTTCATCGTTTTTTCTAAAATCCCCTGCTTTTGAAGCAGGGTTTTTACGAGGGAGCCGATGAATGGGAGCCTGCACAAGGAGGAAAAGTATGAGTAACAAAGTGATCGATACCGTCAGCGAAATGGTCCAGCCTATACTAGACAATCTTCAGCTTGAGCTCGTTGACATCGAATTTGTCAAGGAAGGTCCGAGCTGGTTTCTTCGCGTGTTTATTGATTCAGATGACGGCGTGGACATCGAGGAATGTGCCAAGGTTAGCGAAGCTCTTAGTGAAAAGCTCGACGAGGCTGATCCGATCAAGCAAAACTATTTTCTTGAAGTATCGTCACCTGGAGCTGAGAGGCCTTTAAAGAAAGAAGCCGATTTCATGAAAGCGCTCGGAAAAAACGTATATATTAAAACGTACGAACCTATTGAAGGCAATAAAGAGTTTGAAGGCGAGCTTTCCGCATTTGACGGTGAAAACGTGGAAGTCGCGGTGATGATCAAAACGCGCCGGAAAACGATCAATATTCCATATGATAAAGTAGCCAAAGCAAGGCTGGCTGTTTCGTTCAATTAATTTTTGACTGTTTAAGGGGGAAACCATAAACATGAGTAGTGAGTTGTTAGATGCCCTGACTGTTCTTGAAAAAGAAAAGGGAATCAGTAAGGACATTATTATTGAAGCAATTGAAGCTGCGCTCATTTCCGCTTATAAGCGGAACTTCAACCAGGCGCAGAACGTCAGGGTAGATTTAAATCGCGACACCGGTTCAATCCGCGTTTTCGCCCGCAAAGATGTCGTGGATGAAGTGTATGATCCGCGCCTTGAAATCTCGATTGAAGATGCCGTAAACATCAATCCGAACTACATTGTCGGGGATGTCGTGGAAATCGAAGTGACGCCGAAGGATTTCGGCCGCATCGCTGCCCAGACGGCAAAGCAGGTCGTGACTCAGCGCGTCCGCGAAGCAGAGCGCGGCGTCATCTATTCCGAATTCATCGATCGCGAAGAAGATATCATGACAGGCATCGTTCAGCGGATCGACAATAAGTTCATCTACGTTTCTTTAGGAAAAATCGAGGCGCTTCTGCCGGTTGCAGAACAGATGCCGAATGAAGTCTACAAGCCTCATGACCGGATCAAAGTGTTCATTACAAAAGTCGAAAAAACGACGAAGGGTCCGCAGATTTACGTTTCAAGAACTCATCCAGGTTTATTAAAACGGCTCTTTGAAATCGAAGTCCCGGAAATTTACGATGGAACGGTCGAGCTCAAATCCGTGGCGAGAGAAGCGGGAGACCGCTCGAAGATTTCCGTCCGTACGGATAATCCCGACATCGATCCCGTCGGCGCCTGCGTCGGACCGAAGGGTCAGCGCGTTCAGGCGATCGTCAATGAATTGAAAGGCGAGAAAATTGACATTGTTCACTGGTCAAACGATCCGGTTGAATTCGTCGCCAATGCGCTGAGCCCTTCAAAAGTGCTCGACGTCATCGTCAATGAAGAGGATAAGGCGACAACGGTTGTCGTTCCTGACTACCAGCTGTCGCTCGCCATCGGAAAAAGAGGTCAAAACGCCCGCCTGGCAGCCAAGCTGACAAGCTGGAAGATCGATATTAAAAGCGAAACAGATGCAAGAGAGCTTGGAATTTATCCAAGGGAGCTTGAAGAAGAGGAGCCGGAAGAGCTTTTCTTGGAAAGCGAAACTCCAGAATCGGATGAATAAGAGGTGACCTTTGGTGAAAAGCCGAAAGAAGATCCCGCTTAGAAAATGCGTCGTAACAGGGGAAATGAAGCCTAAAAAGGAGCTCATCCGCGTCGTCCGCTCGAAAGAAGGGGAAGTTTCCGTAGACCCGACCGGTAAGAAGAACGGCCGGGGAGCCTACCTTACACTTGATAAAGACGTCATTTTAACTGCAAAAAAGAAAAACAGCTTAGCAAATCAGCTTCAAGCACAGATTGATGATCAGATTTTTGATGAACTGCTGGAACTGGCGGAAAAGGAGAACAGATAAATGTCGGAATCAGAATGGTTTTCCTTGCTGGGTCTGGCGAATCGAGCTCGAAAGGTCGTGTCCGGAGAAGACCTGGTTGTGAAAGAAATCAGGCATTCGCGCGCAAAGCTTGTTTTGCTTGCAGACGACGCATCGGCTAACACGGAGAAAAAAGTAACCGACAAATGCAGGCACTACGATGTACCGGTGAAAAAAGTCGGAGATCGTATGCTTTTGGGCCGTTCAATCGGCAAAGAATCCCGTGTGGTTGTTGCTGTCACTGATCAAGGTTTTGCGAATACGTTGCTCCGAAAGCTCGATTAATTTTTTTGGGGGTGAACGAATGGCTAAAATGAGAGTTTATGAATATGCAAAAGCCATAAATGTTTCAAGTAAAGATATTATCGCGGCATTGAAAGATATGAATATCGAAGTCAATAACCATATGGCGATGATCGAGGAAAATGCGATTAAACAGCTTGATCAAAAATTCAAGAAGGGCGCTAAACCTGCGGGAAATAAAAAGGATGCCGGTACAGGCGGACAAAAACCGCAGCAAGAAGCCGCAAAACAGAATGCCGGAAGTAAGCCAAACAAAAATCGAGACGGAAAGAAGAATAACGTGCAGAATACTCAATTTAACAATAAAAACAAGAAGAAAAACAACAACAACAATAACAAAAAGAACAAGCGCGGTAAAAATCATCAATCTCCTCAGGAGAAACAGTTCAAGCCGAAAAAAGAACTGCCTGAAAAAATCGAATTTACCAACTCAATGTCGGTCGGGCAGCTTGCTGAAGAGCTCGGAAAAGAACCGTCAGAAATCATTAAAAAATTAATGCTTCTCGGCACTATGGCAACGATCAACCAAGATCTTGACAAAGATACCGTTGAGCTGATCGCTTCAGAATACGGCGTCGACGTCGAAGAAGTGATCGTCCTTGAAGAAACAGAGTTCGAAAAGTACGAAGAGCCGGATCAAGAAGAAGACCTTGAAATCCGTCCTCCTGTCGTAACGATCATGGGCCACGTCGACCACGGTAAAACAACGCTTCTCGACAGCATCAGAAAAACGAAGGTCGTCGAAGGCGAAGCCGGAGGCATCACACAGCACATTGGCGCTTATCAGATCGAGGAAAACGGCAAAAAAATCACCTTCCTTGACACTCCGGGCCACGCCGCATTCACAACGATGCGCGCACGCGGTGCGGAAGTTACGGATATTACGATTCTCGTCGTAGCTGCAGATGACGGGGTCATGCCGCAGACGGTCGAAGCGATCAACCATGCGAAAGCGGCTGAAGTGCCGATCATCGTCGCTGTCAACAAAATCGACAAACCGACGGCAAACCCTGACCGGGTGATGCAGGAGCTGACAGAGCACGGTCTTGTTCCTGAAGCATGGGGAGGCGAGACGATTTTCGTTCCTCTTTCAGCACTGTCAGGAGAGGGGATCGATGAGCTGATCGAAATGATCCTGCTCGTCAGCGAGGTCGAGGAGCTCAAAGCGAATCCGAACCGCAGAGCAAAAGGAACGGTCATCGAAGCCGAGCTTGATAAAGGAAAAGGTTCTGTCGCAACACTGCTCGTTCAAAACGGAACGCTTCACGTCGGAGATCCGATTGTCGTCGGGAACACATTTGGACGCGTTCGCGCGATGGTCAATGATGTCGGCAGACGCGTTAAATCGGCGGGGCCGTCAACACCTGTTGAAATCACCGGATTGAACGAAGTTCCGAACGCAGGGGATCAGTTCCTTGTGTTCAAAGACGAAAAAACAGCCCGTTCAGTCGGCGAAGCCCGCGCTACCAAACAGCTTGAAGAACAGCGCAGCGATAAAGCGAAGCTCAGCCTTGATGACTTGTTTGAACAGATTAAACAAGGCGATGTCAAAGACATTAATCTCGTTGTCAAAGCTGATGTTCAAGGCTCTGCTGAAGCTCTCGTTGCAGCACTGCAAAAAATAGAAGTCGAAGGCGTCAGAGTCAAAATCATCCACACAGGCGTAGGTGCGATTACCGAATCAGACATTATTTTAGCTTCTGCTTCAAATGCAATCGTGATCGGGTTTAATGTCAGACCTGACGGAAATGCTAAGAGTACCGCCGAAGCCGAAAATGTGGATATCCGCCTTCACCGCATCATTTATAAAGTCATCGATGAGATCGAAGCAGCCATGAAAGGCATGCTTGATCCTGAGTATGAAGAAAAAGTGATCGGCATGGTTGAAGTCCGTCAAACATTCAAAGTCTCTAAAATCGGAACGATTGCCGGAGGCTATGTAACGGAAGGTACGATCACACGTGACAGCGGAATCCGCTTAATCCGCGACGGCGTCGTCATCTATGAAGGGGAAGTCGATGTGCTGAAACGCTTTAAAGATGATGTGAAAGAAGTTTCACAAGGATATGAATGTGGTATCACCATTAAGAAATACAACGACATTCGCGAAGGCGATATGATCGAAGCGTATGTCATGCAAGAAATTGAAAGAAAGTGATCGGTTTCGTTGAATGCGAATGCATCATTTACGATGCATCATCACTCAAGGAAAAACGGGCGGTGCTGAAGCGGGTGATCACAAGAATCCGCGCAAAGTTCAACGTTTCTGTTTCAGAAATTGACTACCAGGACACTTGGCAGCGCACAAGCTTTGGTATCGCCGCCGTTTCTTCCTCTCGCGTGCAAACGGAAAAAGAGCTGCAACGGGTTTTAAGCTTTATCGACTCTTTTCCGGAAATTGAACGGACGATCACGAGAACAGAGTGGTTTTAACGTAGAGGTGGTATGGTCATGACGATGAGAGCTACCCGTGTGGGTGAGCAGATGAAAAAAGAACTTGGTGACATTATCGGCAGAAAGCTGAAAGATCCGCGGATCGGATTTTTAACAGTCACTGATGTCAGGGTCTCAGGTGATTTGCAAATTGCTAAAGTGTATATTTCCGTTTTAGGCGATGAAAAGAAACGGGAAGAAACGCTCAAGGGCCTGGCAAAAGCAAAGGGCTTTATTCGTTCCGAACTTGGAAACCGAATCAGGCTTCGCAAAACACCTGAAATCCATTTTGAGTTCGATGAATCGATCGATTACGGAAACCGTATCGAAACATTGATTCACGAGCTGAACGCAAACAAAGAAGAATCATAAGCTGAAAAAGGATAGGCGGGCGACTGCCTGTCCTTTTTAGCTCCAAATGAGAAAGGGGCGAAGAAACACGAATGTATAACGGAGTCCTTCTGTTACATAAACCGGTCGGCATGACTTCGCACGACTGCGTCATGAAGATCCGCAAACTGTTGAAAACAAAAAAGGTCGGCCATACCGGCACATTGGATCCCGAGGTGTCGGGCGTTCTCCCGATCTGCGTCGGGAGAGCAACCAAAGTCGTCGAGTATTTGACGGAAAAGTCCAAAACATATGATGCAGAGGTCACGCTTGGCTGTTCCACGGAGACAGAAGACCAGACGGGGCAAGTCACGGAAAAGAAGCCCGTTTTAGCGCCGCCTGATGAACAGGCCGTGCAGAGCGTCCTGAGATCTCTTGAAGGAACGATTGAGCAAGTCCCGCCGATGTATTCCGCTGTCAAGGTAGGCGGCAAAAAGCTGTATGAATACGCGCGGGCCGGTATCGAGGTTGAACGGCCGAAGCGGGCCATCACCATCCATCATATCGAACTGACATCCGAGATTCGCCATGAGCAGGATAAAGCCCGCTTTCGGTTTGTTGTGACATGTTCAAAAGGCACATATGTCAGGACCTTGGCGGTAACCATCGGGGAGAAGCTCGGATATCCCGCGCATATGTCCAACCTGGTCAGGACCGCATCAGGCCCTTTTACCCTTGATGAATGCTTGACCTTTGAAGACGTCGAAGGCTTGATTGCTGGTGGAACATTGTCCGAAAAGCTCGTCCCCATCGAACGTGCGCTTGATCATTTGCCGAAATGGATAATTAGTGATACATTAGCTAAGAAAGTGGAAAATGGAGCGGTGCTTGAAACGCCCGGCAGCTTTTCTCATTTGACGAGCGAAGACCGCATTGCGGTCTTTACGGAAGCAGGCCGGTGCACAGCCGTCTATTATCCGCATCCGACCAAAACCGGCCTGTTGAAGCCGGCAAAAGTACTCGTGCAAAAAAGCGAACAATAGAAAAGGTGACCGTTCTTGAAGACGATACATATTTCCCACCCACACGACTTGAAGCGTGAGGATTTTCCGACATCTGTTATGGCATTAGGCTATTTTGACGGTGTTCACCTGGGACATCAGCAAGTGATTCTTACAGCAAAAAACACCGCGGCAAGAGAAGGGGTCAAAACGGCCGTGATGACCTTTCATCCCCACCCTTCTGCCGTGCTCAAAAAAGGCCGGGAGCCAAAAGATTTAATCACGCCTTTGCAGGACAAAATCAGCATCATTGAAGATTTAGGGGTCGATTTTTTATACGTTGTCACATTTACCCCTGAATTCGCTTCTCTATCGCCTGAAGAATTTATCGATCAATATATACTCGGCTTTCACGTTACTCATGTTGTAGCCGGATTTGACTTTACCTTCGGGAAATTCGGCAAAGGCACAATGGAAAACTTCCAGGAGTATGCGAAAGGCCGTGTCAAAAGCACGTCTGTCGCAAAATACTCCAATCAGGACCAAAAGGTGAGCTCCACGAGAATCCGCACCGTCCTGGGAGCCGGAGACGTCGAGTACGCCGCTGAACTGCTCGGCAGGCCGTACCATGTGAAAGGCTTTGTGATCCACGGCGATAAAAGGGGCCGAACGATCGGATTTCCGACCGCTAATATCGGCCTTAAAGACACATACATCGTCCCGCCGACAGGTGTGTATGCCGTTAAAGCCGAAATCGGCGGCGCTGTCTACAACGGCGTCTGCAATGTCGGATACAAGCCGACGTTTTACGAAAAACGGCCGGGGCAGCCTTCAATCGAAGTCAACTTATTCGATTTTGATCGTGACATATACGGGTCCGAAATTAAGGTTGAATGGTATAAGCGGCTGAGGAGCGAAAAAAAATTCGGCAGCGTTGACGAGCTTGTCGAACAGATTTCTAGAGACAAAGAAGAAGCGATCCGCTTCTTCAGAGAGCGGAAGCCGGCCGAAATCTAGATGTATGGAAACGGCAATACGCGTCAACAATGGTGATAATAGCTAAACTTCATCATAAATGGTTGCATTAGGCCCGCATTTCTAGTATCATATTGTCTGTAGCTTTAAAACCGTTCACTTGGCAAATCGAATCACCGGCGTTTGCTAGGTAATCGGGGCTAATATTATATGGAGGTGAAACAGGATGGCAATTACTCAAGAGCGTAAAACACAACTCATCAATGAGTTCAAAACCCACGAATCTGACACGGGATCACCGGAAGTTCAGATCGCTATCCTAACAGATCAAATCAACAACTTGAACGAGCATTTACGCACTCACAAGAAAGACCATCACTCACGTCGCGGTCTTCTTAAAATGGTAGGTAAACGTCGTAATCTTCTTACGTATCTTCGTAACAAAGACGTAACTCGTTACCGTGAGTTGATCAACAAACTAGGATTACGTCGATAATCGTAAAAAGCGGGAGGATTCCCGCTTTTTTATCGTATAAGAACGAATATCCGGCAACTCTAAAACGCGTTGTTCATATAAATGATTTTAAATGACACCGATTCATTCTTTACATAGCACTTTGCCATTGATATGTTCAATTCATTTCGTTCATAATAGGAGTAACGTAAAAACTATCCGAAGAGAGGAGTTCATATAAGAATGGGACAAGAGAAACATGTCTTTTCCATAGATTGGGCCGGCCGCAAGCTGACGGTAGAAACCGGCCAGCTTGCAAAACAAGCAAACGGAGCTGTCATGGTGCGTTATGGAGACACCGCTGTGCTCAGCACCGCAACGGCTTCAAAAGAACCTAAAACCGTAGATTTCTTCCCGTTAACCGTGAATTATGAAGAAAGACTTTATGCCGTCGGAAAGATTCCGGGCGGGTTTATTAAAAGAGAGGGCAGACCGAGCGAAAAAGCGATTCTCGCCAGCCGGTTAATCGACCGGCCGATTCGTCCGCTGTTCGCAGACGGCTTCCGGAATGAAGTTCAAGTCGTCAGCATCGTCATGAGTGTTGACCAGGATTGTTCGTCGGAAATGGCGGCAATGTTCGGATCGTCTCTTGCGCTGTCCGTATCGGACATCCCGTTTGAAGGGCCGATTGCCGGAGTGACGGTAGGCCGGGTTGACAACGAATTCATTATTAATCCGACACTTGAACAGCTTGAAAAAAGCGACATTCACCTCGTCGTAGCGGGAACGAAAGATGCGATCAACATGGTTGAAGCAGGAGCAGACGAAGTTCCGGAAGAGATCATGCTTGAAGCGATCATGTTCGGTCACGAGGAGATCAAGCGGCTTATTGCGTTCCAGGAGGAAATCGTCGCCGCTGTCGGGAAAGAAAAATCAGAAATCACCCTGTATGAGATCGATTCCGATCTGAAAGAAAAAGTGCGGGGAATGGCCGAATCGAACCTCTTAAAAGCGATCCAGGTTCATGAAAAGCACGCGCGCGAGGACGCGATCAGCGAAGTGAAAAACGAGGTTTTGGCCAAGTTTGAAGAAGAGGAACACGATGAAGACACGCTGAAACAAGTGAAAGACATTTTGTCGCAGCTTGTTAAAAATGAAGTGCGCCGTCTGATCACGGAGGAAAAAGTTCGTCCTGACGGCCGGGCAGTCGATGAGATCCGCCCGCTTTCTTCAGAAGTCGGACTCCTTCCGAGAACACACGGTTCAGGCCTTTTCACACGGGGGCAGACGCAGGCGCTCAGCATTTGTACGCTCGGTGCGCTTGGCGATGTACAAATTTTGGACGGTCTCGGTGTCGAGGAATCAAAACGCTTTATGCACCATTACAACTTCCCGCAGTTCAGCGTCGGGGAAACAGGGCCGATGCGCGGACCAGGACGCCGCGAAATCGGGCACGGAGCCCTCGGGGAACGTGCGCTTGAGCCGATTGTTCCGTCTGAAAAAGACTTCCCGTACACCATCCGCCTCGTCTCTGAAGTGCTTGAATCAAACGGTTCAACTTCCCAGGCGAGCATTTGTGCAAGCACGCTTGCTATGATGGATGCAGGGGTGCCGATTAAAGCTCCGGTGGCCGGAATCGCAATGGGTCTTGTTAAATCAGGTGACAACTACACGGTCCTAACCGATATTCAAGGTATGGAAGACCATCTCGGAGATATGGACTTTAAAGTAGCGGGAACGTCCAAAGGCGTCACAGCTCTGCAAATGGATATTAAAATTGAAGGCCTATCAAGAGAGATTTTGGAAGAGGCTCTTCAGCAGGCGAAAAAAGGCAGAATGGAAATTCTTGAAAGCATGCTGAGCACATTGGCTGAATCAAGAAAAGAGCTTTCTCCTTATGCGCCGAAAATCTTGACGATGTCGATCAATCCGGATAAAATCCGCGACGTCATCGGACCAAGCGGAAAACAAATCAATAAGATCATTGAAGATACAGGTGTTAAAATCGATATTGAACAAGACGGCACAATCTTCATCTCTTCCACCGATGAAAGCATGAACCAAAAAGCGAAGAAAATTATCGAAGACCTTGTCAGAGAAGTTGAGGTCGGACAGCTTTACTTAGGTAAAGTAAAGCGGATTGAAAAATTCGGAGCTTTCGTTGAACTGTTCAGCGGAAAAGACGGTTTGGTCCATATTTCAGAGCTTGCGCTCGAACGGGTAGGAAAAGTCGAAGATGTCGTCAAAATCGGCGACGAGCTCCTTGTTAAGGTTACCGAAATCGATAAACAAGGACGCGTCAACTTATCAAGAAAAGCTGTACTGCGTGAACAGAAGGAAAAAGAAGAACAAAAATCGTAAAAAACGGTGTTTTATCTTGCTTCTGTCTTCGTCTTCAAAGCAAAAGGAAGCCTGGGTAACCCGGCTTCTTTGTTTTAAGCCGTGAAAACGGTCCGGTTCTATCTTGTCCTTTTCTCACATATTTTGTGGGGAAGGGAGGAATACAATTGAAAAGAACGATTGTTCGTGTTTCCGTTTTTTTCTTTCTTTTGCTGATGTCCTATCAGATGATGAACCGTCCGTATTCACAACATTACATAGATGCGATGAAAAAAGATGCGGTCACGGTTGCCGCTCAGAAGGACGAATTGTACCAGGAGCTTTTGCAAAAAGCGCCTGAATATGAAGTAAAGGCCCAAAATGCGAAAATTGATCAAATATGGAAAGCGATTCCCGGCTACAACGGCTTAAAAGTAAACATCGAAAAATCGTACAAAAAAATGAAACGGGCCGGAGCATTTGATGAGAAGCTGCTCGTTTATGATCAAGTGAAACCTGATGTTCATTTAGAATCCTTAAAGCCTGAGCCGATCTACCGCGGACACCCGGATAAACCGATGGTATCGTTTATTATCAATGTCGCCTGGGGTAATGAATATTTGCAGGAGATGCTTCCCGTTTTAGAAAAGCATCGTGTCAAAGCCACCTTTTTTTTGGAGGGCAGATGGGTGAAACATCACTCCGAGCTCGCAAAAGCCATCCAAAACGGCGGACATGAAATCGGAAACCATTCATACAATCATCCGGATATGAGCAAACTGACGAGAGAACGTATTTCAGAACAGCTGCGGATGACAAATGAACAAATAGAGGAAACGCTCGGCGTCAAGCCGAAATGGTTCGCCCCGCCGAGCGGCAGCTTCCGCAAAGAGGTTGTGGATCAGGCTCACAAGATGGGGATGGGAACGATCATGTGGACAGTTGATACGATCGATTGGCAGAAACCGCAGCCGGCCGTCTTACAGCAACGGGTATTAAGCAAAGTACATAACGGCGCCATGATATTAATGCATCCGACAGATCCAACTGCAAAAAGTCTTGCCGTTTTGATACAGAACCTTCATGAAAAAGGCTATCAAATCGGAACTGTTTCACAGCTGATGAATGAAAAAAGGCTTGTTGAAGAATAGGATGTGCGGCCCGTTCTTTGAATAGGAGGAACAAATTTGATTAAACGGTATACTTGTCAAAATGGGGTAAGAATCGTATTCGAAAACAATCCCACTGTCCGGTCTGTGGCCATCGGAGTTTGGATTGGAACCGGATCAAGACATGAAACACCTGAAATTAACGGTATTTCGCACTTTCTTGAGCACATGTTTTTCAAAGGGACTAAAACGCGCACTGCAAGGGACATCGCAGAGTCTTTCGACAGAATCGGCGGACAGGTCAACGCGTTTACCTCAAAGGAATATACGTGCTATTACGCCAAAGTTCTCGATGAGCATGCAAGCTATGCTCTGGAAGTGCTTTCTGACATGTTCTTTCATTCATCATTTGACGAGGAAGAATTGAAAAAAGAAAAAAACGTCGTCTATGAAGAGATTAAAATGTATGAGGACACGCCTGACGACATCGTCCACGATCTCTTGAGCAAAGCGTCATTCGGCAGCCATTCCCTCGGTTATCCGATCCTCGGCACAGAGGAGACGCTTGCTGAATTTGACGGAGATTCGCTCAGAAAATATATGGACGAATATTACACGCCTGACCGCGTCGTCATTTCGATAGCCGGAAATGTGCCGGAAGCTTTTATAAAAGAAGCTGAAAAGCACTTTGGCTCATATGAAGCCAAAGGCAAAAGAACCGGCATGACAAAACCGGATTTTCATCATGAGAAAATGACGCGCAAAAAAGAAACCGAACAGGCTCACCTCTGTCTCGGCTTTAACGGGCTGGAAGCAGGTCACCCGGAAATCTACGATTTGATCGTTCTCAATAATATTTTGGGAGGGAGCATGAGCAGCCGCCTCTTTCAGGATGTCCGGGAAGATAAAGGTCTTGCATATTCCGTGTTCAGCTACCACACTTCCTATGAAGACAGCGGCATGATGACGATCTACGCCGGAACCGGCGCAAATCAGCTTCAGCTTCTGTCAGAAACGATTCATGAAACACTGCGTGTGCTGAAAAGCGACGGAATTACACCGAAAGAGCTTGAAAACAGCAAAGAGCAAATGAAAGGCAGCCTGATGCTCAGTCTCGAAAGCACAAACAGCAAAATGAGCCGCAACGGCAAAAATGAGCTTTTGCTCGGCAAACACCGGACGCTTGATGAAATCATCGAAAAGTTGAATGCCGTCAGCCTTGAGCGTGTGAACAATCTTGCCAACCGGATTTTCACCGATGATTACTCGTCTGCATTGATCAGCCCGTCGGGTGAGCTGCCGAAATAATACCTCGTTAAAACATGCTTGTCTTTTTAGGCAGGCATGTTTTTTGTTATCGGTTCATACATCATAACAAAAGGGGGTTTTTTCATGAGGCTGAGTGAGCTTTCGGGAAAAGAAATCGTCGATGTTAAGCGGGCTGAACGGCTTGGGGTACTGGGGCAGACGGATCTTGAGATCAATGAGCAGGACGGACAGATTACCGCTCTTATTATCCCTTCTGTAAAATGGTTCGGACTTGGCAGAAAACAGGGGAATGACATCAAGGTGCCCTGGTCGCAAATTCAAAAAATCGGATCGGATATGATCATTTTGGATGTGCCGGAAAGCAGCGTGACAAAAGAAGAATAAGCAAGCCTAGAACACCCGCCCGTCCCTTGGGGCGGGCTTTTTGTTTTTCTGGATTTCAATTCACCGCTATTTCCTTTTTGTCATATGATGAAATTAGCTTATGAATTAGATCCTTGTCAAAAAAGAAGGTGAATGTTAGAGCCATGTTAACCGGATTAACGATTGCAATCATCGGCGGCGATGCAAGGCAGCTCGAGATCATCCGCAAGCTGACGGAACAGGATGCAAAGGTCTTTTTAATCGGTTTTGACCAGCTTGATCACGGGTTTACCGGAGCTACAAAACTAAAGCTGAACGAACTCGACTTTGGCACAATAGACAGCATTATTCTGCCTGTATCAGGCACATCGATGGAAGGAACGGTTGCGACTGTTTTTTCCAATGAAAAAGTGGTGTTAAAACAGGAACATTTAGAAAAAACTCCGCCTCACTGTGCGATTTATTCAGGGATTTCAAACCAGTATTTAGACGGCATGGCCAAAGGGGCAAACCGCCGTCTTGTCAAGCTCTTTGAAAGAGACGATATTGCGATTTACAACTCGATACCTACAGTCGAAGGTGCCATTATGATGGCCATACAGCATACAGACTTTACGATTCACGGCTCGAATGTGATGGTTCTCGGGCTCGGGCGGACGGGAATGAGCATCAGCCGGACGTTCTCGGCGCTCGGAGCACGCGTAAAAGTCGGAGCGCGCGACTCCGCCCACCTCGCCAGAATCTTGGAGATGGGCCTCACTCCTTTCCACACTAACGAACTTGCAGAGCATGTTGAAAATATCGACATTTGCATCAATACCATTCCAAGCCTGATTCTCGATAAACACGTCCTCTCACGAATGACACCCAGAACATTAATTCTCGATTTAGCAACCCGTCCCGGAGGCACCGATTTTGATTTTGCTGAAAAGCAAGGCATTAAAGCGCTGCTTGCTCCGGGACTCCCCGGGATCGTCGCGCCTAAAACGGCGGGACAGATTATTGCCAATGTTTTGTGCAACCTTTTGTCTGAATTAACAACCGACCGAAAGGGGCTGTCATAATGTCGATCAAAGGAAAAAGAATCGGATTTGGTCTGACGGGTTCACATTGCACGTATGATGCTGTATTTCCGCAAATCGAAGCGCTGATCAACAATGGAGCTGAAGTGAGACCGGTCGTCACACATACTGTCAAGTCGACGGACACACGCTTTGGAGAAGGAGAAGAATGGGTCAGGAGAATAGAGGAACTGACTGGATTTAAAGTCATTGATTCCATTCCGAAAGCGGAGCCTCTCGGACCGAAAACTCCGCTGGACTGCATGGTTGTTGCGCCACTGACGGGAAATTCGATGAGCAAGCTCGCAAACGCCCAGACGGACAGTCCGGTTCTCATGGCGGCCAAGGCGACGATGAGAAACTCCCGTCCCGTTGTCCTCGGCATTTCAACGAATGATGCGCTCGGCTTGAACGGCGTCAACTTGATGAGGCTGATGGCGGCAAAAAACGTTTACTTCATTCCGTTTGGCCAGGATGATCCTTATAAAAAGCCGAATTCGCTCGTCGCCAAAATGGATCTTTTAGTGCCGGCGGTCGAAGAAGCGCTCTCCCATAAACAAATGCAGCCTATCCTGGTCCACAGTGATCAATAAATCTTTTGAAAATAAAGTTGTAACAAAAAATATCAATCACCACGGCACACATCTATGTTAAAATAAAATGTAAAATGCATAGTCAACCAATCGTTTACGACGATTAAGGTGGAAGGAGTTTTACAATTGGGCAGAGGATTACATGTAGCAGTAGTTGGTGCGACAGGCGCTGTAGGACAGCAAATGTTAAAAACACTAGAAGACAGGAATTTTGAACTGGATAAACTGACTTTATTATCCTCAAAACGTTCAGCAGGTACGAAGCAGACTTTCAAAGGCGAAGAGTACACTGTAGAAGAAGCTCGTCCAGAGAGCTTTGAAGGCGTCAACATCGCGCTTTTCAGCGCTGGGGGAAGCGTTTCGCAGGCGCTTGCTCACGAGGCTGTCAAACGCGGGGCGATCGTTATTGATAATACGAGCGCGTTCCGAATGGACCAAAACACTCCGCTCGTCGTACCTGAGGTCAATGAGGCAGATTTGCACAAGCACAACGGCATTATTGCAAATCCGAACTGTTCAACAATCCAGATGGTTGTTGCGCTCGAACCGATCCGCAAGGCTTTCGGTTTAAACAAAATCATCGTGTCGACTTATCAGGCGGTGTCGGGAGCCGGAAACGAAGCGGTAAAAGAGCTCTACGGGCAAACCGAAGCCATTTTGAACGACAAACCGTTCGAGCCTGAGATCATGCCGGTGAAGAGTGATGAAAAACACTACCAAATCGCATTTAACGCTATTCCTCAAATCGATAAATTTCAGGAAAACGGCTTTACGTTTGAGGAAATGAAAATGATAAATGAAACGAAAAAAATCATGCACATGCCTGAGCTTCAAGTTTCAGCCACATGTGTCAGACTGCCGGTTGCAACAGGGCATTCAGAATCCGTCTACATCGAAACAGACCGTGATGATGTGACAGCAGAAGATATTAAAAATCTGTTAAAAGAAGCTCCAGGCGTCGTTCTGCAGGATGATCCGGCTGAACAGGTCTATCCGATGCCTGCAGATGCAGTAGGTAAAAGAGACGTGTTTGTCGGCCGGGTGAGAAAAGACCTTGACCGCCCGAACGGCTTCCATCTGTGGATCGTTTCCGACAACCTGCTGAAAGGCGCAGCATGGAATTCCGTACAAATCGCAGAAAGCCTAAAAGCTTTAAATTTAGTTTAAGATTTCTAACGGGATGTGAGAAGAGAGTGAGGCAAAAATGAAAGCCTGCTCTCTTCTGTTACGTCCGAAATCAACTTGGAGTGAAATAAAGTGAAAATCATCGTTCAAAAATTCGGCGGAACGTCTGTAAAAGATGACCGCGGCAGAAAGCTTGCCTTAAGCCATATTCAGGAAGCGGTCAATGAAGGATACAAAGCGGTTGTCGTCGTATCGGCCATGGGCCGGAAAGGCGATCCGTATGCGACTGATTCATTGCTTGATCTGCTTTACGGCGGACAGGATACGATTACCGAGCGCGAGCAGGATATGCTTTTATCATGCGGAGAAACGATTTCCTCTGTTGTGTTCGCCAGCATGCTTTTGGAAAACGGGATTAAAGCAGCTGCTTTAACCGGTGCGCAAGCGGGCTTTTTAACGGACAACAACCATACGAATGCAAAGATTCTCGAAATGAAGCCGGAGCGGCTTGTCAGCATGCTGGCCGACCATGATGCGGTTGTCGTCGCAGGCTTCCAAGGCGCGACTGCAAAAGGGGACATTACAACGATCGGCCGCGGCGGAAGCGATACATCGGCCGCTGCGCTCGGCGCGGCGCTGGACGCGGAATTTATCGATATTTATACAGATGTCGAAGGCGTCATGACCGCTGATCCGCGCATCGTTGAAAAAGCGAAGCCGCTGCCTGTGATTACCTATACGGAAATCTGTAATTTAGCCTATCAGGGGGCCAAGGTGATCCACCCGAGAGCCGTTGAAATCGCAATGCAGGCGAAAGTGCCGATCCGCGTGCGTTCAACCTATTCAAACGAGACGGGCACGCTCGTCACAAGCCATCACAACTCAAAAGCCGGAAGCGACGTTTTTGAGCGGCTTATCACTGGCATCGCCCATGTGAAAGACGTGACACAGTTTAAAGTCCCGGCAAAAGAAGGACAATATAACGTACAGACTGAAGTGTTTAAAGCGATGGCGAATGCCGGCATCAGCGTCGATTTCTTCAATATTACACCAAGTGAAATTGTCTACACGGTGGCTGGAAACATGACCGACCGCGCCTCTGGCATCCTGAAAGAATTGGGCTATGAACCGGCCGTGACAAGAAATTGCGCGAAAGTGTCAGCAGTTGGCGCGGGAATTATGGGCGTTCCGGGCGTTACCTCAAAAATCGTTACCGCTTTATCAGAAAAAGGCATTCCGATCTTGCAGTCTGCTGACAGCCATACGACGATATGGGTGCTCGTGCACGAGAAAAATATGGCGACGGCCGTGAATGCGTTGCATGAAGTGTTTGAACTGTCAAAATAAATATGATTGAATCATGATGAGGTGAAAAAAATGAATTTCGGAAATATCGCAACCGCAATGGTTACGCCCTTTGACAAAAATGAAAATATCGATTTTCAAAAACTGTCAAAGCTGATCGATTATTTAATAAACAATGGGACGGATTCCCTGGTGGTTGCCGGAACAACCGGAGAATCGCCGACGCTTTCCGAAGAAGAAAAGGTAGCGCTCATTCAATATTCCGTCAAGGAAGCGGCAGGCCGCGTCCCGATCATCGCCGGCACGGGAAGCAACAACACGAAAGCGTCGATCAAGCTGACGAAAAAAGCTGAAGAAGCCGGCGCTGACGCCGTCATGCTCGTCACTCCGTACTACAACAAGCCTTCTCAGGAAGGCATGTACCGCCATTTCAGAGCGATTGCGGAGGAAACGTCACTGCCTGTCATGCTTTATAATGTACCGGGAAGAACGGCTGCTTCGCTCGCACCGGAAACGACGATCCGCCTTGCGGAGATCCCGAATATCATTGCGATTAAAGAAGCGAGCGGCGACTTAGATGCGATTACAAAAATCGTAGCTGAAACCCCTGAGGACTTTGCCGTTTATTCAGGAGATGACAGCCTGACACTGCCGGCCTTGTCCGTAGGAGCGAGAGGAATCGTTTCCGTTGCATCACATATCATCGGACCGGAAATGCAGGAAATGATCAAACATTATACAGAGGGGAACACGGCTCAGGCTGCTTTGATCCACCAAAAGCTGCTTCCGCTGATGAAAGGGCTTTTTGCCGCACCGAATCCGTCTCCATTAAAGACGGCTCTTCAGCTGAAGGGTCTTGATGTCGGGTCCGTCCGGCTCCCTTTGATTCCGCTAAATGAAGATGAACGACTCCGTTTAAGCAGCCTGATGAACGGCCTGTAAAAAACAATACGGACGAAAACGGTCATTCTCTTTTGGAGGGGATGACCGTTTGTCATATACATAATGGTTCTTGTTTTCTAAATTTAGATTCAGGTATAATAGGGACAAGTGATGATGGACGGGTACTTAGATTAGGAGGATTACAATTTGAAAAAAAATACAGAAAATATTAGAATCATCGCCTTAGGAGGCGTCGGAGAGATCGGAAAAAACCTTTATGTCATTGAAATCGATTCTGACATATTCGTGGTTGACGCCGGTCTCATGCATCCAGAAAATGAAATGCTGGGTATCGATGTGGTCATTCCTGACATTTCATATTTAATTGAACGATCTGACCGCGTAAAGGCGATTTTTCTCACACACGGGCATGAGGAAAACATCGGCGGCGTATTTTACTGCCTGAACAAACTTTCTGTGCCTGTTTACGGAACGAAGCTGACGCTCGCCCTTTTAAAGGAAACGCTGAAGCAGTACGGTGTAAACAAAAAGCCCGATTTAAGAGAAATTCATTCAAAATCTGTTATTACATTTGAATCGACAAAGGTGTCATTCTTTAAAACAAATCACAGCATTCCGGATTCCGTCGGTGTCAGCTTTAAAACATCCCTCGGGTCCATCGTGTGCACTGGCGATTTTAAATTTGACCAGACACCTGTTTTAAACCAGACAAGCGACATCGGCGAAATTGCCAAAATCGGCAACAGCGGTGTGCTGTGCCTGCTTTCCGACAGTGCCAATGCTGAGAAACCGGGCTATACGCCTTCAGAAGCAGTCGTCGGCGGAGAGATATCCGATGTAATGTACAATGCCGAAAACCGCGTCATTATTGCCGTGTTCGCGTCTAACTTTAACCGGATTCAGCAGGTCATTGATGCCGCGCTCCAAAACGGCAGGAAGCTTGCGGTTTCAGGAAAAAATATTTCGACGATACTCCAGCTGGCGATGAAGCTCGGGTATGTCACGGCAGATGAAGATCTGTTCATCCCTGTCCAGGAAGTTAAAAAGTATCCGAAAAGAGAAGTCGCGATTTTGACAGGGGACAACCATGGAGAGCCGCTCGCCGCATTGACCAGGATCGCAAAACAAGGGCATAAGCAGCTCGACATTGAGAAAGGGGATACCGTCCTGATCGCATCCTCCCCTATTCCGGGTCAGGAGCTTGTCTACTCCAAAGCGGTCGACCTCTTAACAAGAGCGGGCGCGCAGGTCGTTTTCGCCCAAAAACGCGTCCATGTATCAGGCCATGGCTGTCAGGAAGAACTGAAGCTGATGCTCAACCTGCTGAAGCCGAAGTATTTAATCCCCGTAAACGGTGAATACAGAATGCAAAAAGCGCATTCCAAGCTTGCCGAAGAAATCGGTATGAAACGGAGCGACATTTTCCTGATTGAAAAAGGAGACGTCGTGGAATTCCGCGGACAAAACGTGAAAATCGGCGATAAAGTGCATTCAGGCAATATTTTGATCGATGGACTCGGTGTCGGCGACATCGGCAATATCGTGCTCAGAGACCGCCGTCTTCTGTCCCAGGACGGAATCTTAATCGTTGTGATTACCCTTGATAAAAAGAAAAAACATCTTGTATCAGGACCCGAAATTATCACGAGAGGTTTTGTCTATGTCAGAGAATCTGAACAGCTGATCGTTGAAGCGACGGAACTTGTCAGGGAACTCGTCAACGAAAGCACAGAAAACGCCGTCGTCGAATGGTCCGCCTTAAAACAGGCGATGCGTGACGCACTAAACCAGTTCCTATACGAAAAAACGAAACGAAAACCAATGATCATTCCAATCATCATGGAAGTATAAAACCAAGAGATTTCTCTTGGTTTTTTTCATGCCTTTTGCGTTGAATGAAAAAAACGCCATTGTCCATAATACAAAAGAAACTCGAGAAAGAGGTGAGCCAGATGGACTCAAACCGGATACAAAACGGGGACAGCCAGGGGGAGCAGCCGGCTAAGCCGGACGCAAAAGACAGTCTCGTCAACAAAATCCAGCAGCTCGGCGAAACGACACTCCCGCAAATGGGTCAGGATACCAACATTCACTGTCTGACCATTATCGGGCAAATTGAAGGTCACGTACAGCTTCCTCCCCAAAATAAAACAACAAAATATGAACACGTGATTCCCCAGATCGTTGCAGTAGAGCAGAATCCTAAAATCGAAGGGCTGCTCATCATCTTAAACACGGTCGGAGGAGACGTTGAAGCGGGTCTTGCGATTGCGGAAATGCTGGCGTCTCTGTCAAAGCCGACGGTCTCTATCGTGCTGGGCGGCGGACATTCAATCGGAGTTCCAATTGCGGTGTCCTGCGACCACAGCTATATCGCTGAAACAGCGACGATGACGATCCATCCGGTCAGACTGACAGGGCTTGTCATCGGTGTGCCGCAGACATTTGAGTATCTCGATAAAATGCAGGAAAGGGTCATCAATTTCGTGACAAGTCATTCGAACATATCGGAAGACAAATTTAAAGAACTGATGTTTTCAAAAGGCAATTTGACCCGCGATATCGGGACGAATGTCGTAGGAAACGATGCCGTGAAATACGGATTAATCGATGAAACCGGCGGAGTCGGACAGGCGATTCAAAAGCTGAATGAATTAATCGAACAAAACAAAGGCGCCCAGGAAGGGATGATCCAATGATTCTGTATACGACAATGCCGCAGGAAATCGTGTTCGCAGGGCAGGCGGAAAACTCGAACTTAAAACAGATCGATGTCAACGGCGTGCCCCTTTTAGTCGAAATGAACGGAGAGGAAGCAAGAGTCGTCCAAGTTCTCAGCACGAACCCGATGGATTTTTTAAAACAAGAAACAGCACCTGGGCAGACGCTTAAACTGACATTTTATAAATAGCTGAAGTGTCGCAAGGATAAATATGCTATAATAGGGGAATCCAGAGGAAAATCGCAGCCGAAAAAAGGCTGCTTTCTCTTTGTTTTTACATTTTTTAACACGCAGTAAGGTGATGGAACATGGCAAAAAGAAAACGAAAATCAACAAAGAAACAAAAACAAGGAAAAAAACGGATTCATCTTAAATTTGAATTGTACGGATTAATCTGTATCGCCATCTCGATTATTGCGGTTTTGCAGCTTGGCGTAGCAGGGCAAACGTTCATTTACATGTTCCGCTTTTTCGCCGGTGAATGGTTCATCCTTTGCTTTCTCGGCCTTTTTTTAACGGGTGTGTCTTTATTTTGGAAGAAGAAAACACCCAGTTTTTTAACAAGGAGAAAAGCGGGCCTTTACTGCATCATCGCAAGCATGCTGCTTCTTTCCCATGTCCAGCTGTTTCAGCATTTGACCGAAAGGGGAATCGTTCAGTCTCCGAGCGTAATCCAAAATACGTGGGAGCTGTTTCTGATGGATGTAAAAGGCGAGACAGGATCACCTGATCTTGGAGGCGGAATGATTGGAGCCGTTTTATTTGCGGCGTCATACTTTCTGTTTGCATCTGCAGGGTCTAAAATCATCGCCGTCTTCCTGATCTTGATCGGCCTTCTTTTGATTACGGACCGTTCGCTGCAGGAGACGCTGATCAAATGGATGACCCCGGTCGCGTCCTTCATTAAAAACCAGTGGCAGGCCTTTTTAGCAGACATTAAACAATTGAAAAGCAGCTCGCCCAAAAAGAAATCAGGAAAAAAACAAAAGGCGCAGAGAAAACCGAAAGTGTCTGAAGAGCCTGTACAAGAAGCGGAGCTTGATCCAGATCCGGTGATTCAGTCAGAACCGATTATTTCAAGCTTTTCCGACCGTGATGAAAAACCCGAAGTTCAAGCGTACGAAGCTCAGGCGCCTGCCCCTGCCGAGCATTCTCCTGAGCCTGAAGCCGGTGAGGACATGCAGGCTACAGGCGCGCCTGAGATCACGTTCACAGAGCTTGAAAACAAGGATTATCAGCTTCCGTCGATTCAATTGCTGGATGAGCCGAAGCACACAGGGCAGCAGGCGGATAAAAAGAATATTTACGACAATGCCAGGAAGCTGGAAAAGACGTTTCAAAGCTTTGGAGTTAAGGCGAAAGTCACCCAGGTTCATCTCGGCCCGGCCGTAACGAAATATGAAGTCTATCCTGATGTGGGCGTCAAAGTCAGCAAAATTGTCAATTTAAGTGATGACTTGGCTCTTGCGCTCGCGGCCAAAGATATCCGCATCGAAGCCCCGATTCCCGGAAAATCGGCGATTGGAATCGAAGTCCCGAATGCGGAAGTCGCGATGGTTTCCTTGAAAGAAGTGCTCGAATCGAAACTGAATGACCGGCCGGATGCAAAGCTGATGATCGGACTCGGCCGGAACATTTCCGGAGAAGCTGTATTGGCAGAGCTGAACAAAATGCCCCATCTTCTTGTTGCAGGAGCGACAGGAAGCGGAAAAAGCGTCTGTGTCAACGGGATTATTACAAGCATTTTGATGAGGGCAAAGCCCCACGAAGTGAAGATGATGATGATCGACCCGAAAATGGTCGAGCTCAACGTCTACAACGGGATTCCGCATTTGCTCGCGCCCGTCGTGACAGATCCGAAAAAAGCATCGCAGGCTTTGAAGAAAGTCGTCAACGAAATGGAGCGGCGCTACGAATTGTTTTCTCACACGGGAACGAGAAATATCGAAGGGTATAACGACTATATTAAACGGATGAATGCCGCAGAAGAAGCAAAGCAGCCGGAGCTGCCATACATCATTGTGATCGTGGACGAGCTTGCCGACCTGATGATGGTCGCTTCCTCTGATGTGGAAGACTCGATCACAAGGCTTTCGCAAATGGCAAGGGCGGCGGGAATCCATCTGATCATCGCGACGCAGCGGCCTTCGGTCGATGTCATTACAGGGGTTATTAAAGCCAATATTCCGTCAAGGATCGCTTTCAGCGTATCGTCGCAGACCGACTCCAGAACGATTCTTGATATGGGAGGCGCTGAAAAACTTCTCGGCAGAGGGGACATGCTGTTCCTGCCTGTCGGCGCCAACAAACCGCTCCGCGTCCAAGGGGCCTTCCTGTCAGATGAAGAAGTTGAAAAAGTTGTCGATCACGTCATCACCCAGCAAAAAGCCCAATACCAAGAAGAAATGATTCCAGAAGAGACGCAGGAAACGGTCAGCGAAGTGACAGACGATCTTTACGACGAAGCGGTTGCGCTTGTCGTCAGCATGCAGACGGCGTCCGTGTCCATGTTGCAAAGGAGATTCCGCATCGGCTACACAAGAGCGGCGCGGCTTATCGATGCCATGGAAGAGCGGGGAATCGTCGGCCCTTATGAAGGTTCAAAGCCTCGTGAAGTCCTCTTGTCAAAAGAGCAATACGAAGAACTCTCTTCTTAAGAAGAGAGTTCTTGTTTTACATAATTTCATTATGTAAACTGGAAAACGTCTATTTATTTATTTGACAAAACATGATATAGTTATCCTCAATTAAAGGTAATTTGAATCTGATCTGTCAGACGGAGGGAAAACATGTCGATAAAAGCTGACAATCAACGGTTATGTTTAAAAGTGATTGATCGGATAAAAGATGATATTCAAAATGGGGTCTTTTGCGAGAATGAACGGCTCCCGTCTGAGTTTGAGCTGTCAAAGATGCTTGGTGTGAGCAGAACGGCTTTGCGTGAAGCGCTTAGAATGCTGGAAGAAGAAAACGTCATCATCAGAAGGCACGGAGTCGGATGCTTTGTAAATGCCAGGCCGTTATTTCTATCTGGTATTGAGCAGCTGAACAGCGTCACAAAAATGATCGAGCAGGCAAGCATGACGCCGGGAACCATTTTTATGTCTTCACAGGTTACCGCTCCTACCGAAGAAGATATGCTCCGGTTTCAATATGCGGAAGAAACCGAGATCTTTTTGCTTGAGCGGGTGAGAACGGCAAATGGAATGCCTGTTGTCTACTGTCTTGATAAAATACCTGTGGATATCCTCCCGGAAGGCTTTTCACACGAGCAGGAATCGATGTTTGAATGGCTTGAGGACAAATCCGGCGCCGTGATCAGCTATGCTGTTGCCGATATTGTGCCGATCGGGTATCACGACACCATTTCTCAAATTCTCGAATGCGATCCTGAAACATCTTTGCTGCTGCTCAAACAGACTCATTATGACCAAAACGATAAGCCCGTTTTATATTCTTTAAACTATTTTCGGGCCGATAAATTCAGATTTCACGTCGTCAGAAAACGTTTTTGATATACGGGCGCTCGATTAGGAGCGGCTGTTTTTTTTTGCCCATTAGCACCCATACATAAATAAGCCCGCATCACGGAACAATAACAGATGGAAATACTGATGAATTGGGTGAAAAAAGTTGAGCAGAAAAAAAGACATGAAAAGCATTGTTGCGCTGTCTTCGGTCCCGCTTGTGATGACGCTCGGCAATTCGATGCTGATTCCGGTTTTGCCGGTGATCGAAAAAAAATTAAACATTTCTTCATTCCAAGTGTCGCTGATCATCACGGTTTACTCAATCGTGGCGATTTTATGCATCCCGATTACCGGCTATATGTCAGACCGGTTTGGAAGAAAAAAGATCATGCTCCCATGTCTTGTGATCGCGGGAGCTGGAGGAGCTCTGGCGGGTTTGGCTTCAACTTTTTTCAAAGATCCGTTTGCGATGATTTTAGCCGGGCGCGTTCTTCAAGGAATCGGATCAGCCGGCGCAGCGCCGATCGTCATGCCGTTTATCGGCGATCTTTTTCAAAATGATGAAGAAATCAGCGCGGGACTCGGAGATATAGAGACGGCCAATACTGCCGGTAAAGTATTAAGCCCGATATTAGGGGCTTTTTTAGCATCTTGGGTTTGGTACATGCCATTTTGGTTTATTCCGGTCGTGTCTCTCGCCAGCTTTTTTCTCGTCTTGTTCTTTGTTCCCAAACCGAAGGACAAAGATGATGAAAAGCAAACATTAAAAAACTTCGCAAAGAACGTACAGGAGATATTTAAACGGGAAGGACGATGGCTTGTTTCCATTTTTGTCATCGGCGGGATCATTATGTTTCTTTTATTCGGGGTTCTCTTCTACCTGTCGGATACTTTGGAGAAGCAGCATCACATTGACGGGATTGCAAAAGGAGCGCTTCTCAGCATTCCGCTGCTTTTCCTTTCCGTCAGCTCCTACCTTGCCGGAAAGCTGATCGGAAACGACAAAATCAGGATGAAGGCCTGCGTACTGACCGGCATGGTCCTGCTGTCTCTGTCGTTTGCCGGTTTGTGGTGGAACCACAGCTTTTACCCGCTGTTTTTATTTATGTCCATCGGCGGCATCGGCATCGGGATTGCACTCCCTTCTTTGGATGCGCTCATTACCGAGGGAATTGAAAAAGAAGAACGCGGCACGATATCTTCGTTTTACAACAGTATGCGGTTTATCGGGGTTGCGCTCGGACCGCCGGTTTTCGCCTATATGATGACAAATGCGGATTGGCTGATATTCATCGTATCGCTTTTGTGCGGTTTAGCCGCCTTAGCGCTTGTGCTGTTTAATATCGACCCGAAAGAAGACGAAAGTGAAGCGGCAAAGACGGTGTAAATCTGCACCGTCTTTTTCATAAGGTTTTTAGTTTCCTTAAATCTCCTCCAGTTGATATAATTACAACCATACAGTCCAAGCGCATATGCTGAAATGTGGTCATAATACATAATATAAACAAGGACGAAGGAGGTTCTATATGACATACCTTAACGAAATAAAAAGAAAGCACCGCGGATTGACAAGCCACATCGTCAAAACGGAAAAATTCAAAACCGTCTCGATTATTTTTAAAATGCTTGCTCCTTTAACAAAGGAAGATGTGACAGAGAGGGCGCTTTTTCCGCATGTGCTTTTGCGGGGAACGGGCACCCGCCCCAAAACTTCAGAACTCAGAATGTATCTTGATGAACTTTACGGCACTTCCGTATCATGCGATCTCTCCAAAAAAGGGGAAATGCATGTTATTACATTCAGGCTCGATATCGCAAACGAAAAATTTTTAAAGGATCAGACACCGCTTCTGGAAAAAGGGCTCGAGCTTTTGTCAGAGATCATTTTTTCGCCGGCGCTTGAAGACGGAGCTTTTCTGCCGCTGTACGTGTCTCAGGAAAAACGCACACTAAAGCAAAGAATACAGGCGGTATATAACGACAAAATGCGCTATTCAAATTTGAGGCTGATTCAGGTGATGTGCAAAGATGAGCCATACGCGCTTCACGTCAACGGAGAGCTTGATGATGTGGACGGCATCACGCCTCAAAGCCTGTATGAAGCTTATCAAAAAGCGGTCACAGAAGACCAGCTCGACATTTACGTCGTTGGGGATGTGGATGAACAGCAGGTGGATTCGTACATTTCCAAATACTTCGAAGTAAACGAGCGGGAGCTGAGACCCGTTCCCAAGCTTGAGCAAATCCGCGCAAAGGAGCCTCAGGAAGTCGTCGAGGATGCGGATGTCAAGCAAGGCAAGCTGAACATGGGATTTCGGACGGGAACGCATTTTACGGATGATGATTATCCGGCGCTTCAGCTGTTTAACGGTTTGTTTGGCGGATTTTCACATTCAAAGCTGTTTATTAATGTCAGGGAAAAGGCCAGCCTTGCGTATTATGCGGCTTCCAGAATCGAAAGCTTTAAAGGGCTGATGATGGTGATGTCGGGGATTGAAGTCGGCAATTATCAAAAAGCCGTCGACATCATCAAGGAGCAGTTCCAGGAAATGAAAAAAGGCAGCTTTACAGAAGAAGCGATCGACCAGACGAAAGCGGTCATTAAAAACCAGATTCTTGAAACGCTTGATACACCGTACGGCTTAGTCGAATTTATTTATCAGCAGGCTGCCGCCCAAACCGAATTTTCTCTTGAAGACTGGCTTGGACGAATCGACAACGTCAGAAAAGCCGAGATTATCGAAGTCGGGAAGAAAATCGATTTGGATACAACGTACTTTCTCAAAGGGACGGAGGGAGCATCTTGACGAAAACGATCGAATTTAAACAGCTGAAGGAAACATTATATTACGAAAAAATGCCTGGCGGCCTCGATGTCTATGTTCTTCCGAAAGAAGGATTTAACAAGACATATGCGGTCTTTACAACAAAATACGGATCGATTGACAATCAGTTTGTCCCGCTAGGAAAAGAAGAAATGGTCCGTGTGCCTGACGGAATCGCACACTTTTTGGAGCATAAGCTCTTCGAAAAAGAAGACGGCGATGTTTTTCAGCAATTCAGCAGGCAGGGAGCTTCGGCAAATGCGTTTACCTCCTTTACCAGAACGGCCTACCTGTTTTCGAGCACGTCCAACGTGGAAGAAAACTTGGAAACGCTCGTCGATTTTGTGCAGGACCCTTACTTTACGGAAAAAACGGTTGAGAAGGAAAAAGGCATCATCGGACAGGAAATCAACATGTATGACGACAACCCAGACTGGCGTCTGTTTTTCGGCTTGATCGAAAACATGTACCAGGAGCATCCTGTCCGGATTGATATCGCAGGCACGATCGAAAGCATCTCGCATATTACAAAAGACCTTTTGTACGAATGCTATGAGACGTTCTATCACCCGAGCAATATGCTGCTGTTTGTCGTTGGTCCGGTCGATCCCGAAGCGATCATCCGCCAGGTCCGCGAAAATCAGCAGAAAAAGCCGTATACAGACCAGCCTGAAATCGTTCGCAAAGAAGTTGAAGAGCCTGAAGCCGTATTCAAAAAAGAACAGGAAATTAAAATGAATGTTCAAAGCTCAAAATGTCTCGTCGGTTTAAAAAGCGCTCATCCGATGAATACGGGAGAAGCCCTGCTGAAGCATGAGCTGACCATCAACCTCATTCTCGAGTGCCTGTTCGGCAAAAGCTCCAGCGATTATGAAAGAATTTATGAAAAAGGATATATCGATGAGACATTCAGCTATGACTATACTGAAGAACACGGATTTGGTTTCGTCTCTGTCGGCGGCGATACGCCTGAGCCCGACAAGCTTGCCGAGGAGCTGAAACAAGTGCTGTTCAAGGCGAAAGAAACGATCACAGCCGAAAAGCTGGAGCTGGCTAGAAAGAAAAAAATCGGCAATTTCTTAAAATCGATGAATTCGCCTGAGTATATCGCCAACCAGTTTACACGGTACGCTTTTCTGGAGACGAGTCTGTTTGATATCGTCACTGTACTCGAATCGATTACGCTTGAGGACGTTCACCGCGTCATCCAGGAAGAAATCGAAGAAGACAGAATCACCGTCTGCAAAGTCGTTCCAAAATCATAAAGCAAGGTCTGAAAGTTCAGCGTGTCAGGAGATTTTCCGATGCACGCTGAACCTTTCTTCTTTTGAACGGAAAGGTGGAAACATAGTATGACAAAACTCGCTCTTATCACCGGTGCAAGCGGCGGAATCGGGCAAAGCATCAGCGAAAAGCTGGCGCAAAACGGGTATGATCTTCTCCTCCATTACCATACAAATGAGCAGGCAGCCGCAGCACTTGCAGAAAGGCTGTCACATACATACGGCATTCACGCCGAAATCATTCACGGCGACCTATCCGACCCCGGCGGCGCAAAAGCCGTTTCCGCTTCCATCGGCGGGCGGGCGCTTGACGGCATCGTCTTAAACAGCGGTCAAAGCTTTCGCGGGCTTGTGACAGACATGACTGATGAGGCTGTGCAGGACATGGTGCAGCTCCATGTCTCAAGCCCGTTTCTGTTGACGAGGAATCTGCTGCCGGCGATGATCAGGAAAAAATCCGGCGCAATTGTAGCTGTCAGCTCCATTTGGGGTGAAACAGGGGCGTCGTGCGAAGTTTTATACAGCATGACAAAAGGCGCGCAAAATGTGTTTGTCAAAGCCCTCGCAAAAGAGCTTGCGCCAAGCGGCATCAGAGTCAACGCCGTTTCTCCGGGCGCTGTGAAAACAAGGATGATGGGCTCGTTTTCAAAAGAGGAAGAAGAGATGATCGCCGATGAGATTCCGATGGGAAGGCTCGCCGAAGCCGAAGAGGTTGCGGACGCCGTGCTGTTTCTGCTCTCGGCTAAGGCATCTTATATCACGGGTCAAATTTTGTCAGTTAATGGCGGCTGGCATTGTTAAAAACATGTATAGTTTGCGGTCCCCCAGAGAATAATAAGGCTGTAACTTCAAGAGAATGGAGGGGCCTGATATGTCCGTACTGGATAATTGGGATCAGTGGAAAAACTTTTTGGGCGACCGTTTGAACTATGCCCAAGAAAGAGGAATGTCAAACGAAACCATCTCAGATCTCGCATATGAGATCGGCGATTATTTGGCCGGTGAGGTTGATTCAAAAAACCATCAAGAACGAGTGCTCGCGGACCTTTGGAGCGTGGCTTCCGAAGAAGAGCAGCGCGCCATTGCGAATGTGATGGTTAAGCTTGTTGAAAACAACGGCTCGCATTAAGGAGAGAGTGTGTTCACTCTCTCTTTTTTATAGGCGCGGCTTTGTCAGCGGCACCGCTTTTGTTGTTTGCTTTCCGCCCCGATAGGGTAAACATCATCCAGGCGCCGTTACAGCGGGTTTTTCCCGATTATGGGAAACGGACGTTTTTCTTATTTAATCACAACATTCTGCTTTCTAATTGAGACAAAATGCTTTATGATAAAGGAAGGTAAATTTTTGCCACGATGATGGGTAGGGAGGTTATCATTTGGCAAAGCTCGAATGGTACTTAGAATATGAAATACAAGTCAACCGTCCCGGACTTCTGGGAGATATATCCTCTTTATTGGGGATGCTTTCAATTAATATTGTGACCATTAACGGCGTCGATACTCAAAGAAGAGGCCTCTTGTTAAAATGCCGTCATATAGATCAGATTAAGCGACTGGAATCGATTCTGAACACGATGGATACGATTAAAGTGACGAAGCTCCGCGAGCCGAAGCTTCGCGACCGTCTCGCTGTAAGGCACGGCCGCTATATCCAGCGGGATGCAGACGATAAAAAAACGTTCCGGTTTGAACGCGACGAGCTTGGCTTGCTTGTCGATTTTATGGCTGAGCTGTTTAAAAAAGACGGGCACAAGCTGATCGGGATCAGGGGAATGCCCCGCGTCGGCAAGACGGAATCAATTGTCGCTTCAAGTGTCTGTGCAAGCAAAAGGTGGCTTTTTGTTTCTTCGACACTGCTGAAGCAAACGATCAGAAGCCAGCTGATTGCCGATGAGTACAGTCCGGAGAATGTTTTCATTTTGGACGGCATTGTGTCGACGAGAAGAGGATCTGAACGCCATTTGCAGCTCGTCAGTGAGATCATGCGGCTGCCGGCGACCAAAGTTGTCGAGCATCCGGACATTTTCGTGCAAAATACGGAATATACGATGGACGATTTTGATTACATCATCGAATTGCGTAACAGCCCCGATGAGGTGATTACATATGAACATGCTGAAGAACCGCAGATGTTTGACCATTCAGGTTTTTCCGGCTTTGATTTTTAAAATGGAAGGTGTTTGTTGTGACTGAACTAGGAAATCGGCTGAAAGAAGCCAGAGAGGAAAAAGGGATGTCATTGGACGATCTTCAGGCGGCCACAAAGATCCAAAAAAGGTATTTAACGGCCCTTGAAGAAGGAAACTATGATATCATTCCGGGAAAATTTTATGTGCGGGCTTTTATCAAGCAGTACGCCGAAGCTGTCGGCCTCGACTCGGAGCTCTTGTTTGAAGAGTTTAAAAAAGATATCCCTAATTCTTACAATGATGAGGTTTCTGAGAAGCTTTCTTCAATCAAGCCGCAGAGAGAGCTGCCCAAGTCTGCCTCAAAAGCGCTTGAACTTTTGCCTACCCTGCTTGTGGCAGCCGGCGTTATCGTTGTGATCGCGATCATTTACGTCATCGTTCAGGCTGTAAACGGCGGAGGCAACCAGCAGGCTGAAGAGCCTAAGACAGAGGAATCGCAAAGCAAGTATGACGTCTCAAAAGATTCCCCGCTGACAAAGGGAAATCAACAGAACACGGATGCGCAGAAAGACAGCGCTGAAGGCGACAAAGAAAAAAAGGATCAGCAGTTTGATGAGAACGACAAGCTGACCATGAAAGCGACCGCAAGCGAAGGCTCTTCCACAACTTATGAAGTATCAGGATCCGACAAGCTGGAGCTTGAAGTAAAGGCAAACGCAAACTCATGGGTCAGGGTGCGCGACGAGAAAGGAAGCTCCCTTAAAGAAGGAATGATGAAAAAAGGAGAAACCTTTCAAAAGAATATTACCGATCAATCGCAAATTGATTTGCGGATCGGATATGCGCCGGGCGTTGAAATTAAAATCAACGGAGAAGTTCTTTCTTACAAGCTCGATCCTAAGACTGTGATGACACAAAACATAACGATTCAAAATAAAAAGGAGGAAAAGTCATCTTAATTGCACAGATGACTTTTTCTTGCGTTCATCATCAATAGGAAAACATACATATCTGGAGGAACCTTTATGTTTAATCTACCGAATAAAATCACGCTTTCTAGAATCGCATTAATTCCTGTTTTTATGGTCATCATGCTTGTGCCGTTTCAGTGGGGGGCTGTCTCCTTCGGCAGCGAGTCGATTCCGGTCACCCATTTGATCGGCGCACTGTTGTTTATTTTTGCTTCTGTCACCGATTGGGTTGACGGCTATTATGCGAGAAAGCTGAACCTTGTCACAAACTTTGGAAAATTTCTTGACCCGCTTGCAGACAAGCTGCTCGTGTCTTCCGCTTTAATTATTCTGGTGCATTACCATCTTGCTCCGGCCTGGATGGCCATTGTCATTATCAGCCGGGAATTTGCCGTAACGGGACTGCGGCTCGTCCTTGCGGGAACAGGGGAAGTCGTCGCGGCCAACATGCTTGGAAAAGTGAAAACATGGGCTCAGATCATCGCCATCTCTGCCCTTTTGCTTCACAATCTTCCATTTGAGCTTGTATCCTTCCCGTTCGGCTCGCTTGCTTTATGGGTGGCTGTCTTTTTCACAGTCGTATCAGGATGGGATTATTTCGCTAAAAACTGGGATGCTTTAAAAACATCGAACTAAACGTGGGGAAGTGGAAACAATGAAGTTGGAAAGAAAAGCGGAAATTATCGCTGTCGGTTCTGAGCTTCTGCTCGGACAAATCGCTAATACAAATGCTCAGTTTATCAGCAGGCATTTAGCCGAAATCGGCATTAACGTCTTTTATCACATGGCGGTGGGAGACAACCCGGAACGCCTTAAACAAGTGATTCAGACAGCTCAGCAAAGGTCTGACTTCATCATTTTTTCGGGAGGCCTCGGACCGACGAAAGACGATCTGACAAAAGAAACGATCGCTGAAGTTGTCGGGCGTCCTCTTCAGCTCGACGATGAAGCCTTCGAATCGATTCAGGATTACTTCAAAAAAACGAACCGGGAGATGTCGCCGAACAACCGCAAACAGGCGCTGATCCTTGAAGGCTCAGACGTGCTGCCAAACCGCTTCGGGATGGCTCCGGGAATGCTGCTTGAGCATGAATCGCGCTTTTATATGCTTCTGCCGGGACCTCCGAAAGAGCTGGAGCCGATGTTTGAAAACGAAGCGAAGCCGCTGATTTTGGAAAAACTCGGCTCGAAGGAAAAGATCGTCTCAAGGGTACTGCGGTTCTTCGGCATCGGAGAATCCCAGCTTGAAACCGATTTGGAAGATCTCATCGATGCGCAGACTAATCCGACAATCGCCCCGCTTGCGGCCGACGGGGAAGTCACGCTCAGGCTCACGGCAAAGCATGCGGATCCGGCGGAGACAAACCGCTTGTTAAAAGAAACGGAAGACCTCATTCTGGAGCGGGTCGGAGAGTTCTTTTACGGATATGATGATACATCTCTTGCAGAAGAGCTTGCGAAAGCATGCAGGAGCAAGGGAATGACCCTGGCTGCTGCGGAAAGCTTTACAGGCGGGCTTTTTTCCAGCTGGCTGACGGAAATGAGCGGCGCTTCGGAATATTTCAAAGGCGGCGCCGTCTGCTACACAAACGAATTGAAAGTGTCAGCGGCCGGCGTTGCCGAAGACACGCTGCAGCGCTACGGTGCGGTCAGCGCGCAATGCGCAAAAGAGCTCGCCGCAGGCATCAGAGTCAAAACAGGAAGCGATATCGGCATCAGCTTTACTGGAGTAGCCGGGCCGAATACGCAAGAAGGCCATCCGGCAGGAAAGGTGTTTATCGGCATCTCCGTGAAGGACCAGGCTGAAGAAGCGTTCGAATTTCAGTTCGCCGGATCGAGGTCTGCGGTGCGAAAGCGTTCTGCCAAATACGGCTGCCATCTGTTGCTGAAAATGATGGAAAAATAAGCGGAAACCGGATTTTCGGAATATCTTTCTTATGAAAAAGGTCATTCCATTTTAGGAGATCGATTTTTTCCTCTTAAAAAAATCGAATATGCGTTCGCTTTTTTCTTGGCAAATCCGTGCAAACAAGGTATAGTAGATATAGCGGAAGTGATAAAGGAGGAAAATAGAATGAGTGATCGTCAGGCAGCCTTAGATATGGCGCTTAAACAAATAGAAAAGCAGTTTGGTAAAGGTTCGATTATGAAACTCGGCGAACAAACTGAAACGAGAATTTCAACAGTTCCGAGCGGTTCTTTAGCGCTCGACACGGCTCTTGGAGTGGGCGGATACCCGCGCGGCCGGATTATTGAAGTATACGGGCCTGAAAGCTCCGGTAAAACGACGGTGGCGCTTCATGCGATTGCCGAAGTTCAGCAGCAGGGCGGACAGGCGGCGTTCATCGACGCCGAACACGCGCTCGACCCCGTCTATGCGCAAAAGCTGGGTGTCGACATTGATGAGCTTTTGCTGTCACAGCCTGATACGGGCGAGCAGGCGCTCGAAATTGCAGAAGCTCTTGTCAGAAGCGGAGCGGTGGATATCGTTGTCATCGACTCTGTGGCAGCGCTTGTGCCGAAAGCCGAAATCGAAGGAGACATGGGGGATTCCCACGTCGGTTTGCAGGCCAGACTGATGTCTCAAGCGCTTCGTAAGCTTTCCGGAGCGATCAATAAATCAAAGACCATCGCGATCTTTATTAACCAGATTCGTGAAAAAGTCGGTGTCATGTTTGGAAATCCTGAGACGACACCAGGCGGAAGAGCGCTGAAATTCTACTCTTCTGTCCGCCTTGAAGTGCGCCGTGCAGAGCAGCTGAAACAAGGCAACGATGTCATGGGGAACAAGACGAAAATCAAAGTCGTGAAAAACAAAGTGGCCCCTCCGTTCCGGACAGCCGAAGTGGACATTATGTACGGGGAAGGGATTTCAAAAGAAGGGGAAATCATCGACCTCGGAACAGAGCTTGACATCGTTCAAAAGAGCGGTGCATGGTACTCTTATCAGGAGGAGCGTCTTGGACAAGGCCGTGAAAACGCCAAACAGTTCCTGAAAGAAAACAAGGACATCCTTTTGATGATTCAAGAGCAGATCCGGGAGCACTACGGTTTGGACACCGGAGGCGTTGCTCCTGCGCAGGAAGACGATGCCCAAGCTCAGGAAGAACTCGAATTTTAATCATGAAACATGTGAAAGGCTGCCGGCCCGATCGGCGGCCTTTTCCTTTCATCTGCGCATTCAGACGCAGCTCCTTTATCCATCTCTTTCATCCGGGCGGTTTGAAAAGGCGTTTAATCCAGAAACGTTAAGACCGTAAGCTTGACAAGTATTTCCCACACAATTACAATGAAATTGTATCACTTGTTTTTCTTAACATGATTGATAAACATTTAAACTTGACAAGGGCTGTGAAGCCGCTTCACTCCCTGTGAAGGTTCTGTATGTTGAGAAGAAGTACAATGTACATGCCGACACTTACTTTTAGCAAGACAAGTTCATAGCAAGAGGAGGTGAAAGTTATGAATCCTTTAGCAATTCTCATCTCCATTTTGCTGAGCCTATTCTGTTTAGTTGTTGGCTACTATGTTCGTAAAATCATTGCCGAAGCAAAAATTTCAGGTGCGCGAAATGCAGCCGAACAAATTCTTGGAGACGCAAAGCGGGATGCTGAAGCGTTGAAAAAAGAAGCCCTTCTTGAAGCAAAGGACGAGATTCATACGCTTCGGATAGAAGCTGAACAAGAAGTTCGTGAAAGACGAAATGAGCTTCAAAAACAAGAAAACCGTTTACTTCAAAAGGAAGAGAACCTTGACCGAAAAGATGAATCATTAGATAAACGGGAAGCGATGTTGGAGAAGAAAGATCATTCTCTGAATGAACGACAACAACATATTGAAGAGATGGAAAGCAAAGTGGATGAAATGATTCGTATGCAGCAGTCAGAGTTGGAGCGTATTTCAAGTCTGACGCGAGATGAAGCGAAGCAAATCATTCTGGAACGGGTTGAAAACGAGCTTTCCCATGACATCGCGATCATGACGAAAGAAAGTGAAAATCGAGCGAAAGAAGAGGCTGATAAAAAAGCGAAAAATATTCTTTCATTGGCTTTACAGCGCTGTGCGGCAGATCATGTGGCCGAGACAACGGTTTCAGTTGTCAACCTTCCAAATGATGAGATGAAAGGCCGCATTATCGGACGTGAAGGACGTAATATCCGTACATTGGAAACATTGACGGGGATCGATCTGATCATCGACGATACGCCGGAAGCCGTTATCCTTTCAGGATTTGATCCGATCAGGCGTGAAACAGCCAGGATCGCTCTTGATAAACTCGTTCAGGATGGCCGCATTCATCCTGCCAGAATCGAAGAAATGGTTGAGAAATCCCGCCGTGAAGTGGATGATTACATTCGCGAAATGGGTGAACAGACGACATTTGAAGTTGGAGTTCACGGTCTTCATCCCGATTTAATCAAAATCCTCGGCCGCTTGAAGTTCAGAACGAGCTACGGACAGAATGTACTGAAACATTCAATGGAAGTGGCGTTTCTGACAGGCTTGATGGCTTCAGAGCTCGGAGAAGACGTGACGCTCGCAAAAAGAGCAGGACTTCTTCATGATATCGGGAAAGCAATTGACCATGAGGTGGAAGGAAGCCACGTTGAAATCGGTGTGGAACTGGCCACCAAGTATAAAGAGCATCCAGTTGTCATCAACAGTATCGCATCTCACCACGGAGATCAGGAGCCGACTTCCATCATCGCCGTGCTCGTGGCCGCAGCCGATGCGCTGTCCGCCGCAAGACCTGGCGCAAGAAGCGAAACGCTCGAAAACTATATTCGCAGGCTTGAAAAGCTGGAAGAAATCTCTGAATCGTACGAAGGTGTTGAAAAATCATTCGCGATACAAGCGGGACGAGAGGTGCGGATCATGGTCAAACCTGACTCAATCAACGATCTTGAAGCCCATCGTTTGGCGCGTGATATTCGAAAACGAATCGAGGACGAGCTTGACTACCCTGGACACATCAAAGTAACCGTGATCAGGGAAACGAGAGCCGTTGAATACGCAAAATAAAGTGGTGCGAATGCGCCACTTTATTTTTTTGTTTCCTTGTGTAACACTATGATTAAAACCTATTTTAAAAAAGAAAGGGTCAAATTATGAGAATTTTATTTATTGGAGATGTTGTCGGTTCGCCCGGCAGAGACATGATCAAAACCTATTTGCCGAAGCTGAAGCTGAAATATAAACCGAACGCCGTCATCGTCAACGGAGAAAACGCGGCACACGGAAAAGGCATTACCGAAAAACTATACCACCAGCTCATTCAAGCGGGAGCCGACGTTCTCACAATGGGAAACCACACATGGGATAAAAGGGAAATATTTGATTTTATTGATGACGCGCCACAGATCGTCAGACCCGCCAATTTTCCCGAAGGCACGCCTGGAAAAGGCATCACATACATAAAAACAAACGGTTCGAAGGAACTGGCTGTGATCAATTTGCAAGGCCGCACATTTCTGCCTGCGATCGATTGCCCTTTTCGAAAAGCTGATGAATTAATAGAAGAAGCGTCAAAAAGAACACCGTTCATTTTTATCGATTTTCATGCCGAAGCGACAAGCGAAAAGCAGGCGATCGGCTGGTATACGGACGGCCGCGTGTCAGCGGTTGTCGGAACGCACACGCATGTTCAGACAGCCGACAACCGCATTCTTCCGAAAGGCACAGCATATATAACAGACGTGGGGATGACAGGGCCATACGACGGGATTCTCGGCGTCGACCGCGAGACGATTATCAAGCGTTTTAAAACGAGCCTGCCCGTCCGTTTTGAAATTGCCGAAGGCCGCACAACACTGAGCGGAGTTGTCATTGACATTGACGAACAGAGCAAGAAAGCCGTTAAAATTGACCGGATATTAATTAATGATGACCACATGTTTTTTGAATAACTGAACTGAAAATCATTTTAGAAAAATATTAAAAGGAAAGCAGGAATATCCCGGTCCTATAGTGAATATAGTAAAAATGGAAGGTACCCTGCTATTTTTGAAAAGCAATTAAAAGGGGATGGCTTTGAAAATAGCAACATCTAATAATGATTGTTCTAATGAACACTCACTTATCCATTGTAAACTTAAGGGGGAGCAGGAATGGAAATATTAAAGGTTTCAGCAAAATCAAATCCAAACTCGGTCGCAGGTGCGCTCGCAGGAGTCTTGAGGGAACGAGGAGCTGCAGAAATTCAAGCAATCGGAGCCGGAGCATTAAATCAGGCTGTTAAAGCGGTAGCGATTGCACGGGGATTTGTAGCACCGAGCGGTGTCGATCTGATTTGCATTCCGGCGTTTACGGACATTCAAATTGACGGTGAAGAACGAACAGCGATTAAGCTAATCGTAGAGCCTCGCTGATAGAAAAATCACTCTTTTTCAAATGCTTCAACCTGCTTACTTTCACGTAAGCGGGTTGTTTTTGGTTTAGCCGTTTTTGAAAAATGCAGCCGGGAGAGGATGAACGTGAAAATTTTTGATGCCCATTCTGATTTGCTGCTGAAGCTCTGGAAAAATCCGAAGCTTAATGAGTACAGTGACCCGTCGCTTCAAACGCCGGTTCAGGCTCTGTTAAACGGAAAGGCGAAAGTGCAGTGTCTGGCGATTTTTCTGCCCGAAACCGTACCCGACACAATAAGGCTTGAAATGGCGCTCGTGCAGATCCGGCTGTTTCACGAAAAAATTGCAAAGTACAAGCGGATCAAACTGATCAAACATAAAGCCGATATCGACAAGCTCAAAAGCGATGAAACCGGCATCATTCTAACGATGGAAGGCTGTGAGCCGATCTCAAAAAACTTAAGGCTGTTTGACATCTTTTTTCAGCTCGGAGTCAGAAGTTTCGGCCTGACGTGGAACTGGGCCAATACGTTCGCAGACGGCGCTTTAGAAGAAAGAAACGCAGGTTTGACTTCTTACGGGGAAAGGCTGATTCGCAAGGCGAACAAAAACCGGGCATGGACCGATCTCTCCCATTTATCAGAGAAAAGCTTTTGGGGTGCGGTTGAAACGGCAGCGTATCCGATCGCCTCTCATTCGAATGCGCACAGCCTTTGCCCTCATCCGAGAAATTTAAAAGACGATCAAATCAAAGCGCTTATTGAAAAGAACGGCGTCATCGGCTTGACATTTGTCCCTGAATTCGTGAGAAACGGAAAAACGCCTGTGATCAAAGATATCCTCTCACATATTGACCATGTCTGCTCTTTGGGAGGCGAGCGGCATATCGGATTCGGATCTGATTTTGACGGCATCGACCGGGTCATTCCGGGTCTGGAAGCCCACAAAGATTACGGGAATCTGATCGAAGCGCTGCAGCGCTCATATACACCAAGTCAAGTCGACGGATTTCTCTTTCAAAATTTCTTCAGCCGCATCCCATTTTAAAAAAATATCATACATTTTTCAGAGGGTGTTCATCTGTTTTTCTCAAGAGGACACAGATGTTTACCAATATGAATTATCGTGCTACAATCCTTTTGTAAAGCGATTTTGCAAAGGGGGTCTGTTCATCTTGGACGGAAATATGAAAGCGCTTATCAAGAAGCCGGGGGAGCCGGGCGCCAGCTTCGAGCTCGTCCCGATACCGAAGATCGACAAACACGAGGTGCTGATCAAAGTCAAAGCCGCATCGATTTGCGGAACCGATGTCCATATTTATAATTGGGATGAATGGGCGAAAAGCAGGGTGAAACCGCCTTATGTGTTTGGCCACGAATTTTCCGGCGAGGTTGTACTAGTGGGGGAAAATGTGACTGCGGTACAAGAAGGGGAGTATGTTTCGGCAGAAACGCACATCATTTGCGGAAAGTGCCTGCCGTGTTTAACCGGAAAAGAGCATGTCTGCAGAAAAACGCTGATTCTCGGTGTCGATACAGACGGCTGTTTTGCTGAATATGTCAAAGTGCCTGCCGCAAACATTTGGAAAAATCCGGACGGCATGCCTGAGGATCTCGCTTCTATTCAAGAACCGCTCGGAAACGCCGTGCATACGGTTCTGACGGGAATGACGGCCGGAGTGAAAGTCGCTGTCGTCGGCTGCGGACCGATCGGATTGATGGCCGTGGCAGTTGCAAAAGCGTCAGGCGCGTCACAAGTGATCGCCATCGATAAAAACGAATACAGGCTCGACCTTGCATTGCAAATGGGGGCAACCGATATCATCTCCGTTGAAAAAGAAGATCCGCTCAAAAATGTAAGCGCTTTAACAGGCGGTGAAGGGGCGGACTTGGTTTGCGAAATGTCAGGCCATCCGATGGCCATCCGCCAAAGCTTAAAAATGGCTGCGAACGGAGGGCGGGTGCATGTCTTAAGTCTGCCCGAGCATCCCGTATGCATCGATATGACAAATGATATCGTCTTTAAAGGATTAACGGTTCAGGGAATTACCGGCCGCAAAATGTTTGAAACGTGGAGGCAGGTCAGCGGTCTTCTCCAGTCCGGTACGATTCAAATCAAGCCTGTCATCACCCACCGTTTCCCGATGGAAGAGTTTGGAAAAGGCTTTGAACTGATGAGAAAAGGGCAATGCGGAAAAGTCGTATTGATACCGTGAAGGGAGAGATGGATATGAAAGAATTTAATTTTTTAGCTTCCGAGCTTGATACAATGAAAGAAAACGGAACTTTTCAGGAACTGCCGATCATCGAATCGCTGCAAGGATCAACTGTCAAAATGAAGGGAAAAGACATCATTCAGCTTTCATCCAATAACTATCTCGGGTTGACGTCACATCCGCGCCTCCAAAAAGCGGCCGAAGAGGCGGTAAAACGGTACGGAGCTGGAACGGGATCGGTCCGGACAATAGCCGGAACATTCACCATGCATGATGAGCTCGAAAAGAAGCTCGCTTCATTTAAAAATACTGAAGCTGCGCTCGTATTTCAGTCCGGTTTCACCGCAAATCAAGGCATTCTTTCAAGCATTCTCACCAAAGATGATATCGTCATCTCAGACGAATTAAACCATGCTTCCATCATTGACGGCATCAGACTTACCAAAGCGGGCAAAAAAGTATATCAGCATGCGGACATGGAAGATTTAGAAAAGATTTTAAAAAAATCAATGAATTACAGAATGCGGCTTATCGTTACAGACGGCGTGTTTTCTATGGACGGAGACATCGCGCCGCTTCCCGAAATCGTCCGGCTCGCTGAACAGTATGACGCATTTGTCATGGTCGACGACGCGCACGCGTCCGGCGTTCTCGGCGAGAACGGACGCGGAACGGTTCACCATTTCGGGCTGGACGGGAAGGTTCACATTCAAGTCGGCACGCTCAGCAAGGCGATCGGTGTTTTAGGAGGCTATGCGGCCGGTTCCAAGGTGCTGATCGACTATTTAAAGCATAAAGGCAGACCGTTTCTCTTCAGTACTTCCCATCCGCCGGCCGTCACTGCGGCATGCATTGAAGCGGTCAATGTGCTGATGGAGGAACCTTCATTAATTAAAAAGCTTTGGGACAATACTTCGTACTTCAAAAAAGAGCTTGAAAAAATCGGCCTTCCGCTGATTAAGAGCGAAACGCCGATCACGCCGATTTTAATAGGTGATGAAGCCGAGGCATGCCGCTTTTCAAGCACGCTTTTCGAGCTCGGTTTATTTGCCCAGGCCATTGTATTTCCGACCGTCCCGAAAGGCAAAGCGCGGATCAGAACGATCATGACCGCCCAGCATTCGAAAGAAGAACTTGATAAAGCCCTTGAAATCATTGAAACCGGCGCCAAAAAAGCGGGTCTGCTTTAAACTCGTCGATTTCTTTTTAAACAAAGCAAATAACCATTGATAATCATTTTCAGTTAGTGTACAATGATAGGTTCTGGGTTGTGCTGACAACCGAGAACCTTTATACTGAAGAGTGGAGCTTTGTTTGAAAGGAGATCAAAAACATGAATGAGAAACAGCGCATTGAAAGCGGACAGGTCAATCCATCGGACAAAAAATCCGAGAAGGATTACAGCAAGTACTTCGAAGCTGTTTATGTTCCGCCTTCCTTAAAAGATGCGAAAAAACGCGGCAAAGAAGAGGTTAAATACCATAGCGATTTTAAAATTTCCGAGCAGTACAAAGGGATGGGTGAAGGACGGAAGTTCTACATCCGCACATACGGCTGCCAGATGAATGAACACGATACAGAAGTCATGGCCGGTATTTTCATGACCCTCGGCTATGAGCCGACGGATTCGACTGAAGACGCTAATGTGATTCTGTTAAACACATGCGCCATTCGCGAAAATGCGGAAAACAAAGTATTCGGTGAAATCGGCCATTTAAAAGCTTTGAAAAAAGACAATCCGGATTTGATCCTTGGCGTATGCGGATGTATGTCCCAGGAAGAATCAGTCGTCAACCGGATTTTAAAGAAACATCCGTTCGTCGATCTGATTTTCGGTACACACAATATCCACCGCTTGCCGGAACTTTTGTCAGAAGCTTATCTGTCAAAAGAAATGGTCATCGAAGTGTGGTCTAAAGAAGGCGATGTCATTGAAAACCTTCCGAAAGTCCGCACCGGCAAAATTAAAGGCTGGGTCAACATCATGTACGGCTGCGACAAGTTCTGTACGTACTGCATCGTGCCGTACACAAGAGGAAAAGAACGAAGCAGACGTCCCGAAGAAATCATTCAGGAAGTGAGACGACTTGCGGCTGAAGGCTATAAAGAAATCACGCTTCTCGGACAGAACGTCAACGCTTACGGCAAAGATTTCGAGGATATGGAATACGGACTCGGACACTTGATGGATGAGCTCCGCAAAATCAATATTCCGCGAATCCGCTTCACGACAAGCCATCCGCGTGATTTTGACGATCATCTGATCGAGGTGCTCGCAAAAGGCGGGAACCTTCTGGACCACATCCACCTGCCTGTTCAGTCCGGAAGCTCGGATGTCTTGAAACTGATGGCGCGCAAATACGACCGGGAACGCTATCTCGAGCTTGTCGCCAAAATTAAAAAAGCGATGCCGAACGCGTCTTTAACAACAGACATTATCGTCGGCTTCCCGAACGAAACTGATGAGCAATTTGAAGAAACGCTTTCCTTATACAGAGAAGTTGAATTTGACAGCGCCTATACGTTCATTTACTCGCCTCGCGAAGGAACGCCAGCTGCAAAAATGAAAGACAATGTTCCGATGCGCGTGAAAAAAGAACGGCTTCAGCGATTAAATGAAGTGGTCAACGAAATTTCCGCGAAGAAAATGAAGGAATATGAGGGGCAGGTTGTCGAAGTGTTAGTAGAGGGTGAAAGTAAAAACAACCCTGATATCCTTGCCGGCTATACACGGAAAAACAAGCTTGTTAACTTCAAAGGACCAAAAGAAGCGATCGGCCAGCTTGTCAACGTGAAAATCCACCAGGCGAAAACTTGGTCGCTTGACGGAGAAATGGTAGGAGAAGCAATCGAGGTGAAATAAAGTGACGCTTTATACGAAAAAAGAGATTGTTGCAAAAGCGCGGGAGCTCGCAAAAATGATTGCCCAAACGGAAGAAGTCGACTTTTTCAAAAAAGCGGAGGCACAGATTAATGAGAATGCCAAAATAACTGGCATAATCAACCAAATCAAAGCCCTGCAAAAGCAAGCCGTCAACTTTAAACATTACGAAAAGCACGAAGCGCTTAAACAAACGGAAGCAAAGATTGACGCGCTTCAGGAAGAGCTTGACGAGATCCCGATCATTCAAGAGTTCAGAGACTCCCAAATGGAAGTCAACGACCTTCTTCAGCTCGTCGCGCATACAATATCAAACCAAGTGACAAACGAGATCATCACATCAACCGGTGGAGACCTGCTGAAAGGCGAGACCGGTTCAAGAGTAAAAAATTCATCACCGAGTTGTTCTCTATAATTTGGCGGCGCCTTTTAAAGGCGTCGTTTTTTTGAATGCAATTTCCCGCCGCGACGGCTAATTGAAAAGATTCGGTTTTCGGTCTGTCTTTTTCTTTTCTGATTTAAGTCAAGTTTATCCTTTTATCTGCATACACTTAAACAGATTCATTATATGGGATGTTATTTTGATTTCTCAAGGAACGCACATTAGACGAATGCCCAGCATAGGATAATACGAGGAAAAACAAGGAGGGATGACCGAATGTCTGAATACAGGGAAATTATTACTAAAGCGGTGGTCGCGAAAGGCCGGAAATTCACCCAGTCCACTCATACAATCTCCCCTTCGCAAAAGCCAACCAGTATTTTAGGCGGTTGGATTATCAATCATAAGTATGACGCCGAAAAAATCGGAAAAACCGTGGAAATTGAAGGGACATATGATATCAACGTCTGGTATTCATATGCGGACAACACCAAAACCGAAGTTGTGACAGAACGCGTTTCCTATGTTGATGTTATTAAGCTCCGGTATCGCGACAAAAATTACTTAGATGATGAACACGAAGTGATTGCGAAGGTGCTTCAGCAGCCGAACTGCCTTGAAGTGACCATTTCTCCGAACGGAAACAAAGTGGTTGTACAGGCGGAAAGGGAATTTTTGTCAGAGGTTGTCGGCGAGACGAAGGTCGTCGTTGAGGTCAATTCTGATTGGACGGAAAGCGATGAGGAAGAAGCGTGGGAAGAAGAACTTGATGAAGAACTTGAGGATATCAATCCGGAGTTTTTGGTCGGAGATCCAGAAGAATAAAAGGAAGCTAGGGAAACACCGCCCTAGTTTCTTTTTTTTCAGCATGAATCTTTATGGTATAATGAGTGTTGGAATCAATAGAAACGTTTATACATAGTGAGGGATTAAATATGACAGGCTACACGCCTATGATACAGCAATATTTAAAGATTAAGGCAGAGTATCAGGATGCCTTTTTATTTTTTCGTCTTGGAGACTTTTATGAAATGTTTTTTGAAGATGCCAAAAAGGCGTCTCAGGAACTCGAAATCACGCTGACGAGCAGAGACGGTGGATCGAGCGAAAGAATCCCGATGTGCGGGGTTCCTTATCATTCATGCTCTTCATATATCGAACAGCTCATTAAAAAAGGCTATAAAGTCGCGATCTGTGAGCAGGTGGAGGACCCTAAATCGGCCAAAGGAGTCGTCAAAAGGGAAGTCGTGCAGCTGATCACACCCGGCACCGTGATGGACGGAAAAGGAATTCATGAAAATGAAAACAACTTTATCGCCTCTGTCAGTGAATTTCAGCATACATACGGGCTCGCTTTTTCTGATTTGACGACGGGCGAGAACTTAGTGACGATTATCGAAAGGCTTGATGATGTCGTTTCCGAGATTTACTCTGTCGGAGCAAGGGAAATCGTCGTCAGCCGCAACTTTGACGAGAAAGATGTCGCGCTGCTGAAAGAGCGCTGCGGCGCCACGATTTCTTTCGAGGATGAACAAGCAGATGAAGTGCCTGACATTGTGAACGGACTGGCGTCCAAAGAGCTTGTCGATACGTTTATGAGGCTTTACGTCTACTTGAAGCGGACGCAGAAAAGAAGCCTTGACCACCTTCAAAACGTTCAGGCTTACGAGCTCGAAGAAGCGATGAAAATCGATTTGTATTCGAAACGCAATCTCGAGCTGACGGAAACGATCCGTTCGAAAAACAAAAAAGGCTCGCTTCTTTGGCTTTTGGATGAAACGAAAACGGCAATGGGAGGAAGGCTGTTAAAGCAATGGATCGACAGACCGCTGATCAGAAAGGGACAGATCGAAGAGCGCCAGGAAATCGTCGAAACGCTGATCGCCCATTTGTTTGAGCGGGAAGATTTGCGCGAACGGCTGAAGGAAGTATACGATCTCGAGCGGCTCGCCGGAAGGGTCGCTTACGGCAACGTCAATGCCCGAGATTTGATCCAGCTAAAGGAATCGCTGAAACAAGTGCCGGCCATCAAACAGCTTGTCGGCTCCCTCGACCATCCGAAAGCAAAAGCGCGCGCCGAGAAAATCGATCCGTGCGGCGATCTTTTGAATCTTTTGGAAGATGCGCTATACGAGAATCCGCCGCTTTCATTAAAAGAGGGGAACTTGATCAAAGACGGCTATCACGAGAAGCTGGATGAATACAGGGACGCAAGCAAGAACGGAAAGGACTGGATCGCAAGGCTTGAGCAGCAGGAACGCGAGTACACGGGAATCCGCTCTTTAAAAGTCGGCTTTAACAAGGTGTTCGGCTATTATATTGAAGTGACGAAAGCCAACATCCATCTGCTTGAAGAAGGCCGCTATGAACGGAAGCAGACGCTGACCAATGCAGAACGCTACATCACGCCGGAGCTGAAAGAAAAAGAAGCGCTGATTCTCGAAGCGGAAAACAATATTTGCGAACTGGAGTATGAGCTGTTTTCCGAGCTTCGCAGCAAGGTGAAGGAATATATCCCGCGCCTGCAGCAGCTGGCAAAAATGATGAGCGAGCTTGATGTGCTCCAATGTTTTGCGACGATCAGCGAAAACCGCCACTATGTTAAACCGGAGTTTTCCGAGGACGTCGTTCAGGTGATCGACGGACGGCATCCGGTCGTAGAAAAGGTGATGGACAGCCAGTCTTACGTTCCGAACAGCTGCGAAATGGGCAAAGGCAGACAGATGCTTTTAATCACCGGGCCGAATATGTCAGGGAAAAGCACGTATATGAGACAGATGGCGCTGATCTCCATTTTGGCGCAGATCGGCTGTTTTGTTCCTGCCAAAAAAGCGGTGCTGCCGATCTTTGATCAGATCTTTACAAGAATCGGTGCTGCGGATGATCTGATATCCGGACAGAGCACGTTTATGGTGGAAATGCTTGAAGCCAAAAATGCGATCGTTCATGCGACGAAAAACAGCTTGATTCTATTTGACGAAATCGGCCGGGGTACGTCTACTTACGACGGAATGGCGCTTGCGCAGGCGATCATCGAGTACGTTCACGAGCACATCGGCGCGAAGACTTTGTTTTCCACTCACTATCACGAGCTGACATCCCTTGAAGAAAAGCTTGCCGACTTGAAGAATGTTCACGTTCGTGCGGAAGAATACGAAGGAAAGGTCGTATTCCTTCACCAGATAAAAGAAGGCGCAGCAGATAAAAGCTACGGTATCCATGTCGCGCAGCTTGCCGAATTGCCCGACGGTTTGATCAGCAGGGCGAAAACGATCCTGAAAGAGCTTGAATCCGGCGCCAAAGAAGCGGTTCCATCAACGGCTCCGAATACGGTAAAAGAGGCGGCGGAAGAAGTCGCGGCAACTGTTGCAGATCAACCGGCCCAGCTGTCATTTTTTGAAACGGACAAGCCGAAAGAAAAAGAGACGAAGCTCTCCAAAAAAGAGCAGGCTGTTTTAGCCGAATTTAAAACGATGGATCTGCTCGATATGACGCCTATACAAGTCATGAATGAACTGTACAGGCTGCAAAAAAAATTAAAGTAACAAAGAGGTGACCCAACTTGGCAAAAATTGTTCAGCTGCCAGACGATTTATCGAATAAAATCGCGGCGGGTGAAGTAGTGGAAAGGCCTGCGTCGGTCGTCAAAGAGCTTGTCGAAAATGCAATCGATGCGAACAGCTCCGTGATTGAAATCGATGTTGAAGAAGCGGGTCTCGCCTCGATTAAAGTGCTTGACGACGGCGAAGGGATGGATGCAGAAGACTGCAGAACGGCTTTTTTGCGTCATGCCACAAGCAAAATCAAAGACGAAAACGATCTGTTTCGCGTCAGAACGCTCGGATTTCGCGGAGAAGCTTTGCCAAGTATCGCGTCTGTCTCACATTTAAGCATTAAAACGAGCACCGGAGAAGGAGCAGGCACCCATTTGACGCTTCAGGGGGGAAGAATCATTTCCGAGCAAAAAGCGTCAAGCCGCAGAGGAACCGAAATTACGGTTACCAATCTGTTTTTCAATACGCCGGCAAGGCTGAAATATATGAAAACGATCCATACGGAGCTTGGCAACATTACAGATGTGGTCAACAGAATTGCCCTTGCCCACCCGGAAGTTTCGATCAGGCTGCGTCATCAAGGGAAAACGCTTCTGCAGACAAACGGAAACGGCGATGTCCGCCACGTGCTTGCGGCGATTTACGGCACGGCGGTTGCCAAAAAAATGCTCCCGCTTGAAGCGAGATCTCTTGATTTTGAAGTGAAAGGCTATATCGCCCTTCCTGAAATTACGCGTGCATCGCGAAATTACATGTCATCTGTCGTCAACGGCAGATACATTAAAAATTTTCCGCTCGTGAAAGCGATCCACGAGGGCTACCATACGCTTCTTCCGATCGGCCGCCATCCGATCACGTTTATTGAAATCAACATGGACCCGCTGCTTGTGGATGTCAACGTGCATCCGTCAAAGCTGGAGGTCAGGCTGAGCAAAGAGACGGAGCTTCACGAACTGATTCGCGACGCCATCAAAGACGTCTTTAAACAGCAGCAGCTCATTCCAAGCGTGCAAGTTCCGAAAAAAACCGCACCTCTGATCAATAAACCGGAACAGCAAAAGCTTGATTTCGACCAGGTACGAGAGCCGGCACCTCTTTCTGATCCTGATATTGAAAGAGAATATAAGCCGGAGCCATCGTTTTCGGCGATGAAATTAAGCTCGGTAGTCAAGGACCCGCCTCCTCCCGCTCCCGCAGAGCGCGAAGAAAGCATTATGCAAGACACCAAACCTGAATGGCCTGGAGCGGAAGAGTATACGGCGGAAGCCGAAGCGGCCGTACAAGCCGAACCGGAACAGGCAGGCGAAAACGCCCATGACGAAGAGACGCCAAAAGAAAGGGTGCCGATCATGTATCCGATCGGCCAAATGCACGGCACCTACATTCTCGCCCAAAATGAAAACGGGCTGTACATCATCGATCAGCACGCCGCACAGGAGCGGATTAAATACGAATATTTCCGTGAAAAAGTCGGGGAAGTCGAATCGGAAGTCCAGGACCTGCTTGTGCCGCTGACATTCCATTATTCAAAAAATGAAGCGCTGACGATCGACCAGCACTTGGACGATTTAGCCAAAGTCGGCGTCTTTCTCGAATCGTTCGGCGCCGGCAGCTATATCGTCCGATGCCACCCGACTTGGTTTCCAAAAGGGGAAGAAACGACGATCATTGAAGACATCATTCAACAGGTCCTTGATGACCGCACGATCGACATCAAAAAACTGCGTGAAGAAGCCGCAATCATGATGAGCTGCAAAGGCTCCATCAAAGCCAACCATCATCTGCGGGACGACGAAATCATCGCCCTGCTCGATGAGCTGCGCAGAACATCCGACCCATTCACATGCCCGCACGGCCGGCCAATCATCATTCACTACTCGACATATGAGATGGAGAAGATGTTTAAACGGGTCATGTAAATATCTAATCGCTCACAGCCCTTGCTACATCAACGGCTGTGAGCGATTTTCATTTTATTGGCCACATTTTGACCACTTTTAGACGGATTGTTTCAACACCCATTAAAAAGTTTAGTGTCCAGAACATCAGGAAGCGGCACGTATATCGTCCGGTTATTCTCAAGATAGGGAAAAAGGGCTTCATCTCATAGAGAGCCCTTTTTTAAGTGGAAACCCATACGGCAGCCATTAGACAAATTTCGCAGTTGTTTTCATTTTTCGAGAAAATGTTATAATGAAAGGCTATGAAATGATTTGAAGGGGGAATTTGGATGCATTACATAACGGCATGCTTAAAAATTATCAGTGATAAAGACCTCAATGAAATAATGAAGGAATTCAAAATACTTGAGGAAGAAACGAACAAAGAAGAAGGATGCATTAAATTCCATGCGTATCCCCTTGAACCATCAGAACGCAAAATCATGCTCTGGGAGATTTGGGAAAACGAAGAAGCTCTTAAGGTCCATTTCACAAAAAAACACACAAAAGACGTTCAAAAACAAGAATTAACGGAAGTAGAATGGTTAATGAAAAGCAATGTGAAGGATTAAAAGGCTCCTTGAGATTTATATGAAGATGGCCTTAAAAGGAGAAATACGATCAAATAAAACGGCGGGTCAATTTACAATCTCACGACAGCTCTCGGGTAATCCCGAGGGCTGTTAAGAACAAAAAAGCAGACCCTTTAGGAGTCCGCTTCAGTCATTGAAACACTGATTTAATTTTTTAGCCGGTGATCGCTTTTTCAGCAACATGAAACCCGTGCTCTTCCCCAAAAATTGGAGCGCATTTAGCATTTTGGCTAGCCTCTCGAATTGAAGCAAAATCAGATCAAATGTTTAATAAGCTGTTTGTATCTATCAAGAAAGTAATAAGTTTGGCTGGAGTAACAGAATTAAAAAATCACGAAGAAAAAAGAATGAAACAATTTGAGAATCAAGATTAAGAGGTGATTTCTGTGAACTATTCGGAAGTTGAACAATTCATAAAAGAAAATGCTGAAGATGATGATTTTACAGGTGGCATTAGCATCGAAAAAATTAATGATATTCAAGAAAACCTAAATGTAAAACTACCCGAAAGTTATAAATGGTTTTTAAAAAACTATGGGTCCGGTGGAATTTACGGTGTAGATATTTTAGGTCATGGAAAAGTTTCAAGAGTAGTAACAGTTACTGAAGATTACAGAGATCACTATGGTTTAATTGATGGTATCGTAGTCATTGAATACGTAGATGAATTCTCTTATTGTCTTGATACAAACAGGATGGTAGATGGTGAATGCCCAGTTATACTTTGGGATAATCAAGAGGGTTATGGTCGAACAGTAGCTACTAATTTTCTAGAGTTTTTCATAGAAAACCTTAAGGAGTCTAAAGAAAACTGGGAAGAAGACGAAGAGTGGGACGATGAAGAATAATTGCATATAGCAAGCACTCGATCTCTAATTGAGTACTTTTTAAAAGGGGATAAAATGGTGGGCTTTTGGCTATTCTACTTTGTCATACGTTAAAGACAAGAAAAACGAACGTGAAGAGCGAGTCCATGACGGAGAGCCTGCTGACACTATTTGTGCACGGGTTGTATCCGCTTTTAATGGCCCTTCTCCCCTAATAATGCATGGTTTGAATGTGATTCTGATTCTACTTTAATGAAGCAAATTCTAACAATTAAGGCTCTATAGGTCGAACCATTCCCTGTAGCGCGGCGACAACCTGATCGACATGTCTTTTAGCCTCTTCATCAGTAGTACATTCAGCAAGAACGGTTTCCTCGTAACTTCTGCCCTCAAGGTGTTTATGATAAATCCAGATTTCACATAGCTCTTGGTAGGCTGTACCGGGTCTTTGGCCTGTAACTCCTAGATTATTAAATTGATCCACTCCAATTCTGACTAATACATACCCCATCCTGCCCAATAAACGAACAATATTTCTGCGAAGGTGGTCAAGATCTCTAAATGCTCGCATATTCCGAACATAGGTACTGGATTCAATTCCAAATGGCCGATGAAAAGATGGGAATGAAAACGGGTTTACAGGATATTGATCATAAAACAAGCCCTATCACTCCTTTTTATCTTACGATTTATAATAAAGAATTATATTCGACTATTTTGGACTGGAAGTTTGTCTATACATAATTGTATATTTGCCTAGAAATCGGTGATGCAATCTTCAACGTTCAAAAAAGGCCATTATATAAAGTTTATGATTAGGTAGAAGTATATGAATTCCCAGCCTGTTGCTCTCAAAAAATAAAGGACATTGAGATTTATATGGAGATAGGGTTGAAAAAGGACAAATACTATCTGGTCAAACGGCGAGCCATTTACAAATTTTCGACAGCTCTTGGGATTATATAGCGCTCCCTTTTAAAAAGCCGCAATAGCATCTAACTTTAATCACCTAAAATCACCCCCATTAAATCAATAGTTCTTAATCCTTTCTCAAATTGCTGTTGCGGGGGGAACCGAAAATTTAATTGCGGTGGCCCGAACGTCTTTTTCGAATGATGAAATATTGTTAAAATTTACATCATTAGTATAGTTAAGGGAAGGGTGAAAAGGTTGGATAGAATCTCATCTGCAGAAGTGGGGATGAAAATTACTGAGTGGCACCAGCATATTCAAAAATTCAATGTGACAGACGCCGAAATGCTTAAAGCTGAAATTGAAAGGGATATAGAGGTTATGGAAGAAGATCAGGATTTACTAATCTATTATCAGTTGATGGCTTTCCGCCACAGTATAATGATTGAATATATAGCACCTTCGGGTGAAAAACAGATGGAATTATCAGAATATTTGAAGAGAATTGAAGGGAATAAACGAAAATTAGATCATATGCTTACGTATTATTATCATTTTTTTCGAGGGATGTACGAATTCAGGAATGGAGAATATACGAAGGCAATTACTTATTATAAAAGAGCGGAACGTCAATTTCCTGCTATATCAGATTCGATTGAAAAAGCGGAATTTCACTTTAAAATGGCTGAAGTCTATTACCACATGAAAATGACCCACGTTTCGATGTACTTTGCAGAGCGTGCATATAACATTTACAAAAAATATGAACTCTATTCTGTTCGCCTTATTCAGTGTCATTTTGTCATTGCTGGGAATTATGATGATTTAGAGAATCATGAAAAGGCTCTTCCACACCTAAATCAAGCACTTAGAGGCGCAGAACTATTAAAAAAGAAAAATCCACAGATATACGCTTCTGCTTTTTACAACCTTGGCAACTGCTATCACAAAATGGACAACTTAAATAAGGCTGCAAGATATATTGAACAAGCTCTCATTCAATATAAAAAATTAAAATCAAAAAATTTGCCGCAAGCATATCACGACTTGGCACTAATCAATTTCAAACAAAATAAGCATGATAAAGCCAAGGATTATTACCGAAAAGGGCTTAGAAGTGCTGTGGAGCTTAAAGATCATCTGTTTATAAGCCTTTTTGAAGCTCTCGAGTCACTTTATATAAGACGGGGTGAAACTACATCACTTTTTAAAATTTTCAACCGACTGGAAACAAGCAAAGGATTTCCGTATTTGGAAGAGCTGGCATTGTTAGCCGGCACCTATCTAGATTATAATGGAAAAACAGAGGATAGTCTCATCTGTCTTAAAAAGATGGTCTATGCTCAAAAGCAAATATTGAAGGGGGAATGTTTGTATGAAGTCTAAAATGAAGATCGGTTTAGGGATTATGATAATTGGACTTGGCTTTCTCAGTCATTTTTCGAACAACGATGATATCAACACAGCTTCAAGAAACATCACAAGCGCACCCAATCATTATTTTGTTATTTAATCTAAAAATGAGTTTTTGGAATATCCTTTTAGCCGTTTAATTAGCGGCTTTTTTTATGTATTTCAATCCCTTAACAAATAGGTTCAATGACCTAATCTAAAAGATTCATTTTCATGGATTGACAGGTTTTATTCACCAATTCTTTTCTATAAAGTGGTAAAATATCTCGAGATATGTCACTTTAGTATTAGAGGAGAATGCTATGAAGACTCTGGATGTTCAAGCGTTGCACAAAGCCATTGATCAAACGCTGGAACAATTAAAACATCAATCAGACGAAATCGCCAAAGTTAAAAAAAGTGTTGAGGGCATTACATCACTTGATGATGCTTTAAAGGGGAAAGGGGGAGACGCGATACGTAACTTTTATGAAGAATGCCATACTCCATTCCTTCAGTTTTACGAAACTCTTATTGGGGAATATCAGTCTGCATTGAAAAAAATCAAAAATGCGCTGAATTCCTTTGAACCGAATCATAACGGATTTATATCGCAAACCTTTCTCGAACACGAGCTCGACCAAGGGGTGAATTCAGCCGACCGCACAACGAAGCGTTTGGTATCTAAAACAAACGCCACGATCGCAAAAGTCAGCCACATTGTCGATTTGCCTGATTTGAATGACAGCGGCTTTCACGAACAGAATCAGAAAGCCTTAAAGGAAATCAATCAGACAATTGAAAAGCTGTATACGTTCGACAGGGAACAGACAAGCGCTCTTAAAACCGCTGAAAACGACCTGGAAACGATGCAGAGATACATAACCAGGCTTGAAAAAATGTACACAGGGCCTAAAATTGAAATTACCGGCTATCAAAAAGGTTCCATTTTAAAGTCGGATGATAACTCTAAAATAAACGGACTAGCTGGCGGACTGCAGAGCCAACTGAAGAATACCGAACCGTCTCCGATGGAGATGATGCTTGAAAAGCTCAACAAAAATAAACGATCCAATGTGGATACGGTGATTAGGGAAGACAATGAAGAAAACATCAATCAAGACGTTCATACGAACGATTTTGATTTGAATGCATTGCAAAAAGAACTTGCGAAACATCCAAAGGTTTATGGAGATATCCGGGTTATTGATGGTAAACTATATAATCATAAAGGATGGAAAGTAGTCAAAGATATTCATATTCCAGACGAAGCTGTACGAGATCATTCAGATCCAAGTTTTATTGGCGGCAGATATCGTGTATATGAAAATGGCCAGATTGTACGCACCTATATAGCAAATGACAAAGAAGAAGTGATGGTTGTGGATCGTATTCCAGAAGCCAGAGGTGCTGCATCAGCTAAAATAAATGACTCATACTTTGAAGGAACGCCATTGGAAATTTTAGAGTATCTTAACCTCGGTAATGCAGGTAGAACTCTGACAACCAAAGCAATAAAAAAGGTTGGAAAAGGCCTTGAAAAAGAAGCTGAAAAGCTAGTAAAGAATGAAGTGAAATCAGAAGTCGCTAAAAAGGAAGCTAAGAACGTTTCTCAAACAGCCGAAAAAAATACAAGTACTAAAAAAGCAGAGACTGTTATTGCAGAAAGAGTTAAAAACTTTGATTTGGCAGAACACCCTGTGCAATTTAAACAAGTTGGTGTCAAAAAATTAAAGGAACTTAAATCCAAAATAGACAATAGGACTATTACTCGAGAAGAATACAAAGTATATACTTGGAATAAGAAGTTTGCAGCTAAGCGAGATAAAGGTGTTAAGGCTTTTTGGAAACAAGAAAAAACAAGAATACTTAATGGTGAAGCTCCAACAAGAAATTGGTCAAAAGAGCAAGCACAAGATATTTTAAAAAATAAGAGGCCAAAATATGAAGGGAAAACGATGCAAGGACATCACAGTTATAGCGCTTCTAAATTCCCTCATTTAAGTGACAAAGGAGAAGTTATCTATCCTGCAACAATAAGGGAACATTTATACGGGTGGCACGGAGGAAATTATAAAAATAGCCTCCCTGGAAAACCCATTAAGGATATTAAAGATTTTTAATCTAAAGGGGAGTTATTATGATGGACTTGATTTATGTGGAAGTACTCAATGATTCAAATATTACTAAGTACATTTCGTTATTAAGGAAAACATCATCTAAACCTATTAAGGAACTAAAGCAGGCCATTGAATTAGGAAAACCTGTTATTGAATGTGATTATTATGACACGGAAGAATTGAAATCATTAGTAATCATTATAGAACAGCTACTCTCATTGGGAGCTAGCGTTAAAATCTATGAAAATGACAGAGAAATAACACTTGAGATGTTAAAGAACCTGATCGAAACTTATGAAGGCATTGCAAAAGACCGAGAAGAAATGGATGAGTTACTATTTGGTGATGATGATTAATACTTATTGAATGATGAATTGAAAATATAAATAATATGTATCTCTTCTGCCTTGATTGGCTATTGCCTTTCAAGTTTTTTTATGTTTATATCCGAGAAAAAGAGGGGCTTTTTTTATTCCATTTTGTCATACGATAGAGACAAGAAAAACGAACGTGAATATCGAGTCCAAGAAAGTGAGCCTGCGGACACTGATCTTTTGCGCACGGATGTTGCCTCATTGGACGGAAAAGGTAGAATTTTATCTAAGTAGGTGAAGAAATGAAATTAGCAACAACAGAATTATTAAAAGAGTTGTCAGAATACCAATTTTTCAACTGGGAAGATGATGAACAAAACGAGTTTAAATTAATTATTGGTATGCCAGATGAAAAATTGAAGAAAAAAGATTTTTACAGTTCTTTTGGATTTGAATCAGTCGAGAACCCGTATTCCGAAATTTGCATTGATTCAAAAGAATGGATTGAGTTAGAAGATCAATTTTTTAAATGGGTCGCCCCTTATTTAACTAATTTTGAAAATACCATCGTTACTCCTTTTTTAAGTGCGTATTGGGAAGGAGAAATAGATTTAGAAGATATAGATGATCAAGATCAAGAGATTAGCATCGCGTATAAAGAGTATAAAAAATTTCTGATTTCCAAAGGGTTATACAGTATGGAACCAACTTTGCTTGAAACATGTAGAGGATATGCGATCGAAAATATTAATGAATATTCCATTATTGGGAAAATGGCAGTAAGATCAAATCAATACCTATTCTTTTCAGATCATAATAAAGTTTTTATGTTTACTGACGCTCTTACATTGAAAATTTATTTTAAAGATCAGGATGTTATGGAAAATGAAAAGGATTTGATTAATAAAACCTTGAATCCTAAGTTTTTATAAAGTCTAAGACAGAGAGAACCTTCGGACACTGAACTTACGCTTGATGCGTTCGTTTGGTGTCTCTTTTTATATTAAGGAGGGGTCATCGTGTCAGCTGAACAATTGTCTTTTCTGTCATCCATAAAGGAGCTTAAAAGATACAAGGCTTTGGAGGTTCAGCTTGAAAACCGGTGGGAGCGGGAAGCAGCCGGGACGATCAAAATTTCCCCGAACTGAGGAACCAACACTCTTTAAATGAATTGAAAATTTGTCAGGTGGACAAGGGGCTCAGTTTTAAGAACAAAAAGAAAAGCAGGCAATAACCTGCTTAAAAACTCATTTTGCCCTTGAAAAAGACTCGCAAAATCAAAGCTCGCTCTTTCTATTTTAAGGAAAGCGAGGGCCAACAAAGCGAAAAATATCACTTTGCGATGCAATTTTTAAATTGCCGCTCCAGTTCCTCTTTGTCCAAGTCCTTTCCAATGAAAACAAGTTCGCTTTGTTTTGTCTCGTTTTCATTCCACTTCCGGTCCGGACGTCCTGAAAACAGCATATGCAACCCTTGGAATACGATTCGATATTCTTCCCCTTTAATAGAAAGGATCCCTTTATAACGTAATAAATCTTCGCCTTTTTCCCGTACGAGATAACTCATCCAATGATCCACTTTTGCCAAATCAAGAGGCTTCTCTTCCCGAAAAGCAATAGAAGACACTTTATCATCATGATGGTGGTGATGATGATCCTCTAGAAAATGAGGGTCGATTTCAAGTTTTCGATTGACGTCAAACGTATTGATCCCCAGTATATCTTTTAAATTGATGTTGCAATCCCTGGCATACAGCCTCTTAGCCGCAGGATTCATGTTGACAAGTCTTTGCTCCAAGGATTCCAGATCGTCATTTGATACTAAATCTGTTTTATTGAGGATGATGACGTCAGCAAAAGCGATTTGTTCTTGAGCTTCATCCTGATCATCCAGATGCCTTGTGATATGCTTGCTGTCTACTACCGTGACGATACTGTCAACTTCAAATATGTCAGATAGCAGTTCATCCATAAAAAAGGTCTGGGCAACAGGGGCAGGGTCAGCCAGTCCCGTTGTTTCGATTAAAACCCGATCGAATGCAACTTTCCCTTGATCCATTGAGAATACGAGAGTTCGCAAAATACGAATCAAATCTCCGCGGACCGTGCAACAGATACAGCCGTTGTTCATTTCCAAAATTTCTTCTTCAGAATCAACGACGAGCTGATTGTCTATCCCGATTTCTCCGTACTCATTAACAATAACCGCAATCTTTTGATTGTGTTTTTCTGTAAGTATTCGATTTAAAAGTGTGGTTTTCCCGGCGCCTAAATATCCAGTGAGAATAGTGACAGGAATTTTCTTTTTAGTTAAAGGCATGATCATTCGACTCCATTTACAATTTTTTCGATACTTTGATTACTTTTTCTTTGTCTTTTGGGACTCCGGCGATGATGCCGGATGAACGCCCGAAACGTTGGCCATCATACAAATGGCTTGCTTTTTCTGTATAATCTTCATTGGTACAAAGCGAGTCAATCAGGAGGGGGACATCCTCAGGTTTTAAATCTTTATACCAAGTTCCTTTCGGGTAGTGGATGACCACGCATTTATCTTGGCATCTTCCATTACACCGCGTGCGCGTTGTATGAATGACATCGTCAAGCTCCCGCTCTGAGATTTCTTGCCGAATCACTTGAGTCAGTTCCTCAGTCCCGACCCGATTGCAGCTGCTGCCGTTGCAGATAAAGATATGATGTTTCATATGACTTAAATCCCATGTCGCCATATGTATCTTCCCTCCGATCAAAACAGAATAATTACGATTTGTAAGCGATAAAATGATAAAGAACTAAGAATGAATATAGAGGCAGACCCGGTCGATAACTGTCCCAAAAGGTGATACCCATAATGGGGAGAAGGCCCCGGTAACCTCCTCAGTATTTCATCGTCACCTTGAGTTTTTCACTCCTTTCGCAAGCTCTCTATATTTCTGCCTTCTCTTGCCGTTTTCTTTGTGCGGCCTTTGCTTGTTTATTTATATGGCCTTTCTTTCAATACGGCACATAAAGCGTAATTATTACGATTTAACAATCATTTTATCTCTTTTTCATGTGAAACGCAAATAGAAGAGGTATCCAGCCGCACCTTTACGTGATTTTGAAAGTAAACATAACGTTGATTTTTTGATAACAAATAGGAGAAACTTTAAAGGAACATGTGTTATAATCTCATTAGAAACGCCACTTTACCAACTGACTGTTGGTTAACACAAGTATTTCTTTTTTTGAAAATGCATAAACTAAAAGAGACCCGACTGCGCCAACAGTCGAGTCAGTGTACAAAAAGCAGCCCACCAAGGGCTTGCTCATAGGATCTAAGTGATAGACCTATCCCTTTAAGTTTCCAGGCTCAAGGGAGGTCTATTTTTCTTTTTTTGACAACACGGCAATTAACATGCCGAAAGCAATCATTAATGAGATTGTTTCAAATGTTGTCATATGCATCACCCCCTTTCAATGAGGGTGAGCAAGACTTCCCTTGAGTGAGCAAAGCTTTTATGTACAGGTTATATTATACACTAGGCAACCGAATTCTGTTTTCCTTTTTTGGTTGAAAGGAAAATGGTTTTATATCCTTGCAATTCGCGTCATTTTGGAACTGGATCTGCTTTAGATAAAAGGAGCCATTAGAAAAACAAAATATTGCATTTCAGGAACGGGCAGGGGCTCTCTATGATTCGATTAACTCTGTCTTAATATATTGATATAAAAGAACTTTACCCCTTTTCCTAAACTGGAAAAATTGATAAAATTTTTAGCGGAGAATGAAAAAACACGATTCGGTTGGTAGTCCGGATGCATGATTGATCATGCCAGTAACCTTCCCCTCCTCGGGATGTCCGTCATTCTCTGAAGTACATGTTGATGGAGGAGGGAATCGTTATGAAATTAACGGTTTACTATGATGGTCAGTTTTGGATAGGAGTCATTGAAGTTGTGATTGGAGGTAAGCTGAGAGCTGTCCGGCATTTGTTTGGCAAAGAGCCGAAGGATTCGGAAGTATTGCATTTTGTTCATCATCAACTTTTACAGGCACTGTCACAAGCAGAACAGGAAGGAGTTAGGCTGGACGCCCGCCGCCCGCGCAAAATCAATCCGAAAAGGCTGCAGCGGCAAGTGTCTAAAGAATTGAAAAATGCCGGTGTGTCTCATAAGGCGCAAGAAGCGATAAAACAAGAGCTGGATGCAAGAAAACGAAAGAAACAGCGGCTGACAAAAGAGCAGCGGGAAAAGGAAAAAGAACAAAAGTATTTACTCAGAAAGCAAAAAGCGAAACAAAAGCATAGGGGGAAATAGTCTTTCTTTGGAGCAAAGCGATGCTCAATAGAGGCGAGTTTTCCTGTATTGATTAAAAAAAGGCTCTTTTTAAAAAGAGCCTCAGCTTGTCGACAAAGTCACAAAAAATGGCTTCATCGACAAGCTTTTTTTGTTAAAATATGAGTGAAATCTAGTTTTTGGAGGTTTTACCATGTTGTCCAAGCAATCAAAAGATCAGCGTGAACA